>CAYYNB010000012.1:0-64058 GCA_964472565.1 uncultured Anaerolineaceae bacterium
GGGGGAAAATCCAGTACGGGGATGGGTGCCGCGCCAGGATTTTGTCTGCGCGGACTTTGATCCGGCCCAACTGGTGGTTGTCACTGATTATCCGGCGCTGCCCGCCACACCAACACCCGCACCAACCGCCACACGCCGGATTCCGCCGGCCATCACTCTCACTCCACCATTTACACCAACGCGGGGCACTCGCACACCACAGTAGGGCAGTAGTGGCGAAAACGTAGCTGATTGCATGAGGAAAACCAGTGTTGCTTACGTACAATAAAACAAATGATGGATAAATTAACGTGAAACGGATTGCTCTACTCATTTGGATTGTGGTGTTGGTGCCGGGACTGGTGGGCTTTGTGCCGCCGCGCCAAGGGCAAGTCAGCCTCGCGGTGCAGGTGGGGTATGCGGGGTATTTTCGAGAAGGACATTGGATTCCGGTTCTGGTCACAATTCAAAATAAAGGAGATGCGATCAACGGGGAAGTTCGGGTGCGGACAGATGGTGTCAGCGGCTTGTCGGAAACGACCTACCGTACGCCGCTGGAACTGAACCGGGATGCCCGCCAACAGATATTTTTGTACGTTTCTTTACAATCGAGCACCCAAAAAGTTCAAGTTGAAATTGTTGATCAGAACCAACATGTTGTGCAAAGCATATCCAGCAGCATCCATGTGGCGAATCAAAGCGATATTTTGCATGCTGTCGTCACGGAGTCGGCATCGGGCGCAATTGATCTCACCTCGGTTAAGCTGGGAACAGGGCGAAGTCACCAGGCAAACTGGGCCATGGAAAATATTCCTCCGCTGGCGGATGCGCTGAGCGGATTAGATGTGATGCTGTTTTACGATGTTAATACCGTAGGGCTGGACACACAGGCGATCCAACAGTGGGTTATGAACGGCGGGCATTTGATCGTGGCCGGGGGAAACTCGTGGCGCGGTACAGTGGTTGGACTGGAACCGCTGCTACCGGTCACGCCCGAAGGCACGGTTGAACTTGAGTCACTAGTTCCGCTGGCGACTTATTTACGAGTTGCGCGTGGGCCGCTGGATGACACGATTCTGGCAACCCAAAGCACGCCACTGGCGCACACACAGACTCTGCTGGAGATCGACGGCGTGCCGATCATTGTGCGATGGCGTTACGGCGGCGGTGTGGTTGATTTTCTGGCGGTGGCTCCAAATGAAGAACCGCTGCGTTCGTGGAATGACAAAAATGAGCTGTGGCATACGCTTCTATCTTCGGTGAACCAACAGCCAAGCTGGTCAAAGGGGATTCAAAACTGGGACCTGGCACGTGAAGCTACCCTCACGACTTCCAACGCGGTGCTGCCGACGTTTATTCAACTGTGTGGTTTTTTGGTGCTGTATATTGTGTTGGTTGGGCCGCTCAATTATATGATTCTGCGGCGGATGAACCGGCGCGAATGGGCATGGCTGACCATCCCTGTTCTGATTGGGCTGTTCAGTGTGCTGGCTTACACGGTAGGCTTTAATCTGCGCGGGAATGTGGCGATTGTCAACCGGCTGACGGTAGCACGGGTGTGGCCGGGGAACGAGCAAGCTCACGTCACCGGATTGCTGGGCATTCAATCACCACGACGCGCGGCGTATACAGCGGCGGTTGACCGGGGCATGATGTTACGCACGCTGCCCGAAATTGGCACCGGGTTGAGCGGTCCGGCTACGATCACGGAAGGAACCCGGTTTATGGCGGAAGATGTGCCGATTGATGCCGGGACTGTCGCTAGCTTTGTAACAAACGGCTATGCCGAGGCCCCGCTGATCGAGGCGGCGGCGGTGTGGCATTTGAATGATACACCTTCGCCTTCGATTGAAGTGCGGATAAAAAACCTGTCCAGCGTGACGCTCAACGAATCGGTATTTCTGATCAAGGGGGTAAGCCGTGAAATTGGCAGCAGCGATACAGCAGCTGTGTTCGCGGTGAAAGATGGCAGCGGGAATGTCCCGCTGGATGAACTGCAAATTGGGCGCGATCTGGTCCGGTGTGGGAGCGGTGAACCCGGCGGGGACTGCTCGGCGGAAACCCTCGGCCCCGGCCAGGTGGCGATTATTACGGCGAGTATCGCGGGATCGCTAGAGCCGGGCGCGCTGGGTATTGGAACCTCGGACGTTCTCATGTATGGTCCCTACTATACCAATAACCTCCCCTATTCGTATCGTTCGTGGGGATGTTTTAACCAGCAGCTTTCGGCGACTGTCCTGGATGTGATGCTCAATGAGCCGTTCCCCTGTGGGACATCCGGGATCAATAACCGAGGACAGGAAATCCGCAAACGGTACCGGCTGCTCGGATCGTTGATCGATGATACAGACCTGAGTGGGGGACGCGGCGCAGGCGCGTATTTATTCGCCTGGACCGATAAAACACTGGTCAATGTGGAACTGGTGGGGAAGGTCCAGACCGAGGAAGATACGACACTCTACATTTTTGAACTGCCTGTCACCATTGAAGCGGAATCTTCAATAGTTGAAGTTCCGCCGGGACTCACGACGTGGACCTTAACTGAACTCGACGATCCCAATACGATGGTTGATGTCACCCCGAATTTAGCTTCCGGGGTGCGGGTCGATGGAAACCGCCAGGCGGCGTTCCAGTTTCGCCCGATGCCAGAGATGCGTTTAAAGACCGTGGATGAAATCTATATCCGGTTTGGGGGACGTGGGGCATTAGTGATTTCGCTGTGGGATTGGAATGATCAGGTATGGGTGAATATTCCGTATGATCCAAACCTGGATCGAATTGTCGTGTCGAACCCAGGGGATTATCTGGGACCGGAAAATGCGGTGAGGGTGCGTGTTACCTCGGATGGCACCCAGGCCTATAATGAATTTGACTATATCAAAGTCGGTTATCGCGGCGCATTGGTTGAGGGATAACAGGGATGGCTTCACAAGAGTTTATTATCGAAACCAAAGAACTGGTCAAACGCTACGGGAAGTTGATAGCGGTCAATAATCTCTCGCTTCAGGTGCCGCGCGGTGCTATTTATGGATTTGTGGGGCCGAATGGCGCGGGCAAAACAACCACCATGCGCATTCTCACGACCTTGATCACCCCCAGCGCCGGAAACGCCTCGGTAGCCGGGTATTCGGTCACGGAATATCCGCGCGAGGTGCGGCGGGCTATCGGGTATATGCCGGACTTTTTCGGGGTGTATGATGATATGAAGGTCTGGGAATACCTGGATTTTTTCGCTGCCTGCTATGAAATACCGGAACGCAAACGCCCCGCGCTGATCACCGATCTGCTGGCGCTGGTTGATCTGACACACCGCCGGGATGATATGGTTGAAAAGCTGAGTCGCGGTATGAAACAACGGCTCAGCCTGGCGCGGACACTGGCGCACGATCCCGAAGTGCTGATTCTGGACGAACCGGCATCGGGACTGGACCCCCGCGCCCGTATTGAAATTCGGGAACTGCTGGTGGAACTGGCGAACATGGGCAAAACGATCTTCTTCTCGTCGCATATTCTGGCTGATGTGGCGGAAATTTGTACGCACCTGGGAATCATCGAAAGCGGGCAACTGGTGGCTCAGGGAACGGTGGGCGAAATTCGCCGCCAACTGCTGCCCACGCGTGAAATTACCATCACGCTGCTGGATCGCGTAGACGAGGCCAAAGAAGTTATTACAGCGATTGAAGGCGTGCAAAGCATCACTGATCTGGCGGAAGAACATGGCCGGAAACGCATCCGGGTTGATTTTGCGGGAGATGATACGGGAGTCAGCGCGATGCTCAAGGCATTATCCAGCCGTGAGATCCCTGTGGTGAATTTCTCGGAAGAAACGCGCGACCTGGAAGCAGTCTTTATGCGAGCCACCAAGGGAATTGTGTCATGACGGCAGACAGCTCGACTTTATCCGCTGACTCGTCCCGCAAGCGGCTGGCCCGGCATCTGTTGGATAACCCAGTGGTGCTAAAAGAACTGCGGGGCCGGATGCGGGGGGCGCGGGCCTTTACCGTTTTAACGGTATACCTGTTGATGCTGGGCGCGTTTACCTCGCTGATCTATGTGGCGGTGGCGGAGTCGTCAGTGAGCACCAGCGGGCAAGTGAATATTGGTGAGATTGGGCGAACGCTGTTTGGCGGAATCGTGGCGGTGGAAATGCTGTTGGTATCGTTCATCGCGCCTGCTTTTACCGCTGGGGCGATCAGCGGAGAACGCGAACACCAGACGTATGATCTGCTACGCACGACACTGCTGCCTGCCTATTCGCTGGTGTTGGGCAAACTGCTGTCTTCCATGTTGTATGTCCTGCTGCTGCTGCTGGCGGCCATACCGCTGCAAAGTATCGCCTTTTTCTTCGGTGGGGTGGCAGAAACTGAGGTTATTCTCTCGTTCGTGATCCTGGCGTTCACGGCGATGTTGTTCAGTACGATTGGCCTGTATTTCTCGGCCCGAACCTGCCGCACACTTTCCGCCAGCGTGATGACCTATTCCGCAGCGATCTTTTTTACGTTTGGGGTACCGCTGATCATGGGGACTGTGATTTTAGTGGCAGGCCCATCACTTGACTTTGGCTCAACAACAGCACAGGTTATTTTGCTTTATACTATAGGGGCAATTCTGTGCATCAACCCGGCAGCAACGGCTCTTTTTACCCAATATGTGCTGCTGAACTACCAAACTATCGGCACTTTTCCGTATACATTAAGTAGTGGGGAGAAAATTACGCTGATCTCGCCCTGGATACCGTTCATTATAATCTATTCGGTACTGACGTTGATTTTCTTCTGGCTGTCCGTGCGCCGCGTGAATCGCGTCGAAGTGTAAAAGGCTATAGGCCGATGAACGCTGTACTGCTTCAACAAACCTCTTTGCATCTCACCCGCGAAGTTCGCCGCTGGGATCGACGGCTGCGACTGCGCACCTCATTGGTGTGGGGCGTGCGCGCACTGACGGCGGGGTTCAGTGGGGGCGTGGCAATTGCTGTTGTTGCGCGACTGACGCCCTGGCTGCTGCCCAACCAGATCGTTCTGATTACGGCATTGGTAACGGGTGTGTTGCTGGCGGGAACACTCGGCACCATTTGGATTTGGCCCCGTTCGGCGGCGGCAGCGGCACGCTATTTTGATCGACGGTTTGCGCTCAAAGAGCGAGTAAGCACAGCGCTCGAAGTCTCGGCTGGCTCATTGCATGTGCCGGAACCACTGGCCCAGCGCCAACTGTCGGATGCCGTGAACGTTGTCAAAAAGACGAATACGAATATTTCCGCGCTGCTGCCTGTGTTTGTGGTGTCGTGGCGGGAAATCGTTATGCTGCTGGTGATGGCGGGGGCGTTTGCCTTTCTGATCCTCAGCGATAATCCGAAAGACCGTGAAATCCTAGCCAAGCGCGATTTGCAGGCGGCGCTCAATCAGCAAGCCCAAAATCTGGCTGATGCCGTTGAGCAGATTGATGCGAATGATGCGCTGACCGAGGCCGAAAAACAAGCACTGCGTGAGCCGCTGAATGAGGCGCGGGAAATTTTGAACCAGGAAAATATCTCGCAGCAGGAAGCGATGGCGGCGATGGCACAGGCCGAGCAAGCCATGAGCGAGATGGCTGATGGAATGGCAGCCAACCAGGAAGAAGCCTACCAACAGGCGGCGAGCGAACTCGCCCAGTCGGAAATGACAGCGAGTTTGGCCCAGGCGCTGCAACAACCGGATCTGAGCGCGGCGGCGGACGAGATGGAAAAGCTAGCCGACGATATTGCTCAAAATAATCTGTCGGAAGCGGATCGTAATGCGCTGGCGGATCGATTAGAGGCGGCGGCGGATCAACTGGAAGAAAATAATCCGGCGCTGGCGGAAAAACTGCGTGAGGCGGCGGAGGCTTTGCGCGATGGGGATATACAGAAGGCCCAGGAAGCGATGCGCGAAGCGGCTGAAATGATGCGCGAACAGCAGCAGCAGCTTCAAGAGTCGGAGATGGCACAAGCCGCTCAAACCGCCGAACAGCAGCTTAAAGAAGGGCAAAAAGAACTGGCTCGGACCGGACAGGAAAACAGCGGCGAAGCGCTCACCCCGCAACAAGGTGCGCAGTCACAAACACAAATGCAAAGCGCCGAGCAGCAACAAGGCGAAGCGCAAAGCGGCGAATCACAGAGCGGTGAAAATGGCGAGGGGGAACCGCAGGCGGCTTCCAGTATGCAGGAAACCGGAGCGGAACAGTCTCAGGCGCAGCAGGGGGCCGAAGGCAGCACCGAGAATCAATCCCCAGCGGATGCCACCGGAGGAACCGGCGAGGGCGAGTCAGAGGATCAACAAACTGGCGGAGCGCAAAGCGGGGAAGCTCCTGGCGGGGAAGGGCAACCCGGCGCGGCTGAAGGCGCTCCCAACACGCAGGAAGGCGAGGGAGGTGTGAATGCTCCCAGCGCGGGACAAGGCGAAGGCGGTACGGGAGTCGATGACACGGCAGGCGTTGGTCTGCCTGATAACGGCGGCGGGGAAATGCCGTCCAATAATGCATCGGGGGAAACCAGCGGCGAACCGGGAGAATATGATCCAGCGAATGCGTCGAGTATTATTGGCGGCGAAAGCAATACCACGCTGGATGTCGGACAAGGTGAAGGGGACAGCGTGCCCATGCAGGAAGGCGAATTCAGCGAGAACCCCAGCGGCGAGTCATCGATGTCTTACTTGAATGTATTCAACCGCTATCGTAACATTATCAGCAATGCGCTTGAGAGTGGTCGCATTCCGCTCGACCAACGCGACATTATTCACGACTACTTCTCATCTTTGGAGCCTTAACACTCGTGACGACGGACAGGACAAGCCGTGTATAACATCAGACGATGGGGCATTCTGATCATGCTGTTGGCGCTGCTCGCCAGCTGCATCAAACCTGTAGAAGAGAAACCAACGCCGGGACCAACTAACGCCGTTATGCCGCCGACCCCAACTTTTGGACAACCACCGGCAGCCGTACCAACGGTTGATGTCAGCGGCGCGGCGACAGCCACACCCGCACCATCGGCGTTTCTGCCGCTGGTGCAGCAATTTTTGCAAAGTCGCGGCGTGATCGCACCCGATTTGCGTATCAGCTACGACCAGGCATTGGTTCCCGATCAACTGCTTGGGTTTTCGTATACCGATCCGAGCGGTCAGCTTTGTTCCGGGTATCTGCTGGCGGTCAATAATGGCGCGGCGTGGGTGCCGAATGTGGGCGGCAGCGTGTGTGGTATGCAGGCCGACGTCGCAGCTCACTACGGAACGATTCCAATTTTGCCCACCGGCCAACAGCCGCTCACACTGGTTTTTGGGCGGGTGGATGATGCTTCGGTTACGTCGATTTCCACTTTGTTTGATGATGGCACCAGCCAACCGGTTGATCCGAATAATGGCGGATTTATGATTGTCAAGCCGGGGATTGCCGGGGTGACAACCGTACAGGCTGTGAATCAACTGGGCAATACGTACTCAATTCCCGCCTTTCCGGTTCAGTAAAGGAAGATTCGATGAGTGATGCGCTTGTTTCTGATCCAATCAGTGTAGAAGATTTTCACCAAACCGCGTCAGCGATTGTCCATGAGGTCGGCAAAATTATCGTCGGCCAGGACCAGGTGGTGCGGCAGGTGTTGATGTGCATTGTCGCGGGGGGGCATGCGCTGCTGGAAGGGGTGCCAGGGCTGGGGAAAACCATGCTGATCCGCACGCTGTCGGATGTGCTTGATCTCAAATTTTCGCGCATCCAGTTCACGCCCGACCTGATGCCCGCTGATATTGTGGGCACGAATATCATGGAAGAGAGCGAAGACGGGCGGCGGTATTTTCGGTTTGAGGCCGGACCGGTGTTTGCGAATCTGGTGTTGGCGGACGAAATCAACCGGGCCACACCCAAAACGCAATCGGCACTGCTGGAAGCAATGCAGGAAAAAACGGTGACGGTGGCAAACCAGCGCTATTCGCTGACACCGCCCTTTTTCGTGCTGGCAACTCAGAATCCGCTTGAAATGGAAGGAACATATCCGCTACCTGAAGCACAGCTTGACCGCTTCTTATTTAAGGTGGATGTGCTGTTCCCGTCTGCGAGTGAACTGGTGGAGATTATGGGACGCACGACAGGATCAGAAACGCCGTATGCGCAACATGTCGCGGATGGGACGCGCATTGTCGCGATGGGTGATCTGGCGCGCCAGGTTCCTATCGCGTCGCATGTGTCGGAAACTATCGCGCAGTTGATTGTCGCGACGCATCCTGACAGCGAGAACGCTCCTGAATCCGTGCGGCAGTACGTACGCTATGGAGCCAGCCCGCGCGGTGGGCAGGCGATTGTGCTGGGCGCGAAAGTTCATGCGCTGCTGGAAGGCCGCTATAATGTCGCATTCGAGGATATTCGCGCGGTGGCTCCGGCGGCACTGCGCCATCGTATTCTGCTCAATTTTGAAGGCCAAGCCGAAGGTGTACGGTCCGATGATGTGATCGAAGACCTGCTGGCTGAAATTCCGAAATAAACCCACATGAACCTGGACAGCGTATTGAAGCGTATCCTGGTTGAACCGACACCGGATGATGTGTGGAGCCTGCATCCCCATCTGTTGGCGTCCGGCGCGGATGAACCAACTCGGCAGTTGGCCGAGCGATTCTATGTCTATTTAAGCGGTGTGCGGAGCAAGCTCACGTCGAAGCAGTACAGCTTTTTTGCAGCGGCATTGGCTTCGGGGTCAATTGGAACATTCGCCATTCAGGACGTATGGCGGGCTTATACTTCGGATCGGGAACATTTTGTCCGCGATGTATTGGCGGGCGGATTGGCGGCTACGTTTGAGGCGCTATCTACTTTCCAGCACGTCAAAGCATGGGAAACTGAATTCACAACGATGCACGATGAGGCGGGCTGGTTTCTGTATGCTGCATTGTGGCAGGTTTCCACCGAGTACCAGCCGACACTGCCATTCGAGCAGCGGCGCGCTTTGCTCGAGCAACTGCTGGCCCCGGCCCGCGATCCTAATATGAACAGCGCGGTGCGAATGGGTTTGATCGTGCGGGTGTTCCAGGTGCTGCTGATGATCCGCGTAGTGCCGTTGTCGATACAAAAGGCAATCCAACCATGAGTGATACGATTGCGATCCGGACCGACAATCTGTACAAGAATTTTGGGCGCGGGAAAAAACGTGTCCAAGCGGTCAAAGGGATCAATCTTGAAATTCGTGCCGGGCAGGTGTACGGTTTTTTGGGACCGAATGGTGCAGGCAAAACCACGACGATCCGTATGCTGCTGGACCTGATTCACCCCAGCGCGGGGCGCGCTTATATTTATGGACAGGAAGTTCACCAACGGCATGGTGTTTTGCGGCGCGTCGGGGCGCTGGTCGAGGGGGCCGCGTTTTATCCTTTTTTGAGCGGACGACGTAATCTCGAAGTGCTGGCGCGGACCGGAAACCAGTATGATCGGGCGCGGATTGAAGCGCTTTTGCAGCAGGTCGGCCTGTTGGAGCGGGCGAAACAGCGCGTCAAAGGGTATTCCACCGGTATGAAACAGCGTCTTGGTTTGGCGGCGGCGCTGCTGCATGATCCCGATTTGCTGATTTTGGATGAGCCAACCAACGGCCTTGATCCGAGTGGAATGCACGAGATTCGCTACTTTATCCGTAATCTGGCCGATCAGTTTGGTAAAACTATTTTCCTTTCCAGCCATCTGTTGGGCGAGGTTGAGCAGGTGTGTGATCGGGTGGCGATTATTCATAAGGGCGAGATTCTGCGCGAAGGGGCGGTGAAGGATTTGCTCAGCACGGAAGCGCAGCTTCGGGTAGAGGCGACGCCGCTGGATAAGGCTGCCGGTGTGCTGGGCGACAAGTGGGCGATTGCTACGAATACAAACCATCTAATGGTCAAGGCTTCGCGGGAAGAGACACCGTTTGTGATCCGGCAGTTGGTCGAGAACGGAATTGATATTTTTGAAGTATCCAGCCAGCGTCAGACGCTCGAAGAATATTTCCTGTCGGTGGTCGGGGCGGAGGTGAAACAGGATGCTTAATTTATTCCGCGCCGAATGGTACAAAGTGACCGGCAATCGCTGGGTAGCGGGGTGCATGATCTGGATTTTTCCGATTGGCGCTTTTGGTTTTGTGCTGGTGATTGCGGCAATTCTGGCGCTCTCATCCACGTTTCGAGAAAGCTTCAACGAAGAACCCACACAGTGGACTGATCAGGCGATTACCGTATGGGAACTCCCGAATGATCCAACGATTGGTCGTTTGATTCTGGTCGGGTTTACGGCTGTCGTGTTCGCGGGGGAATATCAATGGGGCACGTGGAAGAGCGTGGTGCCGCGCAACCGCCGCCTAGCGATCATTTTGACTAAGTTTTTCACAGTAGGCGCGTTTGTCATTGTGGCTTTTGTGGTGATGTCGATTATTTTGGCGCTGGGTTCCTGGCTGTTGGTTGCGATGGCCGGGGGCACCTATGGCCCGAAGCCAACCGGGGAAGTGATACGCAACTTTATTGGTGACTATACCCTACAAGCGGCTACCAGTTTTACGGCGGTGATGATCGCGGCGGGCTATGCGGCACTGGCGGCGATGCTGACACGCTCGATTCTGGGGGGTGTCGTGGCCGGGGTGATTATCACAGCGGCGGAAGGGCTTTCCATCCTGGCGTTGATCATTGTTGGCTCGTTGTTTGATATACCCAAACTGGTGCTGCTTTATCGGCTCACGCCAACCTACAACCTGTTGAATGTTACCAGTTGGCTGAGAAGCAATGAACCGAACGCGATCAACTTCGAAAACTTCGCCGGGACAGATATTTACCACAGCGATACGTTGCTGTTTTCGCTGGTGGTGCTGGCGATGTGGATGGTTGGTCTGATCAGCCTGACATCGGGGTTATTCCAACGACAGGACATTACCTCTTAAGAGGGCTAGCGTATGGCAGAACGTCTCTTTGATGAAAAAACGCTGCGGAAACTGGACCGGCTGACCCTGGTCGCCAACCGGATTCGGTCCGGGGCGATTAAGGGTGAACGGCGTTCGTCCAAGCGCGGTACGAGTATCGAATTTGCGGACTACCGGAATTATGTACGCGGGGACGATCTGCGGCGGGTGGACTGGAATATTTACGCCCGGCTGCAACGCCCGTTTATCAAACTGCTGGAAGATGAAGAAGACCTGGCGGTGTATCTGCTGCTGGATTCGTCGGCCAGCATGGATTGGCCGCGTGCGGGAGAACATGCACAGCATAAATTTCTGTATGCGCGGCGGCTGCTGGCGGGGTTGGCGTATATCGCGCTGGGGACGAATGATCGCGTGGTGGTGCGTGCTTTCCGGCAGGATGGCAGCGTGCGGTGGGGACCGCTGCGGGGCCGGGCACAGATGCTCAATTTGATCACGTGGCTGGAAAAGCTGTATACACGCGGCCCAGTCAACCTGAATCAGACGCTGCGGGACTGGGCGATCTCGACCACACGGACCGGGCTGGTGGTGGTGATTTCTGATCTGATGTCGCCGGAGGGATTTGAAGATGGGCTGAAAGCGTTGCAAGGGCGGGGGCATGAGGTCGCGGTGATTCAGGTGTTATCGCCGGATGAAGTCCATCCGCAGATTGTGGGTGATCTCCAGTTGGTGGATATTGAAACGGGGATTCCACAGGATGTTACCATTGATGCGGAAATGCTCAAGCTGTATGATCAGCGGCTTCAGGCGTGGCAAGCAGACATCGGCGCATACTGTACGCGACGGGGAATCCATTTTCTGTCGGTTGAAACGAACACCCCCTGGGAACAACTCATCTTATCAGAACTGCGCCGGATCAGTGTGGTTCGTTGATGGAAAGGCACGTTCGCCCTCTGTCATCGCGCGTTGGACTCATGCTGCTGATCGTGCTGCTGATCGGCGCGTATGGAATCCGAATCTGGGACCTCAACAAGCCCAGTATCTGGCACGATGAAGCGTGGTCGATTCGCGCGATTCGCGATCCGATCAACACCCCGGATGATAACACGCCACCCGTTTATTACAGCCTCATTCATTTTCTGTGGTTGGGGGTGGGCGAAACCCCGTTTGCACTGCGATATGGATCGATGCTGCTGGACCTGATCACGATCACGCTGGCGACGATGCTCATCCGCCGCTGGGCAGGGTGGGAGATTGGGCTGTTGGCGGGGTTTCTGCTGGTTGCCTCACCGCTGCTGTGGGCGTATGCGCGGGAAGTACGGGCGTATGCCGGTGTGCCGCTGCTCACGCTGATCCTGTTGGGGCTGGCGGAACGCATATTACATGAGACGCAGCATGCTTCGATCCGGTGGCGCACGGGGATGATGGTGTTAGCGGCGGAAATGGCGCTACTGTATACGCACAATCTCAGTGTTCCGGTGGTGGGCTGGCTGAATCTCACGGTGGGCACGGTTTTTCTGTACCGGCGGCAGTGGAGAAACCTGGGATTCTGGGTCGGCGGGCAAGTGATCGCGCTGGTGGTTTATCTACCCTGGGTGCTCAACCAGAATCCAAGCGGGACACCGCTCAATTCGCCGCCCGCGCTGAATCCCGCCCTGATTTGGGACATCTGGCAGGGGTACTTTGCGCCGCTGCCAACTCTGGTAGGGGCGGACAATGCATTAATGATTACCAGCGCTTTGTTCGGGCTGGTGGCATTGGTGAGCACCGGAATCCTGCTGGCGGAGAGCCGACAGCGCGCCGCTCTGCTGGTGGTGTCACAGGCCCTGATTATTCCGGCGCTGGCAACGGTTGAACTGCTGGCGGCACGAATTGATTTCCATCCCCGGTATTATATCGCTGGCGTGCCTGCGGCCTTGATGGTAGTCGCGCTGGCGGTGAATCATCTGCCGCTGGAACTCCGCCGGTTGGCGATTCCGGGGGCGCTAGCGCTGGCATGTGGAAGCGCTGGGGCGAGTCTGCCGGAATTGTTGGATAATCCGAAGTATCAGCATGACGATTTTCAAGCGGTGGCGCGCTACTATGCCACGCTGCCGGAGGATGCGGTGATTTTCGTTCCCTACGGCTGGGAACCTGCCCTGGATGTGTATTATGCCGGTAAACTCGATATGCGGGCGGAAATGGTCGAAATTGACCTGCACAGCAGCATACAAACGGCGATGCAGGAAATCAACGCAGCCCTGGAAAAACGTTTCGAACGGCGTGCGGGTCCGGTGCGGGTTGAACTGATCGACTGGTACCAACTTCCCGCTGATTGGCGCGGGATGTATCCCTGCCTGTTAGAGTCGGCAGGACGGCGGGCGAATAATGGATTCGTAGTGCAGGGCATCGGGACACAGGGGTATTGGGTCGAACGGCCTGTCGCGCTGGTGGAGATGGGCGAAACACGCGGGGATTATGGGCCGCTGACGTTACAAACAACAGCGGTGGGAGGCAGTCCGGCGGTGTGTGTGCATACAGTCTGGACGCTGCGGCAGCCGGTGTATGATGACTGGCGGGTGTCGGGGCGCTTGCTGACCACTGATCCGCCGGGCGAAACGCTTGTCAGCCGGGATTCCGATATTCGGCAGGACGATCAGGCTCCAACCTCGGATTGGGAGGTGGGCGATCAGGGGGATGCGTTCAGCCTGCTGCGCCTGCCGGATGGCATGCCGCCGGGTGAGTATCAAGTAGGAATCGCCGTGTATAACCCCCAGCAGCCCAAAGCGCAGGTGCATTCACTCGGCACGGTTGAACTGGGCGGTACCACGCAGATCGATACATTCCAGGGAAAAATCGCGGTACCTGTCGATATTCCGGTGCGTGACAGTATTGAGTTGATCGGGCACGATGCTCTGGGCGGGGTTCTGAATCCGGGACAGAAGCTGCGTATTATCTTATACTGGCGGCGGGAAGGGACATGCTGCGAGGTCTGGAACGGCGCGGCGCTGGCGCTGCGCGGTGAGGATGGAACTGTATTCGGTGAACAGCACGTCAGCGCGCTGGCAACCTACAGCCAGGATTGGCATGTGTTCACTATTCCGGCTGAGGCAAGTGGGCCAGCCACGCTGGTGTTAGAAGCCGAGAATACTGAACCGATTGTCCTGGCCGCGTATAATATTGAGAAGTCTGAGCACCTGTTTGCCGCGCCCGCGTTCGATGTGGCTATCGGCGCGGAATTTGAGGGCGTCGGGGTATTGGAAGGGTTTAACATCGAAGCAACTACCGTAACCCGTCCGGGTACGCTGAAACTCACCCTGGTGTGGCAGGCGAGCGCGACAACGGATATTCCGCTGGTAGCGTTTGCGCACCTGTTAGGCGCGGACGGGCAGGTGATCGCACAGGATGATCAACAGCCGCTGGAGGGCCTCCGGCCTACTACAAGCTGGGTCGCGGGTGAGTATCTGATCGATACCTATGCGCTGGCTTTTAAACCGGATATAGATTACCAGGGACAGGCGCAGATTGAAGTGGGCCTGTATGATCCCAATGACTGGACCAAGCGTATTCCGCTGGTAGAAGGGGGCGATCATGTGATGCTGCCCCTGGAGATAACGGTGCGATAAATTATGCCTTCGCTCTCTTTTATTACGCCGCTGGCATTGGCCTTAACTGCATTGGCGATTCCCATCGTGCTGCTGTATATGCTGCGCCTGCGCCGCACGGAAATGCCGATTTCCAGCACGTTTTTGTGGCAGCAGTTGGTGCGAGATCGGGAAGCTAACGCGCCCTGGCAACGGCTGCGATTTAGCTGGCTGCTGCTGCTGCAACTGCTGATTCTGCTGGCGCTGGTTCTGGCACTGGCACGCCCCTTCACCGAGGTGAAAACGATCACAACCGGGCGGATCGTGCTGCTGCTCGATGCGTCGGCCAGTATGAAGGCCACCGATGTCGATCCCAGCCGGTTTGATCAAGCGCGTGAGATAGGGCTGGACCTGGTTGATACGCTGGGGCCAGATGACACGATGACGGTGATTCAGGTGAGCGCGGTCCCCGAAGTGTTGGCTGCTGCATCACGCGATAAACTGGTGCTGCGTGACGCGATTCGCTCGGCAGAAGCGAGTGATGTCAGCGCGGACTGGATGGCCGCTATGACGCTGGCCGCAGCGGGCGCGGTGGGCGTGGATGAACTCAAGGTGGTGGTGGTGAGTGATGGCGGCTTACCTTCTGATCTGCCGACCGTGCCGGGAGATGTGCGGTTTGTGCAGGTGGGCGAGGCATCCAATAATGTCGCTATTTCGGCACTCTCAACGGGCGCACTGCCGGGTCAAGAATCGCAATTATTCATCCGTATCAGCAACTACGGGGATCAAGATACCGATGTGGTGCTGGATGGGCGCTTGAACGGCAGTGATCAGATTGAGTGGGCGTACCGTTACACCATCCCGGCAAACAATTACATGGATGTGTATAACCAGGAACTACCCGAAAATTTTGATACATTGGTGGCGCGGCTGACCCAACCCAGCACCGCTCCGGTGGATGATTATCTGGCAGCGGATGATCTCGCTTATGCTGTGCGGGATCGATCAGGCGCGGGGCGGGTGCTGCTGATCACAGAGGATAATATTTTTCTGCGGCAGATTTTCCGCAGTTTGCGCGGGGTGCAGTTATACGAAACGACACCGGCGGACGGTGTCCCAGAGCAGCAGACGTTCGATCTGTATGTGTTCGATAGCTGGCTACCCGATACGCTGCCGCCCGGCGATGTGATGATTGTAAACCCACCGCACAGCACGGACTTTTTCAGCATTGGGAATCTGCGCCCATCGGAAGAACCACTGGTCGCGCATACGGATGATCCACGTGTGCGGAACGTGGGCGAGTTTCTGGAAGTAATCAGCCTGAATGAATTTCGCCCGCTGAGCGATATAGACTGGGCAACTGTTTTGATCGATACGGGCGGGTATCCATTGGTTGTGGCGGGCGAAGTGGATAACCGTCAGGTGGTGATTTTGCCATTTGAGGCCCGGTATCCGAACACGGATTTTGTGCTGCAACCGGCATGGCCGATTATGATGTCTGAACTGGCGAGCTGGTACGCGCCGCCGCGGATCACAGATGCGACGGCCAGTTTAGCGCCGGGGGCACCCGTCATGGTGCGGTATATGGACGAGGCGGATGAAATTGTTGTGACGCGGCCCAACGGGGAACAGGTACGGCTGGAACGCGATAAGGGGGATACATCGTTTGCGGATACGACACAGCCAGGCCTGTATAAAGCCGAACTGCGCCGCGATGGGCGGGCGATCCGGTCTGAGTGGTTTGCCGTAAATCTGTTTGATCCGGTGGAAAGCCAGATCAACCCCGTGAACAGTGTGGTTATCGGCACAGAAACGATTGAACAAGATGCACGCGAAGAAACCGCCCGGCGTGAATTCTGGCCCTGGGTGGCGGCGTTCGGGCTGGTGGCATTAGTTATCGAATGGTGGGTGTATCATCGCTCCTTGCAGCGTATCCCCCGGATCACGATGGCGGCATGGCGCAGCCGGGAACCGCAATCCAAGAGCACCCCAAAACGTCCTAGCAGGCGAACGACACGCCGCCGAATGCGATTATCGAGGCGAGTATGAGTTTTACCAATCCGAGCGCCTTTTGGTTGTTACTGCTGATCCCCATTTTTTTGTTTGTGGGATGGCCGCGTTTAGCTCACCGCCGCCGCCGGGATTTGAGCAGCCTGATCGTCCGGCTGGTGCTGGTGGTGCTGCTGATCCTGGGGCTGGCGGGCGCGCAAATTCACAAAGCCGCCGATAAACTCGGCGTCGTGTTTTTGCTCGATTTTTCGGACAGTACCCTTGAAACACGCGCGGCAGCGGTGGAATTTGTCCGCGATGCGGTTGAGGAAATGGGAAATAATGATCAGGCGGCGGTCGTGGTGTTTGGCGCGGATGCGTATGTCGAAAAGTCGATGGCCGACCAGATTGAACTGCCGGAAATACGCTCGATTCCCAGCGGCTTGAACACCGATCTGGCTGAAGCGATGCGGTTAGCATTGGCCTTATTTCCCGCTGATACCGCGAAACGTATGGTGGTTTTGAGCGATGGTAAACAAACCGTAGGGAACGCTGAAGAGGTCGCGCGGTTGGCCGACGCGACGAATGTCCAGGTGGATTATGTATACCTGGGCGATCCGGTTGAAGAGTCGGCGGAAGTTTTGGTTATGGCGCTCGATGTGCCCGGCACGGTGAGCGAAGGACAGCGTTTTTTCCCCACCGTGACACTGGCCAGCAGTCAACCGGATCGGGTTGCTGATCTGAGTCTGCTGGTGGCGGGCAATGTGGTTTACCGCGAAGAAATTCAACTGCAACAAGGTGAACATACCTACCCGCTGCTTGATGAAAACGGGGATCAGTTCAGCCTGATTTTGAATGAGCCGGGGTTTGTTGATTTGCGCGTGGTGGTGGAGCCACACGGCGCGGATAACTTCAGCCAGAACAACCAACTGTCGGCCTTCACGGAAGTGACCGGGACGCCGCGCGTGCTGCTGGTGACGACAGACCCCCGCGAAGTGGAAGCGCTGCAAAATGTGCTCGAAGAAACGGGGCTGGTGGTAGATGTGCAGGACCCACACGATCTGCCTATCGGATTGGCCCCGCTGAGCAGCTATGACAGCATCGTGCTGGCGAATGTGTCGGCTACCGATCTAAACGAAGATCGAATGCGCTACCTGCAATCCTATGTGCGGGACCTGGGCGGCGGGCTGGTTGTTATCGGTGGGCCGAGCAGCTATGGCGTCGGTGGGTACTACCAGACGCCCCTCGAAGAAACGCTCCCCGTGGAAATGCGCCTCAAAGATAAAAGACGTATCCCTAAAATGACGATGTTATTTGTGATTGACCGCTCCGGCAGTATGGAGATTGCCAGCCCCAGCGGTGTTTCGAATCTCGAACTGGCAAAAGAAGCCATCGTGCGTTCATTTGATCTGCTGAATGAGGATGATCGCGCAGGCGTACTGTCGTTTGATGTGAGCGCTTATTGGGTATTGGAATTGCAGGATATAGGGGATGATGTTCACCGCCGGGAGATGCAGGGGATTGTTGGCTCGCTGCGTCCCGGCGGTGGCACGAATATCCGGGAAGCGGTGCTGGCGGCTGACAACGTTTTGAGCAAGGATGAGTCGGATCTCAAACATATCATCCTGCTGACGGATGGCGGCGCGGATGAAACCGGCATTCCTGAAGCGATTGACCGGATGCATCAAAACTACGGCATTACAACTTCGGTGGTTGCGATAGGCACAGACTATGCGCGCTGGCTCGAAAATGCTGCCGCTGCGGGGCATGGCAAGTTTCATCTGGCGTATGATGTTTCAACTATCCCCGCTATTTTTACGGCTGAAACGATGATGGCAACACGTTCTTATATTGTTGAGGCGGATGAGATAAAAGGGCAGGCCGGATTTGTGCCTGCCATTACTGCGCCGCAGAGTCCTTTGATCACGCAGTTCAGCAGTGTTCCGCCGGTGCGGGGGTATATTGCGACGACCCCCAAAGAAACTGCCGCCGTCATTTTGACTGCGGGTCCAACGTTAATGCTTGATGATTCTATCGTGTCGCGTGAAGAGCTGGATTTAGACCCACTCCTCGCTTCCTGGCAATATGGGCTGGGCCGCGCGGTTGCTTTTACATCGGATGCGACCTCGCGCTGGGCGTCGGATTGGGTCGATTGGGCGGGATATGCGGATTTCTGGACTCAGACGATTCTGTGGACGATCACCCAGAACGACAGCGCCAACATTGAATCGCAGGTGGTGCAGCGCGGCGAAGAGGCAGTTCTGACGGTTGATGTGCGCGATAACCAAGGGGATTATGCCAACGGCCTGCAATTGGATGCTGCAATAGTCACAACCGGGCTAGAAACCACCACGTTACAACTGCGGCAGACGGCACCAGGACGGTATGAAGCGCCGTTTAAACCAGACGCGGAAGGGGCATATTTCATCACCGTGGCGGGCGGTACGCCGGAAAACGCGGATGTACTAACTCCGCTGCACGTCAGTTCACACAGCGGGTGGGTATTGAGTTATTCGGCAGAATATCGAGTTGACATGAACCAACAGCGGCAAAATGCCGGGCTGAATTTGCTTCAGCAGTTGGCGCGTGTGGCTCATGGATCGTCACTCCGGGAGAATCCGGCGGATGTGTTTGCGCATAATCTCAAGCAGGAACAAGCTGCGACTCCGATCTGGCCCTGGTTCGTGTTAGCGGCACTGCTGCTGCTGCCTTTCGATGTGGCAGTCCGGCGGTTGGTGCTCACCAAGCGTGACCTGCAAAAAATGCGACAAGCGATTCCAGGGTTGGCAAGCCGCCAACCAGCACTGGAAACGGCTGAGGCAGGGCGCATGGGACGGTTGATGGATGCCAAAAGCCGAGCACGCAGCACACAGACTACCCAGCAAGAAATATCTGCACCGCGCGCTGCTCCTAAACCAGTTGAGACCAAAGAAAAAGCGACAACCCGCCGGCCTTCAACCGTTACACCTTCCAGCAAAACGGCGGATGGTTCATTGGCGGCCAAGCTGTTAGAGCGCAAGCGTTCGGCGCATGACGAGGACGACGGCGGCAAATGATTTTACATTCATCTGGTTCGATGCCCCGGCGGGCGATTGTGCTGGCGGGGTGCCTGATGCTTTTAGGCTGTAATCTGGCACGAGTCACTGGGGATGCAACCTGGACTCCACCTGCATCTACGCCGCGTCCGGCTGAGGCGGAGGGTTGGAAAACGTTAGCCCCCGGCATGGAACGGCGCGATATGACGGTTCAAACCGGCGCATTGAAAACTGAAGCTGTCGTGATCCGCCTTGATCCGTCGGTGGTCGTGCTGCGGGTTCATTACCGCCCCGGCGATCCTCAGTTATTAGACGAATGGCAGGCGCAGCTTCCCGACGCGGATTTGATTGTCAACGGCGCATTTTTTGACGAAACCGATCATGCGCTCGGCCTGATCATTAACGATGGAACGGCTATGGGGCAAACCCTGAGCGGATTTGGGGGAATGCTTCAGGTGGATACAGCAGGTGGCACACGGGTTCGTTCGCTGGTGGGCGAACCGTATGGGGGGGAAGGCTTGCAGCAAGCGGTGCAGGGCTTCCCGATGCTGATTGAAGCGGGCGGCGTGATGGCCCCACAAGGCGATGGTTTTGACGAACGCTCACGGCGAACGGCAGTTGGACAGGATCGGACAGGGCGCATCCTGTTTATCAGCATCCCCTATGGATTTGTTTCGCTGGCCGAACTGCAAGACTGGCTGATGAGCAGCGGACTCGATTTAAATATTGCATTCGGTTTGGATGGCGGGCGGTCTACCGGAATGCTGATTCATGTGCCAGGGAATGAAGAGGCTTTTCCGGCGATGGATACCCTACCCAGCGTCGTCGCAGCATATGCACCGTGAGGAAAAGATGGCAGCAAAACAACCGATTCCGACATTTATCCTGTCCACTGAAGGCTTGAAACCCACTGATTACCAAGTCTATTCACTTGGTGAAGCGGCTGCCCATGAACCGCGCGGCGTCTATACACTGGCGCGCACGTTTCATGGTGATCAAGCGCTGCTGTTTGACGCGCACCTGGATCGGCTGGAAGAATCGGCGCGGCTGGCGGCTATTGATCTGCATCTGAACCGCCCCCAACTACGCAGCGCATTACGCGAGCTGCTGCACGAAGCCGGGTATGCGGATACTAAGTTTCGTATCACCGTACCATCTGATAAGCCTGAATGTCTATATCTGGCACTGGAACCGTTACAGACCGTGCCTGAAACGATTCTGCGGGAAGGGGCGCACGTGATCACGGTGCCAATTGTGCGCGAGAATCCGGCAGTCAAAACCACAGATTGGATGACCACACGCAAGCCGACCCAGGAAAACCTCCCGGTAGGGATATACGAGGGCATTATGGTGAGCAAAGAAGGCCTTTTGCTCGAAGGGCTGTCGAGTAATTTTTATGCGGTGTTAGACGGTGTGCTACGCACTACCGGCGAGGGTGTCCTCGCCGGAATCACGCGCAAGGCTATCTGTACCATTGCTCCGGCGGTGCTACCCGTCGAGATGACTGGAATCACTGAAACAGACATCTCGCGCGTCTCTGAGGCGATGTTAACCAGCAGCGGGCGCGGTGTGGTGCCCATCACTCGAATCAATGGGCAGCCGATTGGAAGCGGCGCAGTCGGTCCGGTTGTATCCAAACTGCGGCGGTTGTATGATGCCTGGACCGAAGCGCAGATCGAACCGATTTAACTCTCCAATTTGTTGGCATCATCAATTATTCTTTGCTCTTGCTGCCAGATCGACATGCCTTCCAAACGGCGGCGGAGAGCATGCAAACGCGGATAGCCGTCAGCCGATTCGGCGGCCCATTCCTGGGCAAACTGGCCGCGTCGGATAGAGGCCAAAATGGCTTCCATCTGGCGTTCCAATTTGACTTCTTTAAACCGTTCAATGCGCGACAGAATGCCGTATTGCCCGGTAAGGGAATGCATGTGCATGCTGGGCATCACACCCTGTTCAGCCCACTTGGAAATGATATAACCGAGTTCGCCGGAAAGGTACAAACTGAGCAGAATTGCTTCGGGTGGGAAACCCTCACGGTTCAGTACGTCTATGGCATTCTGCAACACGCCATACAAGGCGGGAAGCAAGGCCTGCTGCATAAACAGATCGAGTTCGGCTTCCTGCTGAAATGTCAGCTCCACTGCACCGCGATGCAAGGCCCCTAATGCTTTGGCAACAGCCAAGATCCGCGGCCATGCATCGCCCGATGCATCCTGGGAGACCGCAACAAAACTGGGAAAGCCATGCCCTGACAGATAATCTTCACGGGCTGCCTGGCCCACTGTCTGCGGCGCAACCAGCACGACATCGACAAACGGCGGCGGTTCGATAAATCCAAACGCGATATTATAACCTGAGGTGAATACCAGCGTGTCGTTTTCACGCAGGCCAGGGGCAATATCCTGGAGATACACCTGGGCAGCGATTTCATCGGGCAGCGTACAAAAAAGCAAATCAGAGCGCCGCGCGGCATCCGCAATGGAACTGACTTCAAATCCATCGCGGTAGGCTTGGGCAGCATAATCGTCATTTTGATTGCCAACCAGTACAGGGAAAGCGCTGTCACGCAAATTTAGCGCAATTGGGCGTCCCATGTTACCGTAACCCAGTACAGCAATTTTGCGATCCATCAACAGGCCAAGATTGGCATCTGAGTCGTGGTAAATAACAGCCATGAATAAAATCCTTTAGATGGTGAACACAGTCCGCATTCTACGCTAATTCGTGACGTATGCAACCATCGATGATGGTTTGCGTATATGATGATAGTAGGGGCAAGTTGACGAGGTAGGGTGATAGTGAGCCAAGAAAACGATTCCCTGTGGGTGGCACAAACCCTCGCAGGCGATCAACAGGCTTTTGGCGAACTCGTCCACCGGTATGAGCGGGACGTGTTTAACCTTTCATACCGGATGTTAAATGATCGCGGCGAAGCCGAGGATGCAGCACAAGAAGCGTTTTTACGCGCTTATGCGAATCTGGATCGCTATGATCCAGAGCGGCCATTTAAAACCTGGGTGCTGTCGATTGCATCCAACCATTGTATTGATCGCATTCGCCGCCGCCGGCTGACGTGGCTGTCGCTGGAAGAACCACTGCCACCGCATCCGGCGCTGACCAGCGATCTGCCGGGGCCTGAAGAAGCCGCCTTAACAAACGAGCGAAACCAAGTGGTGCAAGAATTATTGGGACAACTACCTGCTGATTATCGCATGGCGGTCGTCTTACGTTATTGGTATGACTTATCGTATGCCGAAATCGCAGATATGTTAAACACAACCGAAAGCGCTATTAAAAGCCGATTGTTTCGCGCCCGACAAGCGCTGGCCGACCAGTTGGAGGCGAAACCGATACCTTTTTTAAATCCTGCGATGGAGGGATCTAGTTGATGAGTGAAGAAAAGATGCAGCGCGCCCTCGATCAAGAATTGTCGGCGGCAGAACTCGACGCATTACACGCCCAGATCAATGAATCACCGGACACGGCGCAGCAGTGGGAACGGTTGCAGCAGGTGGACCATGTGATTCGTGAAACACCGATGGTCGCACCACTGCCCGGTTTCACCGAGCGGGTGATGGCGGCCATTGCTGCAATGCCCTTGCCGGGGTTTGCCAAAGGGCATATGGGTCTGGGGCTGGCTTTAGGACTGTTGGCGGCGGCGTTGTTAACGCTGCCGCTGTTGTCTGTGGTGCTGATTCTGCTGCTCAGTGTCGCTACTAATCCGGGCGCATTGAATTCTTTTTTTCAAAGTCTGACGGACAGCAGCGGGACAGTCGCGGCGCTGGCTGGAAATGCAGGCGATGAATTAGCGCGACTGGTCACAAAGACCCCCGTGCTTCTGGCTTTGCTCACCGTTGTTATTCCGCTCACCGCCCTGTGGATATGGTGGGTGTGGCATCTGTGGCGCAAGCCAAGCCTTGCATCCGAACAGCAGGTGCTTTAGGAGGTCGCATGAACAACCGCCGGTTGTGGATTCCAATCTTGGCGCTTCTGAATCTGATGGTTGTGACGCTGGCATGTAAGGTGAGCGATCTCAGTAACTTCTCGTTGACGGATCGCTTCACACTGCGGAGTAATGAAACGCGTACCGACGATCTGATGGTTGTAGCCGATACTATTGAACTTGAGCGCGAAAGCAGCATCGAAGGCGATGCGACCTTGATTGGCACTCAGGTGGACCTGGATGGACAGATAACCGGCGATACAGTCGTGATTGCGGATGTTCTGCGTGTTGGGGATGCCGCACAGATCGAAGGCGATTTGAGTTACTGTGTGGACAGCCTGGAACGCAGTGATAGCGCTCAAATAAACGGGCAAGTGACACGCGAATGTGATAAAGGGGCACGCGAAAGTGTCTCCGGTGCATTCCAGTCGGGCGTGAATGGATGGCAGGACAGCTTTGAGGCGCGCCTGGGCAGTACAGTTGCGGGCGCACTGTTTGGCGGCTTATTTGCGTCACTGATAGTGGTGGTGCTGCCCCGACGGTTGAGCCGGGTATCGGAGGCCGTGCGCCTTTCACCGGCTACCAATGGTGGCGTGGGGTGCCTGACGCTGGTGGTCGCCGTTGGCCTGACGATGGTCTATATTTTCTCGCTGCTGCTGGTTTTACCGCTGTTTCTGCTGCCGTTTGTGCTGCTGGCCTGGTTGGTGCTGGGCTTGCTCGCGCTGCTGGGATGGGTGGCACTGGCCGAACCTTTTGGACGCTATCTGATGCGCAAGATGAATGTACGCGATGTTCCTCCGATGGTCGTGGCTGCGGTTGGTGGTGTGCTGTTGTCGCTGGCCGTCAATATCTGGAATGTCTTCTGGTTCACGGGTTGGATCGGCTTTCTGGCGACGATGATTCTGGGCGCAGTGGGCCTCGGCGCAGTCGTTACCACCCGGTTGGGAGCGCGGCTGCCTGCTCAACCTACTCAGGCTCGCCGGCCATAAGTCACTCCACTTCGTAGACCGCTACCATGTTGGTCAGAATGGCGCGGGTGAACTGCTGCACCTGACGCAGCAAGCCGCCCCAATCGGTTGTGGGGCGCGGCACACCCGCATCGGAAAGCTGAATTACAGCATCCAGCAGAAAATCACTGAAGTAAAAGTATCCTTCCAGGGCCTTGGATAATACAAGGCCCTGACTTTTGAGCAGTTTGCCGTAGGTTTCACCCACTGTTGCGGCAGCATGAAGCGCTTCGGATTGTCCGGGATTGGCCAGATGCTGCATCAGAATATCCATCAAATAAAGGCCCTGCTGACGCATAATCTCGCGCGCTTCAGCGGAAAGCTGCTCATACCAGTCCTGGTTGTACAGCTTTTGCTTATCGCCAATTTCAAGGCGGGTGCGCCCTAATGCGGTTTGGACCACAACCTGAGCTTCAGATGGATAGGTGAGGCGATGTGAGGCCAACCACTGCTTCAAATCGACGCGCCGAAAGCGGCGGTGTCCCCCTGGTGTGCGCCGAAATGGTAATTCGCCCCGCTCGGCCCAGTTACGGATGGTTGCCGGATGTACGCCGATAATTTCAGCCGCTTCGCCCAGGCTGACCCATTCGGATGTATGGCCCACAGAAACCCCCTCACACCTAAATACTACAATAATGATACACGATTTCTTTTAATTACAGCATGTCCACCGGATCAATATCCAGAAACCAACCTTCGGCCAGATCCAGGTTACTGAGCACGGCTGCCGGTTCCGGGCTGCGGATCACCAGATGCCAGCGGTATAAGTCATTCCGTTTGGCAAAAAAACACGGCGTAGGACCAATGATCTCAGTCGCTGTGAAGTGGCCCTGTTCGATAGAGGCTTCGAGAATCGATGCCGCGCGTCGGGCGTCCTGTTCGGCACGGGTAGGGGTAACATGCTGAAAAATAATCCGTGCCAACCGCCGGAACGGGGGATACATCTGATCACTGCGATAGGCGATTTCCTGGCGATAGAATGCTTCATAGTCGTGCCGAGTTGCGGCCTGGATCGCATAATGTTCTGGTAAGTAACTTTGCAGTACGACGCGTCCACCTAAAATGCTGCGCCCTGCTCGTCCGGCTACCTGAGTCAGTAGTTGAAAGGTGCGTTCTCCGGCGCGATAGTCGGGCAGGCCAAGCGCTGTATCAGCGGAGATAATGCCAACGAGGGTAACTTGCGGCAGGTCCAGCCCTTTGGCGATCATCTGCGTGCCGATCAGAATATCCGCCTGGCCTTCGCTGAACTGGCGCATAATGATTTCATGTGCTTCGCGGCCTGTTGCGGTGTCCCGATCCCAGCGGATGGTACGCGCGGAGGGAAACTCCGTTTGGACGGCGGATTCGATCAATTCCGTACCCTGGCCAAAATTCTTGATCCGGTTGCTGCCGCAGTCAGGACAGACGGTCATCTGACCGGTTTGATAGCCGCAGTAATGGCATACAAGGGCCTGACGGGGGCCATGATAGGTGAGGGGGGTGTTGCAACGTGGGCACATGGCGATATAGCCGCAGTTGCGGCACATCACAAAAGTTGCTGTTCCGCGCCGATTCAAAAATAGAATTGCCTGTTCGCCGCGTGTCAGCACCTCATTCAGCGCTGTGCGTAATGGGCGGCTAAAGATGCTGCGATTCCCGGCGCGCAGTTCCTGCCGCATATCGGCCACACGGACAGCGGGTAGATCGGCACTCACGGCGTCGGATGCTTCGGTGGGATGATAACGAGCAGTGGGGGCGTTGAGGCGGCGAATCTGCTCTGCGATACGTTCCCGGTGGGCAAGCACGCGACTTTGTAGACGCAACAGGCGGTAATCGCCCCGTTCGGCGCGGAAATAGGTAATTACATCGGGCGTAGCGCTGCCTAATAACACGGTGCCGCGCGTCAGGCGCATATATTCTGCCGCCACATCACGCGCGTGGTAGTAGGGCGGCGCGATGGGCGGAGACTGCTTATAACTATCGTCGTGTTCTTCGTCCAGAATGATCAGGCCAATGTCGGGCAAGGGAGCAAAAAGCGCTGAACGCGCGCCGACAATGACATGAATTTCACCCGTGCGCGCCCGCCGCCACGTGTCGTAGCGCTCACCGGGAGTCAGCCCGCTGTGGACAATCGATACACGCCCCGGAAAACGCGCCGCAAAACGCCGTACGGTTTGAGGCGTTAGCGAAATTTCGGGAACCAACACAAGCGCCTGCCGCCCCTGCGCCAGTGCGCGTTCGACGGCACGGAGATAAATTTCCGTTTTACCCGATCCGGTTACACCATGCAGCAGAAAGACACCCGGCGTTTCGGGCGTGGGAGAAATTTCGCCCCAGTGGACATTATCCATGTAACGCCGGATTTCATCCCATGCGCCTTCCTGATCGTGGGTCAAGGGGGGAGCCAGGGTCGGCACAAAATCACGGTCCACGAGTGGATCGCGCCAGGTTTCGGTTTCGCCAAATGTGACCAACCCGTCTTCTTCTAACTGTTGCAAACGGGCGAGGTCACTGCCCGTTTGGGCATACACCTCGCGCACATTAACGGCTTCACCCTGTTTGACCAGATAGTTCAAAATATCAAGATAGGGCTGGCTGCCACGCAGATCGATAATCCGCTGTTGGATTTCTTCGGTGGAACGGATCAATTCCACCATTGCCGGTTCTTTCCAACGGCGGATAGTGCCTGCTTTTTCGAGTTCACGTACCCCGGTTGAATTTAATTCGCGCTGCGGCAACGGGTGGCCGACCTGGATCAGCGCTTCGAGCACTTCCCGCTGGGCACGCTGAGCAACCGTGCGGTTGTAGTCGTCATCGTCCAGCCGTGCGGCCATTTCCTGGGGAGGAAGCGCCAGTTCTACCCAGGTTTCGCGGGTTTCAATGCGGACATCGCCCGATTCGGCCAGCGCTTTGACCGGGGCTTCTTTGGTGCCGACCGCCATACAGATGGCACTCATGCTAAGGCGGTGATTGCGGGTTGCCAGCAGCACTTCGAGGATATTCGCGCGACGGGACTCACGACCCAGACGCGGCGCAATGCTGGGAACGCGGCTGGGGGGAATGGCAAGCTGCACGGTGCGAATGATTTGGGGTTTGACGCTGGGCGGGTCCAGCACGGGTTCGCGCAGCACCAGATCGCGCTTGACCAAGCTGTTCATGGATGCTTGCCATTCGGTATGCGGCAGCGCTTTTTTCAACTGCCGACCACGCAGCGGACCACGCCGCCGCAGCAGGCTTATAATTCGGGCCTGTGTTGGGGTATTGCCCTCGGCAGATTCATCCGCCAGCGTATAGAGCATATCGCCGCTTTTGGCCATGCCAGGCGGTAGCATCAGCCACAGGCACGGTCCAAGCGGCGTCAGCGTTTCCTGCGCCATCCACCGAGCCAGCGCGATCTGCGCCGAAGTCACAACAGGCAGCGGATCCTGCCGTTCGAGGATGGGTTTCGTTTCAGGAACCGGACTACTTTCGTGCAGTGCGATCACAATGCCGGTGGTGAAAGCAGTGCCAAAACCAATTTTAACCAGATGCCCTGGCGCGATTTTCCCGGCCAGTTCAGCAGGAATATGGTAATGGAAGGTCCGATCTACCGGGCGATTGACGGCAACTTCAGCATACATAATGCCTATTATACCGCGTCGGGAGGCGGAGCCGCAGCCGCCGGTAATAATTTCAGGCGATCAATGCGCAGGCCATCCATGCTATCCACCCGAATGGACCATTTTCCTATGACTACCATGTCACCAATCACAGGGATGCGTTCCAGACGGCCCATGACGTAGCCTGCAATCGTGTCGTAGTTCTCGTCCGTGATGTTCAAATCAAACTCATCATTTATCGCCGTGATAAGCGTCAGGCCGCTGACGAGGTGGGAACCGTCAGTCAAATGCAGAATTTCGGGCATTTCATCCTTTTCGAATTCGTCCTGCACTTCACCCACAAGTTCTTCCAGCACATCTTCCAGGGTTACTATTCCCGCTGTGCCGCCATATTCATCCAGGGCAATCGCAATATGCTGGCGCTGCACGCGAAAATGGGCCAGCAGTTGATCGACAGGGAGTGTTTCAGGCACAAAAATAGCCTCACGGATAAGGCCGCGCAGGGTGGCATCTTCGCGGTGGTTTGCCAACACTTTGATGAGGTCTTTCACATAAATGACGCCTAAAATGTGATCCGTATCGCGCTCGTAAACCGGAAACTTGGAATAGGGCAACGTGTCGGCAACCTGGATTAGTTCGCTGATCGGCGCGTCGGCTTCAACCATCACCACTTCAGTACGCGGCACCATCACCTGCCGGGTTACAAGGTTGCGAAAATCAAATACGGCGTTCAAAATATCGCGCTCGGCTACTTTTATCAGGCCGCTTTCTTCACTTTCGGTTACAATTTGCTTGAGTTCTTCAACGGAATACAGCATCGAGTGACCGCCCGTATGTTCCAGCCCCAAGATTCGCAGGACACCATTCGCAACGGCATCCAGCAGGCGGTTGAACGGCCCCGTGACAGTGCGGAACCATTCCATCGGCAAGGCAATGGTAAGTGCCAGTCTTTCAGGCGTTCGCAAAGCCGCCACTTTGGGTATTTGTTCACCGAAGATGACATGCAAACCGGAGACGATGATCAGAGATAGGGCGAACGGCAGCACTCGTATTACATTTTCCAGAGTCGGAGATAATCCCTCAAAACCCGAAAACAGCTTGTAGAACAACGACTGAAACGCATTTTCGCCGACCACACCAAGCGCCAATGATGCAATCGTAATGCCAAGCTGCGACGCGGCAATCAGGCGGTCTTTGCTGTGATCGTCGTCGATCCAACTGTGAACCACTGCGGCTGAACGGCTGTGGGGATAGGCGATCTGGTCAATACGTGAGCGGCGCGAAGTCACAACTGCAAACTCAATCGCCACAAAAAAGCCATTGATGCCGATCAAAATGACCAGCAAAATCAACTCTAAGATGAGAGTTCCGGTGGAAACGCTGTCATGCTCCATAGAGCGCTTACGCCTGGTAAAAAACCGCAGCGCCGTACCCCACTACCTGGCTGTAATCGTGGGTAACATCGCCCGATGTCGCATACCGGATTACTTGCGCAGCATTTGCTCCCAGTTCGCGCGCCGCCACCATTACAGTCGCGATGGCACCTCGTCCGCAGGCAAAGCCTTTTAATCGTTCTTCAGTTTGAATTACTTGTGCTGGATCAAAGGCCGCCACTGCATCGAGCATCGCTCGATCTAATTCATGAGCGCTGGTCTGGGGATAGAAGTGGGAAAGGTCCGAACTGGCGACGAGCAGTGCCTTTTTCCCCGCCAACAACGCGCCAAGCGCGTGCCCCAGATGTTCGGCCAGCGTCAGGGATTGTTCTACCAGGGCAAGGGGGATCAACTGAAATTCTCCGAGGGCGCGCTGCAAAAAAGGGAGTTCGATTTCGAGTGAATGTTCGGGATCACTGCGAACAGCTTCAATCGGAAGCTCTTGGCGCAGGGCGTTGATAAGATCATGCGCCACCGGAACAGTGCCCAAAGGAGTCGCGTAGGCTTCGTGCGCGGTTGTAATAAGACTGGCCGGGTACGGATAGTGTGATGGGCCAACCAACGCCACCACGTCAAATTTTAACCCTTGCAAGAATTTATAGGCGTAACCTGCTACTGGACCAGAATAACGATGGCCGGCATGCGGCGCAAGAATAGCGACTAGCTGCCCGTTGATTGGGGGGATATCTGCGGCATGAATAAAAGCATCAACTGATTCAGCAAGCTGCTGCGGATTAGCTGGATACCATTTGCCCGCTATGGGGGAGGGGCGTACATCATGAACCGGCTGCTGCACTGCCATCTAAAAATCCTCTCTTGACTCCCCTCTGCTGTAACCTCATTTTATCATGATGCTCTAAGGCGGGACAAGGGAATGCCTATGTTATAATGAACCAACCTATGAGGAGAGAGTGCCTATGCCTCCCGATTTGACTCCCAATCCCGATGCCTATCCCCAGCTTCGGGTTACACTAGAACGATGGTGGGCGAATCGCACCGTTTTTCGTTCATCACCGGGATGGGGCATACGACTAGCCATTCTGTTCGTACTTCTGTTATTTGTGCTCGTGGTGCTGCCGTATCTGCTGCCACTGGGTGGACCGCAGAGCGTTGATCCCATGCTGTTGATGGATACAAACGGCGCATTTATGAAGCTGGCTGGCGAAGATATTTATTATGTTCATGAAGCAGGGACTGGTCCTGTCGTGTTCCTCCTTCATGGTTTTGGCGGATCAACAGCCAGTTGGACGGATACGATACCAACGCTCGCGGCGGCTGGATATGATGTTTATGCTGTGGATTTAGCCGGGTTTGGGTTGAGCAGCAAGGGGTTGGATCGAGATTACAGCCACCGCGCTCAGGCGGCGCGTGTTATCAGGCTGATGGATGCGCTACACATCGAAAAGGCGACCTTTGTCGGGCATTCGATGGGCGGCAATGTCGCGGCTTATCTCGCGCTGACCTACCCAGAGCGAGTAGACAAACTGGTGCTGGTTGATGCTGCAATCTTGACTGACAATGGGCTGGCGGTTCCTGATATTCTGATTAACCTTCCGTTTGTCCAACGGTGGGCACAGTTTGGACTGCGGCGGATTTTTGTCCCACGTGCAGGCGATCTTATCCGAGATGCAGTATACGATGATGCTGCCATTTCACAGAACCTGATCGATGCCTACAGCCGGGTATTCAAAACTCCCGACTGGGATACCGGGCTGCTGGGTGTTGTGCGCGATGGGGATCAAAATGCGCTGCCCGGTTCAGTAAGCAACATCCAGGCTCCGACTTTGATTCTATGGGGAGCCGAGGATACATGGGTTCCAGCCAGTGACGGCTTGCGGTTGGAAGAACTGATCCCGAATGTGGAGCGAGTTGAAATTGCCGGGGCGGGCCATTTGCCGATGCATGAAAAAGCCGACCAGTTCAACACGGCTCTGATTGATTTTTTGGATACAGAATCAAAAAGGCCGGGTTAACCCCGGCTTTTTGATTTAGAGATTGATGCGGGCGAGGACATCATCCTCGTTCATCAATAAATAGGTTTTGCCGTCGAACTTTACTTCTGTGCCTGTGTACTTGGGAAACAATACCCGATCACCTATTTTGAGATCGGTGTTCATCTCTTCGCTGCTGCCGACAGCTTCGACTGTGCCCTGCTGCGGCTTTTCTTTGGCGGTTTCCGGCAGCAGAATGCCACTGGGAGTTTGTTGTTCACCTTCCAGCGGGAGTACCAACACGCGGGCACCGAGCGGTTCGATCTTCATTTTATCAGCCATATGATTTGTTCTCCTTACCTGAAATAAAGCCTATAGGGCCACCCTTACGCCTTGACGCGGGCGGCAGTCTTGAGTTTTTCGAGCAGCATCGCAGGGGGCACTGCGCCCTCAATATAGGTGTCTTCATTGATCACCGTGCGCGGCACACCCATAACATGATACTGCTGTCCGAGGTGTGGAAATTCCGTTACCTCGACCATATCTGCCCTGATCTTATCCGAGGCAAAAGCCAATTGATGGGCCATAACCACTGCCTGCGGGCAGTAAGGGCAGGTTGGTGTCACAAATACCTGAAGGTGGAGCGGGGTTTCCAGTGAGTCGATAAAGGTCTGCGTGGATTTATCGAGTTCCACCCCTTGTGAGCCAGTCATCAGCAGTGCTTCAATGAGCGACGTAAACTCATACCCAGACGGGATTCCGTAAAATCGGATGCCGTAGTCCCGGTCATCCTCGCCCATCACCGCGATGGCCGGAATCTTGTCGATTTGCAGGGTAGCAGCGAGTTCGTGCTCGCCCACAAAATCATGGACTTGTAATGTGACAAGATCGGATAGTTCGGCCAGTTCTTCTGCAATCTGGCGAGTATCTTTACAGTAACCGCATTCAAATTCCTGTGTAAAGAGATGCAAGGTCACAGGTTTGGTGATACCTGAAAGCAGGTTACGTACTTGCTGCTGGGTATTGTCATCCATAAGACGTGCCATGTGGTTCAGTCCTTATTGATTCTGCTGAATGTTTATACCCTTTTGGATGCAGAAGTTATTGACTGGTTGCTTTCATCATATCGTGGAACGAGGCTCATTTCTAACAGAAATTCGTTAGAGGACCTGGTTAAGATTATAATTACCATGTTGCGATACAGAGTAAAAAGGATAAACGGGCGTGGACCTTTTAGAACGGCTGTTAGGGTTGGGTGAGGATCGGGGTCGAGGCAAGAATCAAAGCCTGGGCGACGACATCTCGGAGACAGTTGGCAATATTTCGCGCTGGATACTCGGCTGTGGCTGCCTGTTGATTGCTGGGGTCATTCTCCTGATCGGGCTGTTGGTGGCCGGTGTGATCAACTTTGGTGATCAAGCTGTTTTGGTGATTATTGTGTTTGCAACCATCATTGTCGCTATTGCCTCCCTCATTCGGACCGGGTTGACAGGGGGCTAATCGCTCGTATCATCCTGGATGGCTTTCCACTCCGCTGCCGTTTTAACACTTTCGTCCAGCATATCAAGGATCGACTGCCCGGTAATAAACACCCGCCGCATGCCGGGCAGTTGGCTGGCGCGTAGCTGCCCCGATGCCAACAACCGTTTCACCGTACTCAGGCTAATATTTAAGATTTCCGCCACTTCGTCACGCGAGTAGACACGCATTGGCTCAATGGGTGGGCGTTCGGTGTGATGTTTAGCCATTTTTTCAGATCCTTATGGGAAACTTTGCTGAACCCACTGCATCGGATTGACCTGTACACCGCTGACCCACATTTCCCAATGCAGATGGGGACCTGTCGAGCGCCCAGTAGAGCCTGCCGCCCCAATGACCTGTCCGATACTGACAACATCCCCCACAGCAACATATACTTCACTCTGATGCCAGTACCCGGTGTAAACGCCCCAACCATGATCAATGATGGTGGCATTACCACGAACCGGCAGATTTTCGACCAATACAACCGTTCCTGCTGCCGGGGCTGTGATCGGTGCCCCTGGACCAGCGCCAAAATCAGTTCCACTGTGGAAAGTGCTTAACATATCTCCATTATAACTGCGCCGCGTTCCAAACTGAGAAGTAATCGCACCGCTTGATGGAAGACCCATTAGGCCATCAAAATAACGTTGGGCAGTAAAACCGCTCATGATGGTCGCGATTTTGATCCATTCCGGCTCATTGACATCATTCGCTAGTAAATTTTGCTGTTCGGTGGCAAGATCGATTTCTTCGGAAGTATAGCCGCCCTCATCGACCCGGATATAGAGGGTGAGTGGCACCTGTGAGCCATCGGCCTGCATTACATTAAGGGTCAGCGGATAGACTCCACTGGCGGTGAACGCGTGAATACCGATCAGGGCGTAATGATCGACAGCATCCTGGGTCATGATCTGAAGTGGATAGTCCATAAAGAGGCCTGAAACGGTTATGGCCCCTCGCGTTTTGAAATGCACTTCTACCGTTTCGCCCTGTACTGCCGGAACGGGGGAGATGTCGCAAGAAATATAGGGGTAGGGGAGATCATACAACCGGGAACTGTTTTCGCCCGATGGAATCCATAACATCTGACCGGGAACAATTACAGGGACACTCAGATCATTGGCGCGCATGAGCTGGTATACGGAGAGATGAAAGCGCAGGGCGAGCCGGTATAATGTATCTCCGGCTTCGACATAGTACAGATTTCCTGGGCTGGGCAATGTGGGATCGGCTGCACCCTGGCTGATCGCCAATTCTTCGCCGACATAGAGTAAGGCCGCATTGGTGATATGATTCGTGCTGGCAATGTCGGCGATGGTCGTATTATAGGTGTGCGCTAACGTTCGCAGTGAGTCGCCAGGATTGACTACTACGGTAACAAGCGCGCCCGGTGTTGCCTGAGCATTGGGAATCAACAACCGCTGGCCGACGGAAATATAGGCTTCATCGGCGATGCCATTTGCCATTGCAATCGCTTCGACGGTAGTGCCGTAGTCAATCGCGATTTGGAATAATGTTTCCCCGCTTTGCACCACATGAATCGTTGTGCCACCGGGAGGATTTTCTCCTCCCTGTGAAAAAGCCGGATGCCCCATTCCCAGTAATATCAAAAACAGCAGCATGACGAGGCTGGACCGGGCGCGCATTGTCTATCCCGTCCGGTTCTTGATCTGCTCAATCAATTGTTGAGCCTCGGTTAGCGCTTGCAATGCGCTTTCAGCTATTGGCAGGCCCTGAGCAGCGGTGGCTGCTAATGTCTGTGCGTTACAGGACGGCTCAAACAGACTGCGCGCTTCGAGCGCTAATTGCAGGCCTTCATTTAATTTGGCGATAGTTTGATCCAGCAAGGGATCGGCTACGCCGGGCTTGGTCTTTTCTGATTGCTGCTCTACCGTTAAGGCAAAAGGCGCGGGCCATGTCGTAAAGCTGGCACAACTCGATACTGGAATTGCTTCGCTGTTCTGGGCGCGCTTCCACAGGTTAATAATCCCCGTTCCTTGTCCTAGCCGGTTGCTGAGTTCACTCTTGAATGCCAGCCAACTTTCCATACTGCGCGCAATTTCATCGTATTTCAGATTGGGCAGCGGCAGCGGGGTCGGCGTCGGAAGGGCGGGATGGGGTGTATCAATTACTGTTGCTTCACCCGGCGTGCTGGGAATTTGTGTTTCCGCGGCTGGCGGAGGAGTCTCAGTCGGCATTCCGGGCTGTGGCGTTGGTGTGATCGTTGGCGTCAGGGTAATCGTCGGTGTCAGGGTAATGGTGGGTGATGAGGTCGGTGAGGGGCCATAGGTCGGGGCCGGGTTCTTGACCGCATTATCCAATTCTGTCGCGGCTTCGCCAAGCCGGATTTCCGCTTCATTCAAACTCTTTTGAGCATCAAGGAAGCCATCCGCGTTCTGGTTTTGACAACCTTGATCCCAGATGATCTGGGCCGCTTGCAAGTTGGTGAGCGCGTAATCCACTTTTGCTCCTACCGTTTTGAGATCGGAGTAGTAAAGCTGATCCGCTTCGGACATAGCAAGCGGCGCGGGGCGGTTAAATGTGGTATCGCAGGCGAACGCGCCGGTATTAAAATGGTCGGTGATTGCAGTTTGCAATGTCCCGACATCCTGCTGTCCGCGCGTAATTCGATCTTCAATAAGCGCAACTAAAACATCCCGGTTGGTGGGGTCTCCTGATTGGGTGGGTTCAGGACTCTCTTTTTCACCCCCACTCAGGCGTAAAACCACATTCACGATGAGCAGCAGCACAAATAGCCCGGTCAGCACCTTGAGTAGAAGGCTCAGGGTGCTTTCGCTGAGTGGCAGTCCGCCGCCGGTTCGGCCTAACTGCATCGCTTTGTAGGTCGCCAGTGCATCCCGCGCCGCCTGACGGACATTTTCATCATCTTCCTGCAAATAAGCCGTACGCAGAAACGGGATCACTGCCGGATCACCAGATGCTGCCAACCGTTGGCATGCCCTGCGCCGCACTTTTGGATCAGGGTCTTGGAGTTGTTCCACCAAAGCATCCCATTGTGGATTGCTCATCGAAAACCTCGGAAATAGGCTAAGAATTTTCCACAATGATACGTTAATTCATAGTGCAATGAAAGTCTGTGTTATGGCTCGACAACTGTAAAAGTGCAGTTTCCTGTGTTATTGGTATTGGGTGTTCCTGGTCCAAAGTTGGCATACCCATCAGTAATAGCCGCATCCCACGTTAATTCAAACGTGATTTCATGCTCTCCGGCACTGAGATTTTCGACCGGATAGTACCAATACACGATCCAGCGCCCGGCCTCACGTTTCATCTCGGCAGCATACCTGGTCCAGTCTTCCAACAATTTTCCATCCAGGCGCACCGCATAATTCGCATTGGCGAGATGTTCATCCATGTATTCGGGCCGGGATACATACCAACTCCACTCAATATACACATCATCGGTGGTCCTGGGTTTCGGAGGCACCACATTTCTCTGGGCGCAGTAGGCGAGAATCTTTACCGCACTGGGAACGGGTGTTGCCCCCGGCGTACGGGTCGGGGCCGCTGTGCCGGGAGTGCCTGGACTCGCCGTTGCGCCCGATTGAGTAGCCGGTGTAACCTGCGCCTGCGTCATTCGTTCCTGGTAGTCCGTTTCGATCAGTTTCGCAGCAACCCACAACAACTGCACGGTGCCATCATCATTGATATACGCAACCTGATACCAAGCCTGTCCTGATGGATCGGTTTGCATACCCAGCACCCCTAACGATGTGCCAGGGTCTACACTCACGATGATTTGCGCGGTTGCATCGGGAGCCGAGCGCAGGTTCACTCGCTGCGCAGAGCGGATAATCCCTTCAATGGTCGGGGTTGGACTGGGCGAGACAGTCGGTGTAATCGTCGGCGGAACGAGTGTATCGGTGGCGGTTGGTGTGATTGATGGCGTAAAGGTGGCGCTCGGAATCGGTGTGGCAGTAAAGCGCGGCGTGTAACTCACGATAGGCTTTATAGTCCGTGTAGGAATTCCCAGACCAAGATCATTCTGAGGAGCCGCCATGACCGCAGCGCCATCGGCTGAGGGCGTACTTGATGGGGTATCGGCCACATCTTCGCATGCCGTCAACAAGATCAAACCAATCAGGAGCAATATGCTCCACAGTGAGTACTTACGCATCCTGCTACCTCCCAAACGAGTTTTGTGTTCAGATTAGCAGCAATCGCGTCTAAGCACAACACGACATTGGATATACCCGGCTAGTCGAGAGGGAAATCATCCTGCTGAAGTTGCGCTGTTGGCTTGGACTGCCGTCCCTGGCTCAACAAAAGCCGCACCCGATCAATAAGGCTGTTGGCGATATAGGGTTTCGTCACATATCCGTCTGCCCCCTCGTCCAACCCCCGGCGGATGCTGCTCGGATCGGCTCTGGCCGAAAGGATAAGCACTGGAACGTTATCAAACCGATTTTGGCTGCGGATATGACGCAGAATGTCGTAACCATTGATGTCAGGAAGCATCAAATCGATTATGATCAGATCAGGAGATGCCGTTTCCAAGTAGCGGAGGATATCTTCCCGGGAGGCATACCTATGGGACTCGGCCGAGATGATGCCAAGTAACATGCCGATCAATTTCAACAATTCAGGATCGTCATCCACAACCGCAATTCGGGGGGCTTGGAGATTTGGGGACTGACTCACCTCGGACACCTCACTTGTTTTGTAGTAAGCTGTGGCAAACGAAAAGCAATTGAAATACAGTGTAAACCCGACTGCATCTCTAAGCAAATTTTATGCGCCTCCTGTTGTGGAAATTTGAGTTAAAATTCTTTTGGTTGAAAACGTATCGAAGCCATTTAACCTGGGTTTTATACAGCAGGCACACAACATTATCCAAGAGGGGTTGGATCATGGAACCGTTAACGGTAATTTTAATCGTCATCCTAAGCTATCTTTTTGGTTCGTTTCCTACTGCTTATCTGATTGCCCGTATAAAAGGCGTGGACATCTTTAAGGTTGGAAGTGGTAATATGGGGGCCAACAATGTGGCCCGTGCTCTTGGTATCCACTATGGGGCTTTGGTTTGGCTGCTTGACGGATCAAAGGGTATGATTGCCATTTTAGTCGCGCGGGCAATGGTGCCCGATCATCAAGTTGCAGCCAGTGTGTTGGCCGCAGTTGCTGCTGTAGCGGGACATAATTGGTCGTTTCTTGCCACGCTGATTACAGGCAGTATTCGCGGCGGTAAAGGAGCAGCGACAGCGAGTGGAACGTTTTTGCTGCTGGCTCCCACGCTGCTGGTTGCGGCAGTTTTGGCACTGGGCATGTTAATTATACTGCTCACCCGCTATGTCTCACTGGCGGTGCTGACTTCGGTAGCCGCTGCCGCTATCGCCATCGTTATCCTGATGAGCTTCGGCAAGATGGATCCGGTTTACAGCGTCTATTTGCTGGTTGCCTATATGGTATTTGTGCGGCATCGCAGCAATATTTATAACCTCCTGTCAGGGAAGGAACGGCGTTTAGGTGATCGTGTTCAATCGGCAGCGAAATAAGAATTGGTTATTAGTTTTCATTGCCATTCTGCTGGCGGCGTGTAGTGATGATACTATAAGCCGCCAGTCATCTGCTCGCTCAACAGATACACCTGCGTTTACAGCCACATCTTTTTCAACACCGATCAAGCGCACATTGCCGCCAACCTGGACGCCAACTCATACGGCAACGCTACGCCCACCGACCCAAACACCGCGCCCAACACTCACCCCAACCATCACGCCAACCCCGGATGTTAAACTGGTATGCGCAACCTTTTCGCTCTTTGCTGCGCCTGATAACGGTATCCAGGTTCCGGCAGATGGACAAATTGCCTTCTCATGGACGGATGCCCCATCCAATTCAATGGTGCGGGTTGCCGTCTGGAACCGGGAATCGAATACAGGCATCATGGTCGAATGGTTCCCTGATCAGGCGCTTAATATGCCGGTTGAAATGTCCTATCTGGATGAGAGCGGCATTTTTGATTGGCAGTTATCGGTGTATTACGAAGAATTTGGCGATATTTGCACCGTGGAGGGCTGGTTCGAAAAATTGTTGCCGGATACTGCCGCACCAACTGAAGATGCAACGGAGGAAGCAACAGAGGAACCCACCAGGGAGCCTACCGAAGAATCGTAAAAACCATCTAAGATTAAACAAATTTAAACTTTACTTAACTCATCGTTAAAAGTAACAGGTTCAAATTTAACTTCGTTTTTACCTTCGGAAATTTAACCCCGGATAGTACAGGATACCAATGGTCGCTTTACTGGTTCCACTAAGAAGGTTAGTGATATTTGCCGCGTGCCTGCTGCTCCTTGTGGGCTGTCAGACACAAACATCAGCCACCAATAATTCGGGCAGTTCACGCGCCATTCAAAATAAGGGTTCGGATACACTGGTTAACATCGCGCTCGCCTGGGCCGAAGCATATCAGAAAGTAGAGCCAGAGGTGTCCATTGCGGTGACAGGTGGCGGCACTGGCACCGGCATTGCGGCGCTGATCAACGGCACGGTTGATATTGCAAATGCCTCGCGCCAGATTAAATCTGATGAAATCGAGTCGGCGCAGGAAAACGGCATCACGCCGGTTGAATTTGTGGTCGCCATTGATGCACTGGCGATCATTATCAATCCCGATAATCCGGTTGATGCATTGTCGATAGATCAGCTTGCGGATATTTATACTGGCCGGATCACCAACTGGAAAGAAGTCGGCGGGCGGGATGCTCCCATCGTGCTGGTTTCACGTGAGAGCAATTCCGGTACACATGTCTACTTTCTTGAGGAAGTGGTACGGAAGGGTGATGCAGAGAATACTGCTATTTTTGCGGCTGAAACGCTTATGATGCCCTCATCAGTGGGCATTACCAGTGAGGTGAGCCGTAACCCGAACGCGATTGGCTACGATGGTTTGGGGTATGTCACGAAAGACGAAAAGATCGTTGCGGTAGCCGAAAGCAGTGATTCTCCCTCTGTGTTGCCCAGTATTGAATCGGCTTCGGATGGCACTTATCCACTTTCCCGCAATCTCTACATGTATACTGCTGGCGAACCTTCGGATGCGATTGCGGCTTATCTGGATTGGATACGCGGTCCTGAAGGACAGCAAATTGTAGCCGCATCCGGCTTTGTGCCGATCACGCAGGAGTGAAGCAATATGGTGGATTTGGCACAAATTTTCAAGCAGCGCTATGAAGCCGGACTCACCCGTTTCCGTGCTTTGAGTCAAACCTGGAAGCAGCGAAACTGGATGGAGTTAGGGATTGAAACGCTGATCCGGGGAGCAGGCATCTCAACCATTTTTATCGTTGGGTTGATCTTCCTGTTTCTGGTGCGGGAAGGGTTGCCTACCTTTCTCGACATTCCTTTACGCCAATTATTCGGGGAAAGATGGTATCCGACTGAAGGCTATTATGGCCTGTGGCCGCTGATTGTTGGTTCTTTGGTGGTGACAGCCGGTTCGGTGATCATTGCCGTGCCGCTGGGCCTTCTGACGGCGATCTATCTCGGCGAGATCGCTCCATCCTGGCAGCGCGAAATTCTGAAACCCCTGATTGAGATGCTAGCCGGAATCCCGTCGATTGTGCTTGGTTTTATTGGCTGGATGGTGCTTGCGCCGCTCATTCAGGACTTAGGCGCACCGACCGGCCTGACGGCGTTTACGGGCGCTTTGATCCTGGCTTATATGGCGCTGCCCACCATTATTTCCATTTCCGAAGATGCACTCTATGCCGTGCCCAAAGAATATCGTGACGGTGCGCTGGCGATGGGAGCAACGCAGTGGCAGACGATCTGGCGCGTTATTCTCCCGGCATCACGTTCGGGGCTGATGATGGGCGTCATGCTCGGTATTGGACGCGCGATTGGCGAAACGATGGCCGTGATGATGGTGACGGGGAATGCAGCTTATATTCCCAATCTAGGGCTGGATGTGCCGTTTTCTCCCGTCCGCACCATGACAGCTACTATCGCGGCAGAAATGGGCGAAGTGTCACAGGGGAGCCTGCACTACAGCGTGTTATTCGGTATCGGTATTGTGCTGTTTCTGATTACATTTGCCATTAACTCCATTGCGGGCCGCCTGGTTGGTCAGGTTGTGCGCCGCCGAGGAGGTCAACTATGAAACCTCAACAAGTGCAACGCCTGGCAGTCGGGATCATTACGGCGTCGGCGGCAGTGGTCGTGTTGCCGATCATCCTGGTGATCATGCTCATCATTATTAAAGGCATCGGGGCTATAAGCTGGGAATTTTTGACAGCGGCTCCGCGTAACGGCATGACCGAAGGCGGAATCATGCCCGCGATTCTGGGCACTATCATTCTGACGCTTGGCACATCGATTGTATGTATTCCGCTGGCGATTGGCGCTGCGATTTATCTGGCGGAATATGCGGGCAACAACCGCCTGACGCGCTGGGTGCGGCTGGCGATTATCAATCTGGCGGGTATTCCTTCCATCGTATATGGATTGTTTGGCCTGGGGGCATTTGTGCTCTTTATGGACCTGGGTACGTCCATTATTGCAGGGTCGTTGACGCTTGGATTGATGACGCTGCCCGTTGTCACCAGCACGGCGGAAGAAGCGATCCGCGCCATTCCACAGGAGTTTCGCGTCGTCAGCCAGAGTTTGGGGGCTACGCGCTGGCAAACTATTCGCCACCAAGTGCTGCCGCATGCGATTCCTGGCATCCTCACCGGTATTATTTTGGGTCTGAGCCGGGCGGCGGGCGAAACTGCCCCCATTCTTTTTACCGTTGCTGCTTTTTATGTGCCTGATTTGCCACGCTCGTTATCAGACCAAACAATGGCGCTGCCGTATCACCTGTATGTGATTGCAACACAGGTGCCCGGCATGCCGATGTCCATCCAATATGGTACAGCGCTCGTGCTGCTGTTATTGGTTCTCTCTTTGACTTTGGTTGCAAGTTTGATTCGCACACGCATGCGCCGGCGTCGGGATTGGTAGATGGTGATGGCTCCCAAAATATCCGTACAAAATGTGTTTTATACCTTCTCTGATGGCTTGGAAGCGCTCAAAAATATCTCAGTGGATATTGAGAGCAACCAGATATTTGTGTTCTTTGGTCCGGCACGTGGCGGTAAGACGACTCTGCTGCGCCTCTTTAATCGCTTATCTGAATTAGGCGAGGGCGGCACCTACCAGGGAACTATTTTGTTCAATGGGGTGGATGTGTTTGATCCCACTGTCAATATCACCGATCTGCGCCGCCGGATTGGGATGGTTTTTGCCGTTCCGACGCCACTTCCGGGCAGCATTCGTTATAACCTGACGTATGGTCCACGAATGGCTGGCCTTCGCGATAAGGTTATCCTTGAAGAACGGATCGAGCGTTCGCTCAAATACGCGGCTTTGTGGGACGAGGTAAAAGATCGCCTGGATTCATCGGCTTTTTCGCTTTCGGGCGGGCAAAAGCAACGCCTCTGTATTGCGCGCAGTCTGGCGTTGGAGCCGGAAGTGTTGATTCTGGATAACCCAACTTCAGGGTTGGATCCGCTATCGACGGGGATGGTTGAAGATACACTGCATGAGTTGAAGCGCGACTATACGATCATCATGGTGCCGCACAGTGTCCAGCAGGCGGCACGGGTGGCGACAAACGCGGCTTTTATGTTGAATGGGGAATTGATCGAAGTGGGCAATACCACCCAAATATTTGTAACCCCTCATGATAAGCGCACCGAAGATTATGTCACAGGACGGTTCGGGTAATGACCACCAAGATCGATGTTCGGAATTTTAATTTTTTCTATGGTGATTTCCAGGCGCTAATCAACCTTAACCTGACTATCCAACAGAATGAGATTACCGCCCTCATCGGCCCATCAGGATGTGGCAAATCTACTTTTCTGCGCTGTTTGAACCGGATGAACGATACGATCAAAAGTTCACGCGCTGAGGGCAGAATTCTGCTTGATGGTAAAAACATCTACGATCTCGATATTGATGTGGTGGAACTGCGCCAGCGTGTAGGGATGGTTTTTCAACGCCCTAATCCTTTTCCGCAGAGTATCTATGATAATGTCGCGTTTGGGCCGCGTATTCGTGCCCAGCATGGTAATCTGGATGAAATTGTGCGCGAGAGTCTGGAGGGGGCCGGGCTGTGGGATGAGGTCAAGTCCCGTTTGCGCTCATCGGCCCTTAACCTGAATCCAGGACAGCAGCAGCGCCTTTGTATTGCGCGGGCGATTGCGGTCAAACCGGATGTGATTCTGATGGATGAGCCGTGTTCTGCTCTTGACCCAGTTGCCACTTTACACGTCGAGGAACTGATGCGCCGTCTTGTCAAGGATTATACGATTGTGATCGTGACGCATAACATGCAGCAGGCGGCGCGTGTTTCGCACCAGACAGGCTTTTTCTGGCTGGGCAAACTGGTCGAATTTGATGAAACCAGCCAAATATTCTCGAAGCCGAAAGAAGCGCTAACCGAAGCGTATGTGACAGGCCGTCACGGATAATCGTCATTCGAGCACGTTTCTAGTACACTTCATAGTGTGTGCCCTTCAATAGACGAGGTAAACAAATGTCACCGCGAGAGCAATTTGACCGGGATTTGAATGATTTACGTTCTCAGGTTCTTAAGTTGGGGACGTTGGTCAGCAAACAATTTGATCTGGCACTTCAGGTATTGGACACACTGGATCCGGTGCTTGCCAAACAGATTATTGCCGGGGATCAGGAAATTAATGAAACCCGTTTCGAGATTGAAGCGTCCTGTTTTACGTTAATCGCTACTCAGCAACCGGCTGCACGCGACCTGCGGGCGATTTTTGCGGCGATGAATATGATCGTAGATTTTGAGCGGATGGGGGATAAGGTGAAGGATATAGCCGAAACTATTCCCCATATTCTGAAGGCTCCGTCCCAACCGCGCCCTGGTAAACTGACGCGGATGGCGAATCTGGTCAAAACGATGTTGGATCAATGCATTCTCGCTTATAGCAACAGTGATGTCGAGCTGGCTAAAGACCTGGCGGTTCAGGATGAACGGCTGGCTACGTTGTTTTCTGAGGTCCTGGATCGTGTGATTGAAGACCTGGCAAAGGCGACCAAAGAGAAGAAGGTCACCGCATCCTTTGGGATTCTGCGCACGGCCCAACATCTGGAACGGATTGGTGATCTGGCAACGAATGTGGCCGAACGAATCCTGTATATCCCGACAGGCGATATGCAGGATATGAAAGCGCACCAACGGGATACGATTGATTGATATGTCCTGATGGCTATTTTGACCTTATAACCAGCGGGAGATAATTTCTTCCAGCGTGCCGTCGTCTTTCATGTCCTTTAGCACGTGTTCGACTTCCTGGCAGAGTTTGAAGCTGGCCTGGCGCATGGCAATCACGTAACCTTCAGGGACAACCGTCTCGTTAGCCATCGTCAGGCCGGTCTGTTCCTTCAGGAAAAAACGCGCGCTGATGGTATCGACTAAGGCAGCATCGGCTTCGCCATCCAACACGGCTTGCATCGCTTCGGCGGGCAGCATATAACGCTGGATGGAGAGGGAATGCAGCCGCCGTTCCCAGCGCCGGGCTTCCGTGTCACCGGATGAAGCGAATTCTACAGCAACGGTTTTCCCGTCCAGTTGTTTCATTTCCTGGTATTGATCGGTGGGGCGCGACACCAAAATCTGCCCGCCGTCAAAATAGGGTTCTGAATAATAAACCCATTCCTCCTGCGAGGGATCGACGTGCAGCCCTGAAATGACCATATCAACATATCCCGTAAAAAGGGCGTCATAGAGGCCATCAGAACCCATAATGAGGATGGTCGTTTTAACGCCTAAACGACCCCCAATTTCGCGGGCGAGATCAGCCTCTAACCCTTCAATTTGATCCGGCGTCCATTGGGTGAACGGCGGGTATTCGGGGTCTAGCCCGACATAAAGATCGCGGTTCACCTGGCTGCGGTGCCATGTCACATCCTGGGAACCAAACGGCATACCGGGGCGAGTCCAGACCCACACGGCGACAACAGCGGCAAACAGAATGGCGTGCAGCAGGACAGCGATACGATAGTGATACACCCACTGGCGAAGTTTAGTCATGGCATTTCATACGGATTTTCCCAGCCGCGTGCATACGCCTGGAGCGCTTCGTAAATCGGCTTCAGGTAGAAGTCGGACGAAACCAGGGCATAGTAGGCATCACGGGGATTATGGGAATCGAGCGGTTGGCGGAAGATCCACAGACAGAGGGCTTCGGCCCAAGGCCACTGCTCGACCCTATCGAAGGCTTCCAGGGTGTAGGCCAAACGCTGGCTGGGACGGACGGCATTAACCCAGTAGGGATGATCGTTCCAGCCGCTTTCGGTGATATAAACGGGCTTATCCGCATCGCCATAACGGATCATGATGTCGCGCACCAGTTCCACGCGACGGAAATTCACCGTGCCCGGCTGTGGTTCGGCGTCGGGCGGATAGGTCATGCCGTAGGTGTGAACGGCCAGGGCATCAAAATAATCCGCCGCGCCTGCCTCGTACATCAATTCCAGGTATTGCAGATCGTTCAAGCTGGTGCTGGCTTCGTCATCCGCTAAGGTTGGGGCCAATGCGCCGCCCAGCACAATAATATTCGGATTGGCGGCGTGGGCCGCCTGATAGGAGACGCGGAGCAGTTCCGTATAGGCGGCGGGGTCCACTTCCCGATCACCCCATTCACGGTTGACATTCGGCTCATTCCAGATGATGACGGCGGACACATCCTCACGATAGCGGGCAACAAACGCACCAACAAAAGCCGCGAAGTCATCAAAACGATCATAGGGCAGATATTGGAGCGTGGTAACTTTCTCGTGGACAGGCGGACGCGCCCAATCGGGAACCAAACCCATCCGGGCGATCACGGACAGGCCCTGATTATGGGCGTGGCGCATGATGCGGTCAAAATTGGTCCAGTCATACTGTCCGGGCTGGTGTTCAACATAGGGCCAGGGGAAAAATTCGACGATGGTGCTGGCACCCATTTCGCGCACCAAACTGAGCGTGCGCTGAATCTTCCATTCTTCAACTTCCAGATCGAGGCGAGTATGGACGCAAATTTTGGAGTGCAGGGTTTCAACCGTCTGGCGGGGACCCAGTTCAAGCTGGGGCGGGGCAGGGGCCAGCCAACGTAACACAACCAACAGCAAAAACAGGCGAATCAAAAAAACGCTGGAACGCGCCCAGGGCTGCAACCTGGAAAGAAGGGGCTGAAGGAACATCGTAGAAGAAAATCCGATCCTCTGGGAGGATCGGATCATGCTACTTCTTGCCGCTGGCACCCAGATCCGTGACCTGACGGACCAGGGCCAAGAGGGCCACCGAGAGGCGCATAATATCCAACGTTTTCACCTTCTGCGGGCCGTTTTCGGATTCTTCGGAGGCGCGCGCAAAAAGATAAGCGGACAGTAAGCCGAGGAACAAACCTGTCACGCCGCCGATGGCATAGGTTTTAGGTTTCCAATCCGCATCGTTCTTATTGACTATCTCACTCATGAATAATGTCCTTTCCAGGCGGTAAAACCGGGTTCTGTGCGCCGCGCACCCGGTATTCCCAGCGTGTCAGCCACACATTGAGTCCAATTAAAGGGCGCGCCAGCTTGGGGACATGACGCTGAGTCTGGGTTGAAATCTGTTCGGTTGTGCGCCGCAAAAAGCGGATCGGCGTTCGCCCCTTCGCATAAAATCGGCCCGCAAAAACAGCCAGAAACGCTAACAGAATATAAGGCACGATACAAACAAGAACCAGGGGAATGGCAATAAAGATGGTAAACAAGAGACTCGCCGCGGATGTGATCTGTTTGCTGACCAGAACATCGGCGGCGACACCGACAGCCATGAGGACGAGCAGCACGATCAACAACACGGCGGGCAGAAGCACCGGCAAGATGATGCGGAACCGAACTTCCCGCTGATGTTTTTCGACAGGGTTGGATGTGCTCATCGTATCCTCCACGCTAATTTTAGCATGCACAGGAGGAAGTACCAAGGGAGCGAACGCGCGCTCCCTTAGTGCTTAGCCATTGACTGCGACACGGAAGAAATAGGTCGCCGTTTGATCGATCCAGGTCACGCGAATGCTCATGATATAGGTTCCGGCTTCTGGCATAATGGTGAACAGGATCGTGTTGTCGCCGCGCAGAGTTTCCGGTTGGCCCGTTGGCAAGCCTGTATCACTCAAATATTCAATACGCACTTCCGTTGGGCGGGTTGCGCCGATCTGGAGTTGGGCGGCGGAACTGCGCTGTAACGTAATCCGCTGGGTGGTGCCGCTGGCAGCGGGCTGTTGAATGCACAACAGTTCGCCCGTAGACTGCCGCTCACAGTATTCGTAACCAAGCGGTGAATATTCACGGCCTGCAAATTTGAGCGTGAAGGACGGTACACTGCTGGACATGCCCGCAGCGGATGGTTGCACAGTGGCGATGCCAGTTGGCGAGGCGACTGGTGCAGCCGTGGTCGGCGTTGGCGAAGGCCCAACAGGAGTATCCGGCATTTTAGTCGGAGCGACGGTATTGGTCGGTGAGGGCTGCGCTTTCGTCGGTGTGGCGGTTGCAACAGGCATCTCGGTGGATTCAGCCGTGAGATCGGTCACTTCCGCCGTCGCTGCGGCTGACGCTTCTTCCGTCATAAGTGAGGTATCAACCGTGGGCACCTGATCCGGCTTGAGCATGGGGATCGAGGTTACTTCTCCGGTAAGCTGGACCAGCCCGCCATGAACCCAGGCGATTCCTTCGGCGGTGCCCGGATACTCGATCATATACCATTCACCACTCTCACCAAGAATGGGATACAACGTGCCCGGCGCGATCTGGCCGATGACCGCAGATTCCAGATCGGGCGCGGCACGGAGATTGGTTTGATCACCGGTTGCTTCCGCACGCGGCGGGATCGATTCGGTGGGAGCGGCTGTCGGCATCACTGTCGCCTGTACAGTAGGCGAAGCGGTGGGAGCCGGCGCATCTGTTGCCAACGTTTCGGCAGTGGGTTCGATCTCACTGTCCGTTGGCATGGACGTAGGCTGTCCGGCAACCTCCGAGGCGGGCTGAAGCGCGAACACATAGGACACATAAGCGGCTTCACCCTCAACATCGGCGTATTGCGCATCGACCTGCACCCGCGCGACTCCGGTGGTCAGGCTGGTCACGTAGAGGCCTTCGGTAGCCGTACCAAAGTCGGCAGGGGCCGCACTCTGACCATCCAGCGGGGTGACGGTGAAACGCAAGGGCTGGCCGAAATCACCTTCGATCACAAAGCGGGTTTCGCTGCCCGCCGGAATGTTGATCGCGGCGCTTTCGAGGGCGGTTTCATTCAGATCGCATGAAACATCGCCTTTTTTCTGCGGCCAACAATAGCTGTATTCGGCACCATCAAACGTTTGACTTCCGACCTTGAGGCGGACTTCGGGGCGGTTGGCAGTACCTGAGTCGCCCTTGTCATCGCTGCCACAAGCACTAATCACAAGGATCATTAAAAAGGTGAATAAAACAAATCGTTTTCCCATAATCACTTTTCCCCTGCTGGGTGGCGTCCTTCGGATAAAGGGTACCAGGCTGGATTCTGGAATGGGGCCAGCGCCAACCGGATAATTGTTTCATAAGCACTTTGGCGCGTTTCGAGATTATTCGTCACAATGCCGATAGCGCCATCACGGTGTTTAGTATTCTGTTCGTTAATTAAGCGATCCATCGCTGCGCCGAGTTCCATGCCGCTGTGCAGCCAACCAGCTACAACCGGCGGGAGAAGCGCACACGAATTACCACCAAGACCTAATCGTCCTTCGGTATCGACAATCACACACCATGCGGTGGTTGTCAGGCCGAATTCGATTTGCTGCACACCACCTTCTAACCCAACACCCCAATCGGCTCCGGTCTGGGCAAGAACGGCCTGTGCCCGGTTGAAGGCTCCGGTTCGCGCTTCGGCATCAGTCCAGGGTTGGGCGCGCACGCCGGAAGGGACTTCCTGGCAAACAAACTCGGCATTGGGATAAAGAGGAGCCAAAACTGCACGAGTTGCGTTACACTTAACTGGGTTCAGTGATCCGATAGCGATGCGCATCATGTTTAATCGTTAATGATTCTTTCGCATTGTAGCATCGGGCCAAAAAATTGACGAATTGACTTTAGGCCTATTCACAGGAACGTGTATATGTACTTTGACGCTGTAACCATTATGGCACTGGTGGATGAACTCAGCGAACGGCTGGTGGGCGGACGGATTCAGGATACGCTCGAAGTCGATGATGAGACGATTGGAATGGAAGTGTACGCCGAACACGAGCGGCATTATCTGCTGCTGAGTGCCCACCAACAGTATGCACGGGTTCACCTGGCAAGCGAAAAACTGCGGCGCGGCGTGCAAAAACCGTCACCGCTGGGGCTGCTGCTGCGGCGGTATGTGGAAGGGGCGCGAATTGAGGATATTCGACAGCCAGACTGGGAACGGGTGCTGATTTTGGACATTGATGGGCCGGAAGGGACATTCGAACTGATCGCGGAGCCGATGGAACGGCGGGCGAATCTGCTGTTAGTGCGAGATGACCAAACGATTGTGGATTGTTTGCGGCGCGTGGGTCCGCAGGATAACCGATTCCGGATCAGTTTACCAGGACAACCGTATTCGCCGCCGCCAGCCCAAAAGCTCAAACGCGATCCGCACAGCCTGACGCTGATGCTGCTGGCGGATTTGCTGAACAACCAGGCCGGGGAAAAAACACGGCAGATTCTGACCGATAAACTGCTGGGATTCAGTCCGCAGGTGGCGAAGGAAGTGGTTTTTCGCGCGACCGGCGCGATCAATACTAAAGCGGCGGATACCAGCCCGCGCACACTGTTGAACGTGATCGAGGATTTGTTCGGCGCGTTCAAGGATGGCCAGTGGGAAGCGGGAAACGCGGTTGAGGAGATGGCGATCAGCGCGTTTTCAGCGTATGAAGTGACACATCTGGGCGAGTGGAGTCCGACGGAAACACTCAGCAAGGCGGTGGAGGGTTATTATGGCGCGTTTGTGGGCGAGGATGCTTACGACGCGGCGAAAAAGCCCGTGCAGGAGATGATCAGCGAGGCGAAAGAACGCATCCAAAAGAAGCTGGATGCGCTGAAACGATCCTTGCAGGATGAAGCGGCGCTCGAACATCTGCGGCACAGCGGCGAACTGCTGCTCGCATACCAGTACAACCTGACACGGGGACAAACGGTGCTGCGGGCGCAGTATGAAGTGGATGGGCCGGAACTGGAAATTGAGCTTGATCCCAAAATGACGCCGCTGGAAAACGCCCAACGGTATTTTGAGAAATATGACAAGGCGAAACGGGCGCGGGAAGGTGTTCCCCAATTGGTGGATGCGACACAGCAGGAACTGGATTACCTCAGCCAACTGGAAAGCGATTTGCAACTGGCGGCGAACTGGCCAGAGATCGGTGAAGTGCAGGATGCGCTGCAAGCGGGCGGCTACTGGCGCGGCACCCGTACGCAGCGTCCAGGCGGCAGCAAAGCGGGGCCGCTGAAAGTAACTACCGATTCCGGCTATGTGATCTGGGTGGGGCGAAATTCACGGCAAAACGAGATCGTGACGTTTGATAAAGGCGGACCGGATGATTTATGGCTGCATGTTCACGGCGTGCCGGGCGCGCATGTGATCATCAAGTCGAGCGGGCGCGATGTGCCCGACGATGTGATGCAGCGGGCGGCAGCGCTGGCGGCGTATTACAGCACGGCGCGAAGCGAAAACAAGGTGCTGGTGGATGTCACCAAGCGCAAATATGTACGCAAGATCAAGGGCGGCAAACCCGGCATGGTGACGTACCGAAACGAGTCGCCGGTTGAAACTACTCCAAAATCCGATTGATACCCCCCCCCCTTTAGACCCTTGTTTTAGCCCTTTTGAGGGGAAAACCATCCTGGAAAGGGGGGAGATACTGGCAGGAAGTCGTTTTTTTTGTCATTTTCACGACGTGAAATACCGACTCTTTCGCAATTCGTGTGGCGCGCAGCGCGCAATTTGCTGGCACCGGGATCACCAGAGCAATAATGTCAGTTCCCGCAAACCGGTCAAGAGGCTGGTCAGGCGTAGTTTGAACATAGCGCAGATTCATCCTCCCTATTCCGCCGCGCTGCTCGACGCCTCTCCAGCAGATGCCCGACGCCGTTTACTTCTGACCAACAGAACCAGCGCGGTGGCCACCAATCCCCCACCAATCACCAGGGCCCACCACGTCTGCCACGACTGTTTTAACGGCGGCGACCACCGAATGCTTTCACTTCTATCTGGGATGGTAGTGAGGCGTTGCTGGTTACTGCCATCCGCTCTCATCTGGTAAAGTTCCCACCTATCATTAGGTTTCGCCCAAAAAGCAAGGTGCTGTCCATCGGGTAACCAGGTGACATTTGTAGCCCATCTAAGATTGGCGAGGAGCTGCCGCTCGCTGCCATCCGCGCGCATCCGGTAGACTTCCCAATTGTATGTCACATACGCGATCCACTGATGGTCAGGTGACCACTGGAGATACTTATCATAGGCTGGTTTGGCAGTGAAACACTGCTGGTCGGTACCATCAGGTCGCACCCTGTAGATTCCACAGGGGCCGTCGCGCTTTGACACGAACACGATCCACTGCCCATCGGGCGACCACAGGGGATTCCAATCGTCCCCTGGGGTGGTAGTGAGGCGGATGATATCACTACCATCGGCCCTCATCCGGTAAATGTCTTTGTTGCCGTATGGTGCCCCATCATCAGTCCAGGACTCGAAGGCAATCCACTGACTGTCTGGCGACCACTGAGGAGATGTGTCCATTCCAGTGGCGCGGGTGAGATGTCGTATATCACTGCCATCGGAGCGCATCCGATAGATTTCGTAGTAAGTATCATCGTTTGTCGTGAAGGCAATCCACTGGCCATCCGGGGACCAGGCAAGATCGATCACTCTTCCTAGAGTGGTGGTGAGACGCTGCTGCTCGCTACCATCGGGCCGCATTTGGTAGATGTCATAATCGACTCTTTTCCAATAGGTATCCGGGTCGCGGTTACGTTCCGATATGAAGGCGATCCACTGCCCATCTGGTGACCATTCCGGGCTACCATCAAACCCTGGGCTGATGGTGAGACGCCGCAGTTGCGTGCCGTTGGGCCGCATCCGATAAATTTCCCAGTCGCCGTCGTGACTCGATTCGAAGACAAGCCAGAGGCTGGTTGAAACGACGTGCTGCACACTGTTGCCAGACACCAGGATCACCGACGCCGTGATAATCAACCCCAGCAGGGCAATTAAGAGACTAGCCATACGCAGTAGTTTGAACATAGAATGGATTTCCTCGCCAGGAGACAGTTTCGAGAAGCATACCCTCTATCCTGGCGTGTTACCCGACGCGCCTCCGGCGGACACCTGACGTTGCTTACTTCTTGCCAATGGGGCCAGTATGGTGGCTACCAACACCTCTCCGATCACCGGCGTCCACCAGGGGTACCCTGACCGTTTCAATGGCGGCACCCATGAGTGATCCCGATCTGTGCCTGTATTCGATGATTCTACATAAACTGCGGAGGGGCCGAAATACCTTTTCGCGTCGTGAGTTTTGAGCTGGAAAAGTGCAGTGAGTCTAGTTCCAGAATAGCACGAATGTTCGAGGATGTCATGGTCGTGACCGACTAACTTGAGTGACTAACTTCGATAACTAACTTGAGTGACTAACTCGGATGGTTAATAATGCAGTCGGGATGAAGGCGAAAACAGGCGTTAGGCGGTTCACCCCTATCCTCCCGGCCTCCTTGCTCCGCACGCGGAGAAAGGAGGAGCAAAACGGGCGCGGCAAGCCGACGCCTCTACGAAGGACGCATATTGAGCATCGCGGAACGAGCGGCGAAAAACGTCCCCGGCAGGTAGTCTACCGGGGTGTGTGACGTTATTCGAGGTCGGGGACTTTGATATTGTCCAGATTTTCGGCGGGGACTGGAAATTCGGGATTCAGTTTTTCCAGCGTATCGACAATGATTTCGGAGATCACCAGATTGCGGTACCACTTTTTGTCGGCGGGGATGATATACCAGGGGGCATGGGGCGTATTGCAGCGGGATAACGCATCCTGGTAGGCGTCCATGTAGGCATCCCATTTCTCGCGCACAGCGAGATCGCCAGTGTTAAATTTCCACTGCTTCGTGGGATCATCCAGCCGCGCCTGAAAGCGTTTTTCCTGCTCGTCTTCGGAGATGTGGAGGTAAAACTTGAGAATGGTAACGCCGCTGTCGGAGAGCAGCTTTTCAAAGGCGTTGATGTGATCGTAACGGGCTTTCCAGACGGATTTGGGCACTAACTCGTTGACACGAACGATCAACACATCCTCGTAATGGGAGCGGTTGAAGATGCCGATCATGCCGCGTCCAGGGACGTGCTGGTGAACGCGCCATAAAAAGTCGTGATCGAGTTCTTCGGGCGTGGGCGCTTTAAAACTGGTGACGCTGACACCCTGGGGATTAACGCCGTACATCACGTTACGGATGGTGCCGTCTTTGCCGCCCGCATCCATCGCCTGAAGGATGATCAACAGGGCGTGTTGGTGTTCGGCGTATAATTTTTCCTGCAATTCAGCCATCCGTTTGCGAGCACGCTTGAGCGGCTTTTCGACACTTTCCTTGTCGTCATAATCTGCCGAAAAATCGGTAGGATAATCGTGCAGGCGAACTGGCGCACCCACCGGGGGGCAAAAAGCCTGTTGTTTAACCATGTTTTTCCTCCACGAGCCGATCATAGATCACAGATTATTGATCACACCGATCATAAATCTGGAGCAGTCGGGGAACGATCACCGACCAATCATAATTGATTTTGACATATTCCGCCGCCGCCTGGCCGAGATTCTGACAGCGGGGGCGATCTTGCAGCAGATCGATCACCGCCTGGGCAAAATCGTCAGCCGTATCAGCCAGCCGAAGTTCAACCCCATCACGCACATCCAAGCCCTGCGCGCCCATAGGCGTCGATACGACGGCCTGACCGGCGGCCATCGCCTGCAATAACTTGAGGCGCGTGCCGCTGCCCATACGGAGCGGCACCACATAAACCGCCGCCGCATGAAGAAACGAATTCACTTCGGGAACCCAGCCGGTGATCTCGATGTCATCGCGCTCGCGGAGCGCATCCAGGCGCGGGTGGGGATGGCTGCCGACGACAAAAAAACGCACATCCGGCACGCGGGCGCGAATCTGTTCCAGGATGTGATTGGCAAACCACAACGCCGCATCCACATTGGGTCGGTAGGACATGGACCCAGTGAACACGAGGGCATGGGGGCCGAGGTCAAGCGGGCTGGTGGTCGCGGTGTAGTCGGCGACATGAATGCCGTTAGGCACCACACTCACCGGGCTGTTGGGCACGAGGCGCGCAAAAGCATCCGCATCGGTTTGGGACACGGCAATAGTATGATTCACCGTCTGACAGACTTCGCGCTCAAAACGCGACAAACGACGCCACTGGATGAAGGAATAGAGCGCGCCCGGCAGACCGCGAACACTGCGGCGCTCGGATTCAAAAATGGTGCGCTGCAAGTCGTACTCGGCGTTGAAGGAATCGTAGATCAGCGGCGTGTGCGGCTGTAACTGCCTGATGAGGGGCAAATAGGCGGCCATTTCCAGGCTCTCGATCTGGATCAGGTCAAACTGCTGCGCGGTGAGACAGGCCGTTAATTTTTCGACATAGGCCGGGGAATAAAAACGGCGCTGCATGTCGGCAAAACGAGTGAAAAAAATGTCGCGCAGCCGGACGGTGATGGTGCGGTGCGGCGGGGGAACGACTTCGACAGCCGCACAGTATTCAGCGAGAGCGGATAGTCCGGCGGTGGATTCATGGTCGGCAAAGGAGAGCAAATGGATTGTGTGTCCGGCAGCATGTACCCCCCGCATGAGGCCGCTGGTGCGTAACGCGCCGCCTGCATGCGGTGGTTCGGGCAACTGAGCAGTTAAAAACAGGATGCGCATGGGTGGTTTAACTTTCGTGATACGTTCGCAAGACTATTTCGGCGGTCTTACGCCAGGTGAAGGTTGCGGCGCGCGCGATACCTGATGTACACAACTGCGCCCGGAGGACCTCATCGGTGAGCACGCGCTGCATGGCATGGGCGATTTCGGCGGGATCGTCGGGGTTCACGAGCAAACCCGCATCGCCCGTGACTTCGGGCAGCGAACTGCGGTTGGCGGCAATGGTGGGGATGCCACAGGCCATTGCTTCCAGAATCGGCAGGCCAAAACCTTCATAGTGCGAGGGCAAAATGAGCATAGAGGCGCAATTGTAAATCGCCAGCAGATCGTCGGGGGAGGGCGCTTCGCGCCAGATCACATGATCCTGGAAACCGAGATCGCGAACCTTGCTGAAAATTTCGTTATAGAGCCAGCCCCGGCGTCCGGCAAGGATCAACGGTGGAGTATCGGGAAAGTCCTGGCGCAGAAGGGCATAGGCATCTAACAGACCAGGGATATTCTTGCGCGGCTCAAACGTCCCAACGAATAAAATATAGGCTTCGGGCAGGTCTAACTGCTGGCGGAGTGAGCGCCGTTCGTCGTCGGGCAGGGGACGGAAGGCGGGAGACACACCGAGCATGTGGACGGTTGTTTTTTCGATGGGAACCTGGAGTAAATTGGCTAGATCGTTCTGCGTAGCACAAGAGTCTACTAAAATATGATCAGCACGCTGAACCGCCCACGCGATCTGATCATTGTAATAACGGCGACTTCCGGCTGTCATAAACTGGGGATAGTGTAAAAAATGGAGATCGTGAACGGTGATGATCTGCCGGTGCGCGCCATGCTGGGGCGGGATGAAGTCGGGACTATGGAGCAGATCAAGGCGGTAGGGCGCGAGTTCGATGGAGAGACTCCACGGTTCCATGCGGTGATGACTCGGCGTGTGGGTATTCAAACGCCGAAAGGTAGGGGACAGGGTCTCGATATGGCGATAGTGCTGAATCACGCGGTATTCGTTGGTTTGATCCAGCGCGGCTAATTCCTGGATCACATGGCGCGTATATTCGACTATGCCACCGGGACGATAATAAGCGAGACGAGCATCGATTCCAATTTTCATAGTATAAAGTATAGCCTAGCGCGACAAGTCAGAAAATAAGCGTTATAATGCCCGCGAAAATACGCGGTAGGAGTTAAGGACAATGGATTTAGCACAAGCTGCCCGAATGATTGAATGGTTGGATGAAGAGCGCCGCCGGGATCGGGCTACGATTTCGCTGCTGGAAGAGCGCCTTACTCAACAGTCCGATCTGATCAACCAGCTTCAGCGTCACCTGGACGGGCTGGAACATGAACAGTCTACCATGCGAACCTCATTTTTGCCGATTACGCGTGAGGGCGAACTGACGGAGCAGCTTCGATCTGAGTATCAACAGACGATTGAAAACGTTGAAAGTAAGCGGTTGATGGCGGAACGCGAAGCCGAACGACGCGCGGAGATTGCACGGGAAAGTGTCGCACGGCTGGTGCGAGAACTCGGTGATCGGACCGATAAACTGGAGCGGGCAATGGAAGAACTGCCCGCCGCACGGGTGGAACGGGATCGCGTGGCGTCGGCGCTGGCAGCAGTCCAGCAGCGGATGGAAGATTTGACGAAAAAGATGGAAGAGCCGGAGCGCCGATTGACCTTCCTCGAAGAACAGCGACGCCAAGATTCCCGCCGAATTTCGGATATTCAGTCGGAAATTCCCGAAGTGCAAAAGACAATTGATGCCCAGCGGCCCAAAATTGAAGCGCTGGAAATGATGGTGCTGCGCAGCGAAAAGCGCATTCTCGATATTCAGGGCGCGGAACGAGACCGGCGCGAGGAGATTCAGCAGTTTATCGATCAGCAGACGCTGATGTTACAACAGCGGGATCAACAACTGGCGGAGATCACCAAAGGCTTTGGTGAATATGATGATGATATGCGGCGGTATATGGAACGGTTCGAGACCTGGGCCGAAACCCACCGCCAGATGAAAAAGACGGTAGACGATTTCGAACGGATCAGCGAACGACTGGGACGCCGGATTAATGAAGTGGCCGAAATGCAGCGGTTGTCGGAAGAACGGTTCCGGCAGGAGTGGAACGACTGGATCGCGGATGACCAGAAACGCTGGAAGCAGTTCACGCTGACGAATGACGAGGCGTGGCGCAACCACGATAAACAGATGGAACAGGCGCGGCGCAGCATGGAAAACCTGCAAGTGGCGCTCGAACCGATCAAAAACAGCCTGGATCGGATCTGGCAGTTGGAGCGCGCACGCGCGGAAATGTACCGGGATCGATATCAAGCAATGCTGCTGGAGTATGATCAGGTTGAACGCGCGCCGGTGGCATCGGGGGCATTATCCAGCAACGGCAGAGATTAGAAATTCGTAACCCCTCGCTCTTATTTTGCAGGGTAGGCCACACAGACCTACCCTATTTTTTGCCCTATGGCTGCGCCAATATTTTCTTTACCCCATCCCCCCTTGCCCCTTCCCTCAGGGAAGGGGAGTCAAACCCACAGGATGTGGGGAATTATTTTCTTGGATCAGCCTATAATGGAAATAACCTCCCCAATTAGCTTTCAGGAGCTTTCTATGATTGTTACCAAAGAAGAATTATTAGAAAAAGCCAAAAAACCTGCCGCTGACGCCATGCGACTGCACCCTTTTTACCGGGGGAAGATGCAAACGGCGCTGCGGTGCCGGGTGCGCGATCTGGATGATTTCGCGATCTGGTATACGCCGGGCGTGGCGGCTCCCTGCCGCGCGATTGCTGAAAGCCCTGAACTGGTTTATGAGTACACCAGTAAATGGAATACAGTGGCGATTGTGTCGGACGGCACACGGGTGCTGGGGCTGGGGGATATTGGTCCCAAAGCGGGATTACCGGTGATGGCAGGCAAGGCGCTGCTCTACAAGTACCTGGGCGGCGTGGATGCAGTGCCGATTATGCTGGATACCAAAGACCCGGATCGGATTATCGAAACGGTGCTGCTGCTGCAACCGTCGTTCGGTGGGGTCAACCTGGAAGACATTTCGCAGCCGAAGTGCTTCCGCATTCTGGATACGCTGCGGCAGCGGGCCGAGATTCCGGTGTGGCATGATGATCAGCAGCGAACGGCCAGCGTGATTCTGGCCGGACTGATCTACGCGGCGAAAGTGGTGGGCAAAAAGCTGGCGGATATGCGGATCACTTTCGTTGGCGCGGGGGCGGCGAACGTGGCGTGTTCGCGGCTGGCTTTCGCGTATGGGGTGGATCCATCGAACTGCCTGATGGTGGATGTGAACGGGATTCTGGGCAAACACCGGCGCGATATTTATCTGCGACGGGCGGAATTTGTCCAGCAGTGGCACCTGTGCCAGATCACAAATGCGGAAGAAGTTAAAGGTGGGATTGCGGAAGCGATGCGCGGGGCGGATGTGGTGATCGCCTTGTCTATGCCGGGGCCGGGCGTGATTCTGCCGGAATGGGTGAAGACGATGGCGAAGGATGCCATTATCTTCGCGGCGGCGAATCCGATCCCAGAAATCTGGCCCTGGGAGGCGGCAGAAGGTGGGGCGGCGGTAGTGGCTACAGGACGCTCGGATTTTCCGAATCAGGTCAATAATTCGCTGGTGTTTCCGGGGATTTTTCGGGGGACGCTGGATGTGCAAGCCACGACGATTACCGATCAGATGGCGATTGCGGCATCGGAGGCGTTGGCGAATATGGCGGAACAAAAAGGGATCGCGCCGGATTATATTCTGCCCACCATGGATGAATGGGAGATTTTCCCGCATCTGGCAGCGGTGGTGGCGATGAAAGCGCAGGAGCAGGGTCTGGCCCGGATCAAAACCACTTATCAGGAGGAATATGATCGTGCAACGACGTTGATCCGGTGTTCGCGGGAAATGACGCAGTTACTGATGCGCGAAGGTTTTATACCAGACCCGCCCCCGGAATAAGGGAGAAAAGGGGCGCAGTGCCCCTCCGACACGGCTCCGTACAACACGGCTCGGTATAACGTAGAGTAGATGGAGTTTGCCATGCATGAACTGATTATTATCGGCGGCGGCCCGGCAGGACTGGCAGCAGCCGCGTATGCGGTCCGAAAACGTATGGATGCGCTCTTTATCTCCAAAGGGTTAGGTGGGCGCACCAATCGAAAACTGCTGCTGCCCTGGGTTGAGGATTACCAGGTGATTATTGGCGAAGAACTGATCCAGCGGTTTCGCACCCAACTGGACTACCTCGAATTTATGCGGGTGCGGGCGACGGTGTGCCAAATTGAACGCCTAGAGGGCGGATTTCGGGTGCATGTGACAGGCGGAAAATATTACGACACCATCAGCCTGATTCTGGCGATGGGCGCGCAGGGCGAGCTGCTGAACATTCCCGGCGAAAAAGACTTTGATATGAAAGGGCTGTGTTATGGCGCGATGACGTATGCGCCGCTGATGGTGGACCGGAATGTGATCGTGATCGGCAACGAACTGCTGGCACTGCGCGCGGTGGCGGAACTGAGCCGGATCGCAACCCAGGTGACACTGGTGGCTGAGGCGGAACAGACGCTTGATACGACGGTGGGTCACAAGGTATTATCCGCTGAAAATGTGGTCATAAAGGGCGGATTCAGGCCAGTTGAGGTGAAGGGGGATCAGTATGCACGGTCCCTGGTGATTGCCTCACAGGATGGACGCCACCAGGAGATTTTCGCGGACGCGATCTTTGTGGAAAAGCGGCTGGTGCCGCGATCCAACCTGGTGATCGGGTTGGTGGATACGGATGAGTGCGGATTCATCCGGGTGGATTCGCGCAACCGGACAAATGTGCCCGGTATCTTTGCGGCGGGGGATGTGACCGACAGCAGCGCGTTCCAGGTGTTGATGGGACTGGGCGACGGTGAAAAAGCCGCCCTGAGCGCCTATGATTATCTGCTGGGGGTCGAAGTGCCCGGATGTAGTTGAAGCTACGTTCCGGGCACGGGTTCGCGGTGGATGTGCGCGCCGAGATTGCGCAGTTTTTCTTCTACCTTTTCATAGCCGCGATCAATCTGGCCGATGTTGCGGATGTGGCTGGTACCGCGCGCACATAAGGCGGCGAGCAGCAGCGACATCCCGGCACGGATGTCGGGGCTGGTGATATAGGGCACGGCGCGTAAAACTGTCGGACCGTGGACCACTGCGCGGTGCGGATCGCAGAGAAAAATCCGCGCGCCCATACTGCTGAGTTTGTCGGTGAAAAAAAAGCGGCTGTTATACATCCATTCGTGAAACAGGACAGTCCCGGCGGATTGGGTCGCCACCGTAAGGGCGATGCTCATCAGATCGGAGGGGAAGGCGGGCCAGGGCTGCGCTTTGATTTCGGGAATCTGATCACCCAGATCGCGCTCGATCACCAATGACTGGGAACGGGGCACGATGATGTCATTGCCGTCAACGGTCCAGGTGACACCCAATTTACGGAAGATCAGGGCGGACATATCGAGGTGTTCGGGATCGGCTTCACGAATGCGGATTTCGCTGCCCGTGACTGCCGCCGCGCCGACAAAACTGATCACTTCCAGATAATCGGCCCCCACGCGGAATTCGCCGCCGTGCAGCCGATCTACGCCGTGAACAATCAGGCAGTTGGTGCCGATATTTTCGATCTGCGCACCCATACCGTTGAGCATATGACAGAGATTCTGGACGTGGGGTTCGGAGGCGGCGTTGCGGATGGTTGTGGTGCCCTGGGCAAGCGCAGCAGCCATCACGGCGTTTTCGGTAGCGGTGACGCTGGCCTCGTCCAGGATGATGTTTGCGCCTTGCAACCGGCCATCGATATTGATATGGAAAACGCCGTTGTATTCGATGTGTGCGCCCAGACGTTCCAATGCAAGCATGTGGGTATCCAACCGCCGCCGCCCGATCACATCACCGCCGGGGGTGGGGAGTTCGAGCTGGCCGAGACGGGCTAACATGGGTCCGGCAAACACCACCGAGGCGCGGGTTTTCTGCGTCAGTTCGCGCTCAATTTTGTGGGTGGTGAGTTCTTTAGCGTGGACTCGGACGCGATGATCGCCTAATTCTTCGACTTCTGCGCCCAGGCTGCGCAAAATGCTAAAGGTCACACGGACATCGGCAATATCCGGCATGTTTTGCAGAATAACGGGTTCATCGGTCAGCAAACAGGCGGGGAGCATTTTCAGGGCGGCGTTTTTGTTGCCGCTGATGGTCACTGCACCTTGAAGCGTCTGGTTGCCTTCGATCACAAATTGTTCTTGAGCCATAACCGTTTAAGCTCCTAAAGATTTTTTTGACGGCCTAAAAATCTAGTGTCACCTGATCATTCAATTTTACTCCCAAAGCGCGAGCAGCATGCCCCTGGTTGATGCCAATTTCCAACTGGCCGGAACTGCCGACCAGCGCGACCAACGATCCCGGCTCCACCAGGCCATAGGTGGGGCGGATGGAATGGATAGTCTCGGCTGCGATCCGAATACGGCTGGTGGAGGCGGCGAGATCGACAGGTTCATGCGAACCGAATTGAGGCGACAACTGGAGACTACCGGCAGGCTGCCATGTTAAAGCGCCGATACTGGTGATGATGTTGCCAAAGTGATCGATGTGCAGCACCTGGCCGACGATGCGCGATGGGTTTATATCCAGCACCGGATCGGGTAATTTGATCAGTTCGGGAACGACAGGGCCTAGTTCGGAAACGGGAACACCATTCGCCAGATGAGCCGCCGCAGGGCTGAAAATATCGCGCCCGTGAAAGGTATGACTGGAATTCGGGAGTAAATAGTCCGGGTTTTGAATCACAGCGGTGTGTAACACCCGAACATGGGGCAGGATGTAACTGAGCACCCCGTTATTGGGCGCGACATAGGTGCTATAGGTGGTGGCAACCGCTATCGGGGCGCGCGCGGTCCCAACGCCGGGATCAACGACAACCAGAAAAACAGTATGCGGTGGAAAATGGCGAAAGGCGGTCAGCAGGACATAGGCCGCCTGTTGGATATTCTGGGGCTGGATGTCGTGTGTCAGATCAATCAAATGGGCGTGTGGGCAGGATGACAGCATGACGCCTTTCATCGTGCCTACATAGGCGTCGGAAAGGCCAAAATCGGTGAGTAGTGTGATAATTGGTTGAGGGTTCATAGACCCGATTGTACCAGCGATTTTGCGTTGTCGTAACCCCGCCGGCACGGTATAATTAAGCGAATACTGGCCTTTTGGAGTGGAATGTTTTATAATTGCCAATATCGAACATTAGTTCTGGATTTCAGGCCAGTGACCTCAAAGATTTAGCGACTGAAATTCATGCTCAAGGGCATCCGACAGGCGTGTACCTTTGGGCTGTCTTTGTGTTTATCCCAAAACGGAATTATGGGTCTGTAGGAGGATGTTGTGGCGGAAAACGCGGTGAGGCAAACAGAAGCGAGCATTAAGGCTCTCAAGGGCCTCGAAGCGGTGCGGAAGCGCCCTGGTATGTATGTCGGTGGAACGGACATTCGTGCCCTGCACCACCTAGTGTATGAAGTAGTCGATAATGCGATTGACGAGGCGCTGGCCGGACGCTGTGATGCAATTACCATTTCGTTAAATGAAGATGGCTCCGTATCGGTGGCCGATAATGGGGGCGGTATCCCGGTAGGTATTCATCCTGAAGAGAAAATATCGACGCTGCAAATGGTTCTGACCATGCTGCACGCGGGCGGCAAATTTGACTCCGGCGCTTACAAAGTGTCGGGTGGTTTGCATGGCGTGGGTGTATCCGCCGTGAATGCGCTGTCAGAGTGGATGGTGGCGGAAGTCTGGCGCGATGGAAAAGTCCACCGGCAGGAGTACCAGATCGGCGTTCCCACCACCGAGGTATTTGTTGAACGCGAGATGGAAGCGGATGAAGTGACCGGTACCCGAATTACGTTTCTGCCAGACCGGACCATCATGGAAGAAACGGATTTCAACTTCAACACTCTGGCGCAGCGTTTCCGTGAGATGGCGTTTGTTACACGGGGCGTCAAAATTTCGCTGGTTGATCACCGGGTGAAGCCTTTTCCGCATGAGATGACTTTTTACTTCGAGGGCGGTGTGCGCTCCTTCGTGCGCTATCTGAACCGCAACCGGGATCGCCTGCATGATCCGGTATATGCAGAGCGAGAAGTCGTGGTCGAGTCCGAGAATGGGAATGGGCATGGACATCCACCACTGACCATTTGGGTTGATCTGGCGTTCCAGTATACGGAGAGCTCGACGACAACAGAACTGTATTTTGCGAACACGATTCATACGCCGGACGGCGGCAGTCATCAAGCCGGACTGCGCGCGGCGATCACCCGTACGATCAATAACCATGCGCGGAAAATCGGCCTGCTGAAGGACAAAGACCCAAACTTTTCCAGCAATGATACACTGGAAGGACTCACCGCGATTGTCAGCGTGAAACACCCTGATCCACAGTTTGAGAGCCAGACCAAAGTCAAACTGATGAATCCTGACGTGCAGGGTGTGGTGTCGCAGGTGGCGTCGGATGCGTTCCAGGAGTATCTGGAAGTCAATGCACGCGAGGCGCGGCGTATCATCGAGCAGTGTATGACCTCGATGCGCGCGCGTGACGCGGCGAAAAAAGCGCGCGATCTGGTGCGGCGCGGCGCGAATTTGCTCGAAAATACGACGCTGCCCGGTAAGCTGGCTGATTGCTCCGAGCAAGACCCCAGCAGGTCGGAGCTTTATATTGTTGAAGGCGACTCGGCAGGCGGTTGTTTTTCTGGAGATACCCAGATTGCCCTGACTGATGGGCGTATGTTGAGCTTCCGTGAATTGGTCGCAGAACAAGCTGAAGGTAAAACTCATTTCTGCTATACCATCCGTCAAGATGGCACGCTTGGAATTGAACAGGTACTTAATGCCCGCATCACCAAGCACAATGCAGAGGTGATCCGGCTAACGCTGGATAATGGGGAAACAATTGTCTGCACCCCTGATCATCGTTTTATGTTGCGTGACGGGAGCTATAAGGCAGCAATCGAGTTAACCACTGATGACTCGCTGATGCCTTACACAATACCGGAAACAGCAGCAACTTACAATCATCGCATGGTAGCTGTGGCTGAACTTAAGGAACGGATGGATGTTTATGACATCGAGGTTCCTCATAGCCATAACTTTGCACTTGCAAGCGGCGTTTTTGTTCACAACAGCGCCAAGCAAGGTCGGGATCGACACTTCCAGGCGATTCTGCCGCTGCGCGGTAAGATTT
>CAYYNB010000013.1:0-60139 GCA_964472565.1 uncultured Anaerolineaceae bacterium
GCCCACCATAATCGCAACGGAGCGCGGGCCGAGTACAAATGTGCGTTGATCGTCTAACAATGGTTCGTAGCCGGGTTCGTAAATGTCGGTGGGGGTGGGGCGGCCCGTGTTGGCGAAGCTGTACCACTGCACGCCGACCTGCGGCAGTTCGAATTCCAGCGCTTCCCAGTACATATTCATGGCGACGTAGATCGTATCGTCGAGATCGGGGTTGGTGCGGCTGGAGAGCATAAAGGCCAGCACCCGGCTGTAGTAGGACCAGTCGGCGTTAAACGCCTGCGTACTGTGCCAGGTGATTTCGGCGTCGCGGCCATTCAAAAAGTCGGGCTGGCGCAGCAGCGGGTGGACCTTGCGGAAGGCGATCATGTTGCTGAAAAAGCGGAACTGGTCGTAATTCGTTTCGAGCAGCGACCAATCCAGCCACGAGAGATCGTTGTCCTGGCAGTAGGTGTTGTTGTTGCCCTGCTGCGTGCGCCCGATTTCATCACCCATCAGGATCATGGGGACGCCCTGGCTGGTCATCAGCATGGCGATGGCGTTTTTCTGCTGGCGGCGGCGCAGGTCGAGAACCTGGGGATTGGTGGTCGGTCCCTCAACGCCGCAGTTCCAGCTCAGGTTGTCGTTGCTGCCGTCCCAGTTGTTTTCACCGTTGGCCTCGTTGTGTTTGGTATTGTAGGACACCAGATCGTGCAGGGTAAAACCGTCGTGACAGGTGATAAAGTTGATCGACGCCACCGGGCCGCGATGTTTGTACAGGTCGGGCGATCCCTGGATGCGCTGGGCCATGACCGGCACCTGGCCTTCGTCGCTCTTCAGAAAATGGCGCAGGGTGTCGCGGTACTGGCCGTTCCATTCCGCCCAACGCCCGTAAGCCGGGAAACTGCCGACCTGATATAGCCCGCCCGCGTCCCACGCTTCCGCGATCAGCTTGCACTTGGCGAGGATCGGATCGTAGGCCATCGTTTCGAGCAGGGGCGGGTTGGCGAGCGGTGTGCCGTCCTGATCCCGCCCTAAAATGGAGGCGAGATCGAAGCGGAAGCCGTCGATGTGATATTCCGCCGCCCAGTAGCGCAGACAGTCCAGCACCATGCCGCGTACGACGGGATGGTTGCAGTTGAGCGTGTTGCCGGTGCCGCTGAAATTATAATAGAAACCGTCCGGGGTGAGCATGTAGTAGGTTTTGTTGTCGATGCCCCGGTAGGAGATCGTTTTGCCGCGATGATCACCCTCGGCGGTGTGGTTAAAGACCACATCCAGAATGACCTCAATGCCGTACTGGTGCAGCACTTTGACCAGCGTTTTGAGTTCATCGACCTGCATGCCGAGCGTCCCGGTGGCGGCCAGACCCGCTTTGGGCGCAAAAAAGCCAAGCGTGCTGTAGCCCCAGTAATTCAGCAGCGGGTAGCCGGCGGGGCTGCGGTGATAATATTCGAACTCGTCAAACTCGAAGATCGGGAGCAGTTCGACGCAGTTCACACCGAGTTCGAGCAGGTAGGGGATTTTGTCGCGGATGGCGGCAAAGGTGCCGGGATGTTTGGCGCGGGCGGACGGGTGCCGCGTGAAGCCGCGCACATGCATCTCGTAGATGATCAAATCCTGGATCGGGATTTTGGGGGCGTGGTCGTCTTCCCAGTCGAAGTCGTCATAGGCCAGCCGCGCGCGGTAGGGGTAGGGGTCGTTCCAGTCGGGCATGGCCCCCCAGACTTCACGCCCGGCGATGGCTTTGGCATACGGATCAAGCAGAATGTTGTCGGGATCAAAATGGTGGCCTTCGGCGGGATCATACGGGCCTTCCATGCGGAAGCCGTATTCGAGGTCTTCATAAGCCAGGGCTAAAACGACCATGGCAAACACATTGCCCACGCGGTATTCGTCGGGGATGTTGATCTCGACCAGGGGATCGCATTCGCCTTTTTTGTACAACACCAGCCAGCAGGCGGTGGCGTGGCGGGAGAAGATGGCGAAGTTGACACCGCCGGGCACAAACGTCGCGCCAAACGGATAGGGCCGCCCAGGACGACACTTATAGCCTTTGTAGATGCGGGTTGGATAAATATCAATCCGGTTCAGACTCATTCGTTTTCTGCTTTCAATGCTGCCAGGCCTTCTGCCGCCGTATCATAGACGCGGAAATGGGGCAGAAAACCGGTAATCGACATCACATCTTTGAGCGACTCGGACCGCCCGGCCAGCCCAATCGGGCCGGCATAGTCACGGATACGGCGGTAGATCAACAACAGGCTGCGCAGCCCGGCGCTGGATAAATAGGTAACTTGACTCAGGTCCAGCAAAATACAGGACGACGGCTGGACAAGCGGCAGAATCAGGTTCTCGACTTCGGCGGCGCTGTTGGAATCCCAGCGCCCGGTTAAACCGACCATCGTAATTTCCTGCTGGGTCTGAACGGCGATGTTCATCGTACCCCCTTTATCCGGTCTGCATGATAACCCTATTCAATTGTGATCCGCACTAGCGCTTTGCGCCAAATCCAATGATTTAAGTCATATACCTGTCATAAAAAACAAACAATTGCCCAGAAATGACGAGGGGCGGTTGCCCGCCCCAGATTGCATAGGTGTGTACCGGAACAACTTAGCCCGCTTCGCCCATCAATTTACGCTCGACGTAATCCATCATACGGTCCCGCACATTTTCGAAGGGGATGCGATCCAGCACTTCGACAAAATAGCCGTCCACGATCAGCTTGACCGCTTCGGGGCGGGGGATGCCGCGCGCCATCAGATAGAAGATATATTCTTCTTCGATCTGCCCGGTGGCCGAGGCATGGGTGCAGCGCACATCGTCGGCCTGAATTTCGAGTCCGGGGATGCTGTCGGCGCGGGCGTCTTCGCTCATGAGCATGTTCCGGTTGGCCTGGAAGCCGTCGGTCTTCTGCGCGCCGGGCGGGGCGTTGGTCCTGCCCTGCCAGACGGTGGGGGCTTTGTGCTTGCGCACGCCTTTATACAGCAGATCGGAGGTGGTGTGGGTGGCGTTGTGGTTCTGCTGGGTGTCGAGGTCCATAAACTGCGCGCCTGCCGGGAAATACAAACCGCTCATGCGGCCCCAACTGCCTTTGCCGTCCAGGTCGATTTCCATGAAGGCTTTGATCAGCTTGCCGCCCATCTGCCCGGTGATCCAGTCCAATTGGCCGCCGTTGGCGACGCGGGCGCGCTGGTGGCTGAACTCGAACATATTCAGGCCCCAGTCCTGCAAGTTGACAAAGCGCAGATTGGCATCGTTGCCCACGATCAATTCCGTGACGCCGACATAACTGGCGTCGGCGTCGGCGGTGGGGGAGAGCGATTCGTGCAGATAATCGATCTGTCCGGCGTCATCGACGACGGCGAGAATATGGCCGAGGGTCGCGCCGGGCTGGGTGGTGTAAAAAATGCTGTGGGCGGGCAGTTCAACCGTCACGCCGCGCGGCACATAGAGAAAGACGCCGTGCGTCCACAGCGCCGCATTGAGCGCCGCGAATTTGCCGTCTTCGGGTTTGACGGCGTGCGTCATAAAATGCTGCTGGACCAGATCGGGATAGTCGATCAACGCGCGGCGCAGATCGGTGAAGATCACGCCCTGCTGGGTCAGCGTGGGGTGAACCTCGTGATGGACCAGCTTATCATCCACAAAAGCGATCAGCGCGCCCTGCTGTTCGCCTAACAGCGGCTGGCGGTTGGCTTCGGGAATATCTTCAAAATGGACGCCATTGGCGGGACGCAGCACCCCGGCGCTGTCCCAGTTGATATGGCGGTAATCGGTGCGCCGCCAGGCCTCATCTTTGGTGGTGGGCATGGGCAGCGCTTCGTACAGGGTCCAGGCCTCCAGGCGTTTGTGGAGCAGCCAGGCGGGTTCATTCAAACGCGCGCTCAAGGCCTCGACATCCGCGCGAGACAGCGGCGGCGCAACAAAATCACGTGCAGCACGACGGCGAGTAACCACCGGAAATCACCTCACTGTGTGTACATTTCAAGTCATCCGTAGGGGCAATTTATGAATTGCCCAACATTACATTCGGGCGCGGCAAGCAGCGCCCCTACAAAAATCGTTACCCGATTGATCCTTCCATTTGCAGGCGGATCAGACGGTTCATTTCGATGCTGTATTCCATCGGCAGTTCTTTGGTCAGCGGCTCCAAAAAGCCGTTGACGACCATCGCGTTGGCGTCATCTTCGGTCAGGCCGCGACTCATCAGGTAGAAAAGCTGGTCGTCGCCCACCTTGCTGACGGTGGCTTCGTGGCCGACGGTCACATACGGACTCTCGATTTCGATGTAGGGGTAGGTGTCCGATTCGCTGTGATCATCCAGCAGCAGCGCATCACAGACGACGGTGCTTTTGCTGTGGTGGGCGTCGGGGTAGACCTTGAGCAGCCCCCGGTAGGCGCTGCGCCCGCCATCCTTGCAGATCGATTTGCTGATGATCTGGCTGGTGGTGTGGGGGGCGGCGTGAATCGCCTTACCGCCCGCGTCCTGCCATTGGCCGCGCCCCGCGAAGGCAATCGAGAGGACTTCGCCGTGCGCGTTGGGTTCCATCAGGTAAACCGACGGGTATTTCATCGTGACTTTGCTGCCCAGGTTGGCATCCACCCATTCGTGGCTGGCGTCACCGTAGATCATCGCGCGCTGGGTCACGAGGTTGTACACGTTGTCTGACCAGTTCTGGATCGTGCTGTAGCGGGACCGCGCGCCGCGCTTGACGATGATTTCGATCACGCCGCTGTGCAGGCTTTCCGTGCTGTAGGCCGGAGCGGTGCAGCCTTCGACATAGTGCAGGAACGCGCCCTCATCGACGATAATCATGGTGCGCTCGAACTGGCCGATGTTCGCCGTGTTCAGCCGGAAATAGGCTTGCAGCGGCATCTCGATTTTGACGCCCGGCGGGACATAAATAAACGATCCGCCCGACCAGACCGCGCTGTTGAGCGCCGCGTATTTGTTATCCGTCGGGGGAATGACCGTCGAGAAATATTCGCGGAACAGGTCTTCGTGTTCGCGCAGACCGTCTTCGATGCTCTTGAAGATCACGCCCTGGTTTTCGAGTTCTTCCTTGATGCGGTGGTAGACCATCTCGGAGTCGTACTGCGCGCCCGCGCCCGCCAGAAATTTCTGTTCGGCTTCAGGAATGCCGAGGCGGTTGAAGGTGTTTTTGATGTTTTCGGGCACTTCGTCCCAGTTGCGGCCCTGTTTTTCGGCGGGACGCACGTAATAAATCATTTCCTCTTCGCGCAGCGGCGCGAGATCGGCTCCCCACTTGGGGACGGGCATACTCCGGTAGATGTCATAGGCTTTCAGCCGGAAATCACGCATCCACTGCGGTTCATTTTTGGCTTCGCTGATCTGGGCGACGACATCCCGATCTAACCCTTTGCGGGTTTTGAAGACCGAGGTATCCGGGTCGTGAAAACCGTATTCTTCGAGATAGGATTCGCGTAGGCCCTTCAGTTGTTCGGCATCACTCATCGTGTTTTGCTCCCTTGTCGTTCGCTAGCGGCCTGTGCCGTTGCCGTTTTCGTATTTTTCGCGCAGCCAGTCGTAGCCGTGTTCTTCCAGGTGCAGCGCCAGGTCTGGGCCACCGCTTTCGACCACCTGACCATCCATCATAATGTGGACGAACTCCGGCTTGATGTAGTTCAGCAGGCGCTGGTAGTGGGTGATCAGCAGAATCCCCAGGTTTTCGTTGGTGAGTTTGTTGACCCCCTCGGCGACGATGCGCAGCGCGTCGATGTCCAGCCCGGAGTCGGTTTCATCCATGATCGCCATGCGCGGCTGGAGCAGGGCCATCTGCAAAATTTCGGCGCGTTTTTTCTCGCCGCCCGAAAACCCTTCGTTGAGATAGCGCCCGCCGAAGCTCTGATCGACTTGCAGCATCGCCATTTTGTCGAGCATCAGCTTGCGGAACTGGGGGATCGGGATGCCTTTATCGTCGGGGTTGTCGGCCTTGCGGCGGGCGTTGATGGCGTTGCGCAAAAAGTTCGCCAGCGTGACACCCGGCACCGCGACCGGATATTGAAACGCCAGAAAGACCCCTAAACGGCTGCGTTCGTCGGTTTCGAGTTCGAGCAGATCGATCCCATCAAAAATGATCTGTCCGGCAGTGACTTCATAGGCGGGGTGGCCCATGATGGTATTCGACAGCGTGCTTTTGCCGGAGCCGTTGGGTCCCATCAGGGCGTGAACCTCGCCCTCGCGGACCACCAGATTAACGCCCTTTAGAATGGGGCGATCTTCAACATTCACATGCAGATTGCGAATTTCAAGCGCGGCTGGCATTGTTTCTCCTCTAGGTAAAACAGAACTACGTGTGATCAATCATGGAAACTCATTTTTCCATAATTGAGAATCTTTTGCAATAATCTGTGATAAGTATAACATTTCGGGGAGAAAAGTGTCAATAAAACAAAGGTATATCTAATAAATCGTTTAATATCGGTGGTATACTCATTGTGGCGAATGGTAGAAAGAAGGAGATCTGATGGCTGACGAACAATCGATTCCCGGTCCGCTGTCGGCGGAAGAAAAGGAAACCCTGGTCCGCGATGCGCTGCGTCAGGTGTATGATCCAGAGATCGGTCTGAGTGTGCAGGAACTCGGCCTGATCCGCGAACTGCAAATTCACGAGGACCGGGCGCACGTGGTCATGCTGATGACCACGCCGTTTTGTCCTTACGCGCCCCAACTGCTGGAAGCCGCGCGCTCCAAAGTGCAGGAGACGCTGGGCGTGCCAACGACCATCGAGATCGGGATGGAACTGTGGGATCCGTCGATGGCGGAAGATGGCGTGTTGAGCGATTGGGGGTTGTTCTAACGAACCTCACCCCCTCTCCAACCCAGTTGGAAGAGGGGGAAGGCCGAATCACAATCGTGAACGGGTTACTCGTCCCATTCTACCGTGATGGTGTAGGACCCGTTATCGCCCATATAACTGCCGTCACGCACGGTGATAACGTAGAGACTGGTGGCGGGCAGGGAAATAACGGTTGTTGTTGCGGTCATATAACCGCCATCGGACGAGAAGAGATAATATTCATAGTCGATGGAATTGACCTCAAAGGCAGGCGCAATATTCCCCGCGTCTATCGTAACGGTGATTCGGGCGTTGGTTCCGGCCTGGCCGCGAAAATAGTGGGACTGGCTGTATATTTCATAATCCAACTCGCCCGACTGCGTGACGCCGTTTTCGAGGAGCGTCACCTGCGAGCCGCTGAGTTCCAATTGGTAGCCGCCGCCATTGCCCAGTGTGTTCCAACTGACAACGATCACATAGGTGTCTCCGGCGGCCAGCACCAGCGGATCGATCACCCCGATGCTGCCGTATTCCGTGCTGGTGATGAAGCCGTTGGGGCCATAAACAGACAGCACGGGATCGGTATAACTTTCGTCATCGGTGACTGCCAGGCGGTACAGCATGTCGGGCGGCACCTCGCTCATTTCCAGGCGGAAGTAATCGGCGAGATGGGTCGAATTGACCGTGCCGACCAGCGGTTTACCTTCGCGGATGGCGGGGACCGAGGGCAGCAGGACGAGTTGAAGCGAATAATCGCCGCTGCCGCTGTAGCTGGTGACGGACACCTCAAAATCGCCGGTACGGTTCAGCCGGTAGGGGCCGATGCGGGCGTTCAGGCTTTCGCCGCTGTCATCATCCGTATAGATCACGCTGCCGCGATCATCCTTAAGCGCGAGATAGGTATCCAGATCGGCGTTGAGGGCCAGGGCATCGATCAGAATCAGATCTCCTTCGCGCCCGGCAAACACCCAGCTTTGCTCCGAACTGCCGCCGCCTAACGATCCCTGAACGGTATCGCCGTAGTTGATGCGTGAGCCATCCTGCGCCTGGACCTGCGCCGGAATCGCCATTAATCCCATAACTACTATCATCAGAAGCCGCCGTCGCATGCTCACATCCTTTCGCCATGGTCGTATGTTGATTATACCCTGCTTCTGATCGCGTGCTGATCGCTGTAAAAATTTGTAAATGTTTGATCACACACCGTGATAGTCCATTGCGTTCCAGGGGTAGGACATTTATACTAAACATAAGAATAGCTAAAGAGAGAATTTGGGAGAGGTTTATTGGTGCTGACTGGCTGAGAAGCCTCTTGCTGTCAACCCCAGACAGGAGGGAGGAGGAAATGACCACAATGTCTCCTGGTGGAATTACCAGACGGCAATATGGTCTGTCAACAGAACTCTTCGTAAGTCAGAAGGAAAGTGATCAAACTCTTGTGCTGGGCGGGGTTGGGGAAACACAACGTTGGGTGCAAATTCTGACCAGACGCGCCGCACAAGTGTTGTGGTTTAAGTTGACAGTCCTGTTATACCCTGAAAAAGCCCCGATGGTAACGGGGCTGGCAGTGACCGCCCCCTTGCGGGCGATGATTGTTAGCAGTGTGACCACCCATGTAGAGGCCGTGAAAGACCCCGACAAACCCCTGTATACACTGGTCGGGTGGGTCGAACGGGATCTCACATGGAAGGTGACGTTATCCGAGTCCGAGGCCCGCCGTTTATGGGCGGAACTGGACGTGGCACTCTTTCCGGTGGGTTGGGAAGGGCGAGAAACCAAGCCCAAGAAACTGAATTAAGTTTTACGGTCTTATCCCAAAGCGGCGCTCAATCGAGCGTCGTTTTATTTGGCGCGGCGCAGTCCTGAAAAATTTCAAAACTGTTAGATTTTGCTTTATTGTCAATTTCCCTAAGCTGTACTACCATCCGTGAATGGGGTCAATTGATGATACAGCAAGGAGTGAGCATAGATGGCAACGCCATATGATGGCAAGAGCGCGATCTGGCATTGGAAAGGCGACTCCATTGCCGAGGAGACGATTGAAGAATTAGTAGCCACGATGAAAAAGTGGGCACCCAATGTCACCCAGGTGTGGGTGAAAACGAGCGATGGTGAAAACTGGCAGGGTGAATTTGATACGGACCGCGATCTCGCCATTGACGGCGTGGCGAGCGTAGACAAGTGGGTGCGTGTGCTGGAAGCGAACGGCATGGAATTTCATGCCTGGGCCGTCGTCAAGGGGCAGAATGTCACCGCCGAAGCCGACCGGATTATTGAGGTCTGCAACCGCCCCGGCGTCCGTTCGATGGTGCTGGATGTTGAACCCTTCTCCGGGTTCTGGACCGTTGGCCGCGACCCGATTCGCCCGCTGATGACGCGCGTCCGGCGTGGGGTGGGGGGGCGCTTCCATATTGGGATGGCGGTGGCTCCGCGTCCGCAGCACAAACCCAATAGTTATCCCGACGAATGGCGGCCTTTTATCAACAGCGTTCACCTGCAACTCTACTGGGAAACCTTCCAGCGCGATGTGGACGAAGTGCTGAAAGAAGGTTATGCCACGTGGGGCGGTTATGGCCTGCCGCTGCTGCCGGTTTTGCCCGGCGCGGCCCCGCGTGACGAGATGGATCATGCGCGGCAGGAAGTGATCAACACGTACAAATCGACGGGGATCAGTTGGTGGCGGTTTGGGGTGATCGGCCCGGTGCAGTTCCCGATCCTCAACAAGGCCATCGTGCCGGGTGAGAATAATGGCAACGGTGGGGAAACCCCGCAGGGCCGTTATGGAACTGAGATCGTCGTGACGCCCAACAGCCCGAAATACCGGGATGGGGCGTTCGGCGGCGCGAATCCGGCGAACCTGTTTAAAACGTTCCCTGGGACGATGGGATGGACGGTGAAATATAAAACCACGTCCAAAACATCGAGCACGGTGTGGGCACGCTGGGACCCCGATCTGGTCGCCAGCGGGTGGTATGAAGTCAGCGCGTTTGTCCCGGCGCGGCATGCGACAAGCGAACGCGCCCGCTTCAAGCTGCACGGCATTTTGGGCGCATCCTCCGAACTGGAAATTCCGATCCGGCAGTCGAGTTATTACAGTGTTTGGGTGCCGCTGGGCGTTTTTCAATTTGATGCCAATAATTCACAGGCCGGGGTTGTCTTTTTGAACGATTATACAGGGGAAGATAACAAAGAAATTGCTTTTGATGCGATTCGCTGGCGGCAGATTGTGGGAATTACGCCCACCGATAAATATCTGGCGGATGGGTACGATTCGCCGGTGGGCACGGCGGCAGAACGCGCCAGTACGAGCATCTGGCCGGGGCAGTGGTTTGATGCTACCGGATTCGCGCGCCGCTACCGGATCGGCACGTCCGCCGAGGCATACCATACCGGGACTGATTTTAATCTGAATGAACCGTATTGGGATGCGGATGCCCATTCGCCAGTGTACGCGGCGGCGTCCGGGGTGGTCACGTATGCGGGCCGCCTGACGGGGTGGGGGAATGTGATTGTTATCCGCCATGATCCGCTGGTCGGGACGATGAAGACGATGTATGGCCGCTATGCCCACGTGGAAGAGATGCGCGTGAGCGTGGGAGATCGAGTCGTGCGCGGGCAGCAAATCGCGAAGGTGGGGAACGCGGAGGGCCTGTTTGCGTATCACCTGCATTTCGATCTCAGCCCGACCTCGATTCTGGCCTCGCAGCCCTGGCACTGGCCCAAGCTGAACCGGGACAACCTGCTGGCGAATTATGTTGATCCGCAGGATTTTGTGCGCACCAACCGTCCCAAATCCTCGTAAAAAAACACGTTCGGGGGACATATGGTGTGTCCCCCTTTTTTGATTCCGCACCCAAATAACATTTGATCGCGTAGAATAGTGTGTGGGGCAGACAGCCCCCTGTTTAGTGAGGAGCGAGAAAATCATGAGTGACAACATTCAGTCTCAGATCAGCCGGGGCCGCGCGGCTTTGTTCCGCAAGCTGGTAGATCGCCTGGGGCCAGAGGTGTTAGCGGTGGTGCAGGAAAATACCATCGAACAGGCGCGGACGTCGCTTGAGCGTGCGCAGATGACGGATCGCGGCCTGCAAGCGGTGATCGACTTTTGGAATGGGATGCCGCCGGACATGGAGTTTCAGCTTGAGGAGCAGGCGCCGCAGCATCTGCGGTACAGGGTTACGCGCTGCCCGCATGTCGCCGATTTTGCCGGGGCGGGGGATGTTGGCTTTGCGTTTATGTGCGCGTATGACATTGGCTTCTGCCAGGGATTAAATCCGGCGATCAAGTTCACCCGCACCAAAACGCTGATGCAGGGGGATGACTGCTGCGATCATACGTATGATCTGGATGAGGCATGATCGAAGACCATTGGCAGCAGCGCGGTATCGCGGGCATGATCGCGCTGCTCGATCCTGATTTAGATGTGCGGGCGCTCGTATTGCATGGTTCATCGACGTTCTCCACAGATGCCTGGAGCGATGTGGATTTGTTTCTGGTCGTGCGAGATGTTGCCCTGGAACGTTTTTCCCTGTTGCTGGATTGGCTGCATCCATTAGGTGAAATTTTCGCATACGAGCGCCATCTTAATCCCGATTTCTGTACACTGCGCCTCTGTTTTTGGGATATGCGACGTTTCGATGTGATTATTATGGCGGAGAGCCGATTAGTACGGGTGCGCGAACGACCTGAGATGCTGGTACTGCGCCGGGCGCGGATTCTCTTTTCGCGCCTGCCGGATTTAGATTCGCTGCTGGCCTTGACCGCCGATACCTATATTCCCAAACGAATGCCCGCCGAGCAGTTTGATGTGTTGGTGAATGCATTTTGGTTCAAAGGTATGGTCGCTGTCGGTAAAGTGAAGCGCGGCGATCTTCTGGTCGCGCTTCACTTGAGTCTGGACTTGATCCGCGATTGTCTGCTGGTTGGGATGCTGCTGCGGGACCGCGCCGACGATCAGTGGAAAATGGTGATCGACCAACTGCATTCGACTATACAGCCCTATACCCCGTTAGGAATTTTGGACAGCCTGGAACAAAGTGCGCTGGCTTTTGATTACTTAGCGGCGGTGTGGTCGCCCAATTATAGACCACGCGCGGCGCTATTTCGTGCCTGGATCGAACGGACACGGTAGGAACTCATCAGGATGCCGGGGAGAAGCGTTTCCCCCGTTTCGATTTCGCCTGTTATAATCCCCCGTATGGACAAAAACAGATTCTCTCGTTTCGAGGACCGCATTCAGCGGTTGGTGGAAGGCAGTTTTGCGCGCTTATTCGCGGGCCGGATGCAGCCGCGTGAAGTCGCGCTGCGGCTGGCACGGGCGATGGAAGACAACGCCCAGGCGGATTCCGACGGCGAACTGGCCGCGCCGAATCATTATCTGGTGCATCTGCACCCTGACGATCATGACGTGCTGCTGGAAGCACATCCCACCCTGGCGATGGCGCTGGCCGATCATTTGCTTAAGCTGGCGGAGGACAGCGGACTGCGGCTGGACCTGCCGCCCGATGTCGAACTGGTGCCCGATCAGGCGGTGGCGCTGCATGCAGTGCTGGTGATGGCCGAACACGCTGAGACGCCGCGCCAGGCGACGCAGGCCATGCCGTCGATGACGATGGACGAGGTGCGCGCGGCGACTCCCAAACTCCCGGCGGCGTTTCTGGTGATCGATGGCAGCCGGTATGTGCCGCTGGAACGTTCGGTGATCAACGTGGGACGGCGGCGCGATAATGCGATTGTGCTGGACGATCCGCGTGTCAGCCGCCAGCACTGCCAGTTACGCTTCCGCCTGGGGCAGTTTGTGCTATACGACCTGGGGAGCCGGGGCGGGACGTTTGTCAACAGTACTCGCATCACGGAGTGCGCGCTGCGTCCTGGCGATGTGATCTCGCTGGCGGGGGTGCTGATGGTGTATGTGCTCGACGACAGCTCCACCGGACAGCAGGCGAGCAGGAGCGGGGGCGATACTCAGGTTCGTCTGTCACGCCAGGACCTGGAAAGAGATGAGGACGAATGAGTATGGACCTCGTGCTGCTGGTTTTGCGGTTGTTGGCGGGGATGCTGCTCCTGAGTTTTCTTGGGAGCATTTTTTGGCTGCTGTGGCACGACTACCGCGCCGCTGCCAGTATGATCGAAGATGGCAAACGCCAGCGCGGGCGGCTGGTGGTGGTGGCCTCGCATGATGAAAACGCGGTGGAAGTCGGCACGACCTATCCGCTGTTGCCGCTGACGAGCCTGGGGCGCGGCCCGACGAATACGATTGTGCTGCGCGATAATTTCGCCAGCCAGGAACATGCCCTGCTGACGCGGCGCGGCGCGCAGTGGTGGCTGGAAGACCGCCACAGCAGCAACGGCACCCGCCTCAACGGGGAACCCGTCCAGGAGCCGGTGGTGGTGTCGGCGGGCGACGTGATTTGTATCGGCCAGATTGAATTAAAACTGGAATTAGAATAATTAACGGAGGATTTACCATGACCACGAACGGCATGACGATTCGCTTGTTTCAGCCATCCGATCTGCCGCAGATGGCCGACTTGGAGCGGGCTGTCTTTGGCAGCGGGGCTTACTCCTATTATTTCTTCCGGCAGATTTATGACCTGTTTCCCCAACTGATCTGGGTGGCGGCCACCGAACGGATGCTGGTCGGGCATGTCTGCGGCGCGATTGACCAATCGGGCGAAACAGGCTGGTTGTTGGATTTTGGGGTGCATGCGTCGGCGCGGCGGACCGGGGTCGGGCAGCAGTTGATCGCGTGCTGCCTGGACGAAATGGCACAGGCGGGCGTGGAGCGGGTGAAAACGACGATCCATGTCGATAACGAGGCGGGCATCCGGCTGTGCGAAAAAGTCGGCTTTCGGCGGACGCATATCGAAGAAAACTACTACGGCGACGGCGAAGACCGGATTATTCTGGAATACACGTTATAACAGGAGCAGACAGACGATGGATCTCGGTTTAAAGGGTTCCCGTGTTTTGGTTGCGGCCAGCAGCAGCGGGTTAGGGGCGGCTACCGCGCGCCAGTTCAGCCGCGAAGGGGCGCGCGTGGCGGTGAATGGGCGCGAACAGGGTAAGCTGAACGTAACGGCGGAATCGATCCGGCAGGAAACCGGCGGCGAGGTGTTCGCGCTGGCGGGCGATCTGATCGCCGCGCCGGAAGAGGTGGTTGAGCAGGCTGTTGCTGCCTTTGGTGGGCTGGATATTCTGGTCACGAATGCGGGCGGGCCAAAGCCGGGCACGTTCGAGTCGGTAGGGCTGGTCGATTGGGAAAACGCCTTTCAGCTCACGGTGATGAGCGCTGTTCGCCTGATCCGCGCCGCGCTGCCGTACCTGCGCCAGAGCGATCACCCCGCGATTCTGACCATCACCTCGACCTCGATCAAGCAGCCTATCGAAAACCTGATCCTCTCGAACAGCGTGCGGATGGCCGTCGGCGGCCTCACGAAGTCGCTGGCGAACGAATTGGGGCCGGAAGGTATCCGCATCAACAGCATTCTGCCGGGGTGGACCATGACCGGGCGTGTAGACGAAATTATGCAGGCGCGTTCCCAGGCGCAGGGGATCACAGTCGAAGAGGCGGTGAACCGTCAAATGTCCGGCACGCCGCTGGGACGCATCGGCCAGCCGGATGAATTCGCCAATGTGGCGGTGTTTTTGTGTTCGCCCGCCGCGAGTTATGTGCATGGCGCGATGATTCCGGTGGAAGGCGGTACGCTGCGGGCGACGCTGTAAGGAAATTCGTAATGGTTAAAAAGCGTAAGCTGCTGGCTCATCCTCGTTTTGGGTGACGAGTTATGAGCCAGTGATTCGCTAAGATACCGGCGTATTACGCTGGTTTTGCTCGGCCTGGTTAACCAGTGTCTCTATCTGGGCCAACCCGCCATGCCAGAACGCAGGATCAGTCAGGTCAATGCCGAGCGGTCTTAGTAGATTCTCCGGGGAGTCAGATCCGCCTGCCCGCAGCAAATCTACATAATGTTGAATAAACGCCGTCCCCATGTCATGGTACCGCGCCGCAAGCGACTGCGCCAGCAGTTCACCAAAGGCATAGGCATAAATATAGCCTGGCTCCATCAGAAAATGGGGGACGCGCCAGCCCATCCGGTTCTCCTCGGTCATGGTTAGGATATCACCGGCCATTTGTCGATAATGCTCGATCCATAAATCGCCCAGCCGTTCGCTCGATAACCAGCCATCTTGCCGGTAGGTGCGATGCATGGCATTCTCAAAGCGGTGCATAACAATCTGGTAAAAGATCGTGCTGGACACCCGTTCCAGGTAATGTACTAAGAGCGCCAGTCGCGCGTGCGAATCAGTTTCACCCTGCAGGAGGCTGTGATAAACCAGTGTCTCGCAAAAGGTGGAGGCTGTCTCAGCCATCGGTAGGGGCATCATATATTGTAACTGGCCCTGTTCCCGACAGAGATAGAAATGAACCCCATGTCCCAGTTCGTGCGCCAGTGTTTGCACATCGGATGCCGTGCCCGTGAAGTTCATGAACACATAGGGATGCACCGAGGGGACGGATACCGCGCAAAATGCACCATCGTATCGATGCGGGCCAGGGGCAGCGTCGATCCAGTGTTGGGTGAAGAAGCGTTCGGCGATGGCGGCGAAATTGCCATTAAACCCCTGAAAGGCTTCCAGTACAAGCGTGCGAGCCTCCTCCCAGGTATACACACGTTCATATTGGGGCAGAGGGGCTGATATATCGAAGACGTAAAAGTCATCGAGGTTCAGCAGCTCACGCTTAAGTCGGAAAATTCGCTGAGCCAGATCGTAGCGCGAAACAACCGTGTCGGACAGAACCCTCACCGCTTCATCGCTGATTTCGTTGGTCAGATTGAATGAGCTGATCCAGGCTGGATAACCGCGCAACCTATCGTCAGAAGCTTTGTCGGCCACAACGGTATTGTAGATGAATGTGTACGCATGTTCATTACGGCGATAAGCCTCGGATCGGGCGCGATAGGCACGCGCGCGCACCTCACGATCAGGAGAACCGAGTTTAACATGAAGCTGGCTGGCGGTCAGTGTCTTACCGTCAAACTCAAACGGTGTGTGAGCGTTGATTTCATCCATGTAACGTAGCCAAGCCTTGCGTCCGGTAACCGCCTTTTCTACCAGGAGGATTTCCTCTGTCTCGCTCAGGCGATACGGCTTCTGCTGGCGTCTGACTTCCAACCAATGGCGATAGCGTTCCGGCGTATCCTCTGCAGCTTGCACATGGAGATCAAAGAATATCAATCGCTGTTGACATTGCGCTTTCCAACTCTCAATCTTAGCCATCAATGCCCCGTTACGGGTATCGGTTGCCCACACCATCTGAGCATACTCGAACAGCTTTTCCATGCGCTCGATGATCTGCTCATAGCGTCTGAGGGCGTCGATCAAGCTGTCAATCTCCTCTGCATAATCGGCGACAAAGCCTTCAATAAGCTTTTCAGTTGTCACCATGTCGTCGGCAATAGCCGGGTCATCCACACCGCTGAATAGATCGCCCAAATTCCAGGTTTGCATCGCTGATACTCCTTTTAGTGGATTCTACGACATCCGTGGTCAACTTCGTCATCAGGTGTAAGCTGCTTTATCTGGTTCTAAGAATGTGCGCTTTGACGACCTGTTGGGACTTTTGGAAGCATTTGGATTTGAACTGAAACGGATCAGCGGGAGTCACCCTGTATATAAACATCCTGCTGTTCCGCATTTGCTTTTACTGCAACCAACTGATGCGGGGCAAGCCAAACCTTATCAAGTTCGACAGTTGCTAAAATTGATAGAAGAATATGAACTTGTGCTGGATGAAGAACCGGATGGAGAGGATGAGGCATGAAAGACTATCACATCAACATCTTTTACAGTGAAGAAGATGAGGCTTACATTGCCGATATTCCCGATCTCAAAACCTGTTCGGCACACGGCGCGACACCGGAAGAAGCGCTGCGCCAGGTGTTGATAGCGAAGGATGCCTGGCTGCATGTGGCGCACGATGAAGGTTTGCCTATCCCCGAACCGCGCTACCGTCCGGTGATCTATCAGATGTAGTCTCCGCGCCCCTTTGCTAACAGAGCATCCCGTAGGGGTGTATTGATGCGGATGTCCGATCTCGTCGGGATTCTCGCGCGAGTCCGGTCATCGAACGTAGGGGCAGGTTTGCAAACCTGCCCCTACAGCCAAATACGACGGTTATTAGAAATTGATTTAATCCCGGTTGAATTTATAACGAACCTCCAATCTCGCCTAGTACCTCTGCCTCTTTTCGCAAATCTTCCATTTGAACTATACTGCGGAGCATGAGCGAGAACCTGATTCCTGACCCTCTGTTTGATGCGCTGCCACCGCACAATTCCACCATTCTGAATGGGCGCGATGTCGTGTCCGATCCGGGTATGGCGCAGTTTCGCCGCCATATCGCGGTGTTGGCGGTGATCGCCGCGCCGTATGCCAATATGAACGGCGACGATCCGCTGAATCCGCTGGATCATGTGGGCGAATGGCGGCAGTTGATCGAGATGCTCGCGGCTACCACGCGCCAGCAGTCCGACAGCGCGCCGCCGCTGGCTGTGGCGCGTCTTTTACCCGCGACTTCAGCCCGGTTGGGGCAGGCGCTCTCCGACACCAGCCCGGACGCCTTCCAGGTGGTGCATCTGGCCTGTCACGGCGAGCGGGATATGCTCTACCTGGAAGATGAGATCGGCCATGAAGCCTATGCCGTCGCGGAACACGTCGTCCGGTTGTTCAAAGCGGGGCGGGTGCGGCTGGTGTTTATGGATGGCTGTTTCAGCCGCCGCTTGGCCCAGATGCTGATCGATGAAACCAGCGTCGAGGCGGTGGTGGGCACGCGCCGCCGGGTGAGCGGGGAACCGGGAATCCGGTTTGTGGCGCAGTTTTACGCGGCGATCAGCGAAGGCACGGCGATCCGGCAGGCGTACCGCGCCGCCCTGAGCCAGTCTGAACAGGCGGATCGCTACGAATTTGTCACCCGCGATGAAGATATTCCGGTCCATTTGACGCTGCCCGCCCAGCCCGCCGCGCGTCCGCTGCTCGCCGATGGACAGCCGCCGCTGTTGGGCGTGCCGGTTCCGTTTGGATTCGTCGGGCAGCGCGAACTGCTGACGCTGTTGGCGGAACATATCCCCGGCACCGACTACCGCGCCTATCTGCTGCGCGGCGGGGCAGGGGTGGGCAAAACGTGGGTCGCGGCGGAATTTGTCTACCGCTTTGCCTGTCGTTTTCCCGGCGGCGTGTTATGGTTCCATGCCAGCGCGCCGACCACCGCCCGCGAGATTCTGGCCCAGATTGCGCGGCTGCTGAACATCTCGCCCTATGCCGCAGACGCCGAGATTATGCGCGAACTGTCGGCGCGCGGCATGCTGCTGGTGATCGATCAACTGGATCTGATCGAGTCGGCGGATGAACTGGTTGATCTGCGCGCACTGATCGAGCAGATCGATCCGGTGGGTGGGAGCCGGGCGCTGCTGCTGGCGCGGCACATCCCGGCGGCGCTGAGCGGCATCGAGGGCAGCCGCGAATATGAACTGGCTGAGATGTCGCCCAAAGACGCCCGCACCCTGGCAATGCGGCTGGCGGTTGAGCGCGGGATCGAGGCGCTGGATGTCGATACGATTGACGATTTTTTGGAGCGCACGCAGCATTACCCCTGGCTGATCGTTAAGGGTGTGCATCTGATCGAATCGGATGGGCTGGCGTATGCGTTGGACGATCTCGCGGCCTTCCAGCCGAGTATGCCCGATGCGCTGGCGCTCTATCTGACGCGGCGGCTCAAGCTGCTGGAAAAAGAAGCCAGCAACCCGCTGGGGCTGCTCACCCGCGTGCAGGACTTGCCCGGCGCGTTTGATGCGGGGTTGATCCGCGCGCTGGGCGGTGAACAGGCGCTGCTGCATGTCCAGGCGTTGGTGAAAGCGAGTTTGTTGCAGCGGGATGGCGGGCTGTATCTCGTCCCTCCGGCGGCGTTGAACGTCGCCTGCAAGCTGTATCCGCTGCGCCCCGAACAGCAGGCCCCGCGTGATAAATTTGTGATGTATTACCTGATCAAAACATGGCCCCCCGCCGAGGAATGGTCCGCGCAGACCCTGACGCAGGAACAGCAGGCCCGGCTGAACCATGTTCGCGCCCTGGTCCAGCGCCAGATCGACCCGGCCCGCCAGTTTGATCCGGTGGTGTTGGCACACCTGCTGACCGTGACGGCTCCCGCGTTTCGCGTGGCGGGGCTGGCCGAGGAATTCATTGGTTATGCGCAGGCGGTGCGGGGGCGGCTGCCGGAAGGGGACGACGTGGCGCGGCTGCAAATCGCGCTCGGTGAGGCGTTAAGCCGGCTGCCGGATCGGGAAAATGAAGCCGGGTGGACGCTCCAGGCGACGGCGGCGATGCAGGGCATCAATAACAATACCATCGCTGAGGCCCACCGCGCTTATGGGCTGCATTTGTTCCGGCTCGGCCAGTATGAATCCGCGCAGCGCGTGTTCTGGCAGGGTCTACAGGTTTTGATCCCCGATCCTGATGCGCATGTGCTGCTGGCGTCGTCGCTGGCCCACGATTGGGCGAAGGTGCTGATCGCCGCGCAGGAATATGAGGATGTGCTGCCGCGTCTGGATGCGGCGCTGGCCGGGTATGCCCAGGCCGAACGCTCCGATCTGTCGGCGGGGGCACACTGCGATCTGGGGGAAGCGCTGATCGCGCTGGGGGAGTGGGAACGCGCCGAGGATGTGCTGCGCCGCGCGCTGATCACCGCCGAATATGCCAGCCTGCGCAGCCTGGCGGGCCGCGTGCGGCATCTGCTGGCCCAGGTGCATAACGCCTATGCGGTGGGATTCCACCAGCAGCACCAGACGGCCACCAGCACCCGCGAATGGCGCGCCGCCGAAGAACAACTCAATGAGGCGGTGGCCGATCTGCTGCCATATTTCGATGTCGATCCGCTGGCGGCGGTGTATCTGCTGCTGGGCCAGGTGCAGGGACGCCTGGGGCAGTTGGATGATGCGGCATCGAATGCGGCGCGGGCACGGAATCTGTACGAGCGCGCCCGGATGCTCCCCGAACTCGCCGCTGCTGCATTAGCGCTCGGCCAATTGTCGATGGTCAAGGGCGATTCGGTCACGGCACAGTTGGCGCTCCACGAAGCGCTGGATCGCGCGGCGACGCTGGATGAACGCGATCTGGTCAAACAAACGGCGGGCGTCCTGGTGCGCGTCCACCAGATTCGCGCGCGCCACGCCCAGCGCGCCGATTCCGATTTCCGGCGGGACGCGCTCGAACAGGCGCGCTACACCCGCGATCATCTGGTGCATCTGGGGCTGGCCGAACACGTCGCCGCGCTGGATGCCGTTATTCATTCGTTTTCGTAGGGAGCAACGGTTATGAGCGGCTGGGAGACTCTCAACTGCCACTTTCATCCTGATCGAGTCGCCCTTGAACGCTGCGAAGTCTGCCGCAAGCCGTTGTGCGCCTACTGCCTCTACTACACCGAGGACGGCCAGCGCCTGTGCGCCGAACATGCTGATCTGGCGCGCAAAGCCGGGATCGTCGTCGAAGACCCGGAATCCTATTCTAACCAACTGGTGGGCGCGCAGGCGGATATTTTCCGCAAGGTGAAGCGCGGGCAAGCGCTGGGCGACCGCACGTTGTACAAAGGCAACAGCACCGATCTGATGGCGCTGATCGGGGTGGTGGTGGCGCTCGTATCGCTGGCGTCCTGCGGCGGCATGATGACCTGTATCCCGCTGGGGCCGCTGGTCGGCTTGTTCCTCTCGATTGCGGCGCTGATCAACAGCCGCAAAGCCTTTGATTCCAAACGCACGCGCAACCTCGGCCTGATCGGGCTGGTGGTGTCGAGTCTTTGGCTGGTGCTGGTAGTGGCGGTCTTCTTTTTGATGCAGATCGCGACGGTGCGCCTGTTCAATTTCAGCGGCAACTGGGCGAATACGGCGGTGTTTACGCCCTGGCCGACGGATACCCCCTCTCCGACGCCCACACCGACTGTTACCGCCGAAGACGATCCCGCCGCGCAGTTGTACGACTTCCGCACGCCGGAGCCGCCGTAAGGTTATTCTTTGATGAGGTCTTCCAAAAAACGTACAATGATCGCAAAGGCCGGGCTGTCCCAGGGAAGGATGCCCCTCTCGACGGCAATCCCGGTTCGCGCCTCCGTATCGGTTTGTGCTGCCAGATAAGCTAAGAGGCGGGCTTTATCGGCGGAATGCGGTAGATGTCCATAAGAAGCCGCACACTGCATAAATTCATCCACGCATTGCAGCACAGGCTCGCCTGATACAGCTTCCAGGCATAAAGTCTCTCGTATGCCGGGGCGGTCATGAGGCAGCACCAGGATTCCCACGCGTAGTTCGCCGCCTTGAAACGTTCCGATTTCAAGCGGAACTGGCAGATCGGCGCTTGCCACGATTCCCTGCATACTGGAAAAAGCCGCTTGTGGGTTTTGGTCGGCATCACAAATCAATGCGATGGTTTTGACCGGGATGGATCGAAGTTTCAAGCCCAACAGCAGCTTTTTTGTATTCCGGCTCTGAAACTTTCCGCCCATTATTTTGATGAAGGCGCGTTCATTGAGCCGCCCTTGCTTGTATAATTCGGTTTGCAGTGCCCCAAAAAACGCGACATCATCCGGGCCTTCGACAATCAGTTGGTAGGGACTATCCTCGGTGGGCGGCTGCATCAGCGAACCTCAATTCCAAAATCCATCGCGCCTTCTAACGCCTCATCGCTGTAACTGATCGCTTCGACCTGTTCGCCTTTTTCTTCCAGGCGATACAATCGCACTGGGTTTTGCGGTAAGTCTTTGAACGCCTCATAAGCCGATTTGATGCACTCAAAACTGTGGGTGGTAGCAAAGACCTGGACCTTGAATTCTTTTGCGAGGTCATCTATCGCCCGCCAGACATTCGCCAGAACTGAGTAGTGCATCCCATTTTCCACTTCATCGATCAGCACTATTCCATCCCGGTTATCGGCAATAGCCACTAAAATCTCAAAATAACGAAAAATACCGCTTCCCAGGTAATTCAGCGGAATCCGCCGGTTTTCAAACCCCGGAATATTGACCTTGCAGTGGAACTGCGCGCCTTCTCCGGCGGGCGCTTGGCGCACATCCAGAATCCGGGGTTCGACAACTTGCAGCGCTTGCACAATGACACTTTCTTCCAGCCGTTCTTCAATCTGCGTAAACCGCCGGGCGATTTCCTTTGAACTGCCTCTGTTTCGCGCTGCCAGGAAGATTCCATTCAGTGGTGCTGGTACCGGTCTTTCCAGGACGATGTTATCATTCTCAATTTTGCCCTGAGCCGTCACAACCTCGCCGTTGGGAAAATAGGTTTGTAACGTGATACTGGGGAGTAACCGTCTTTGCGCTTCGCCGCCACTCATGCCTTGTTCATCGCTCACCGGAATACGGATTTCGGTAGCGCTTTCTATCGAAATTCGTAGCTCATGGGCTTGAACCTGATCCATTTGGGCGCTCATCACAATCTCGGCGTGAGGATCAAAGTTATGGAACAAGTTATCCCAGATACCGCTTGTCTTGACCTGAAAGGTTTCGATCCCTCGGAAGTTATTCACGCGGATCGACAGATTCGCATTGGTCGAGCCGCCGTACAGCCACAGCGCCTCAAGCAGCGTGGTTTTGCCTGTGTTGTTCTTACCCGTGAACAGATTGATCCGATCCAGCGGGCCAATGGTGAAATCCTTGAACAGCCGGTAATTTTTTACTGAGAATGATGTCAGCATCGTTTACTCCTCATGCTTGGTAAACAGTTCTAGTATACCTGACAGCCTCGCTTGCTGGTAAACGGAAAACATCGCATAAGAAATCCGCAAGAACTGTACTAAACCTTTATCAGAATCGCCCCGCGCTCATCCCCCGCATGTTAGAATACCTCTGAGGATTGAGACTCAGTGAGATGACCGCCTATGTTCCTGCTGCCCGATTTCCGCGTCCGCCAACGTGATTATCTGCTCGACATTAGCCGCGCGCTGACCGCCCAACTTGACCTGGGCGAAGTGCTGCGCCTGATTCTGCAAGCGGCCACCTCGATGCTCAACGGCGAAGTGGGCATGATCGCGCTGCGCGAGGGCGACACCTTCCACATGCGCGCCATCACGGGGATCGAGCCGGAACAGGCCCACCTCTTCGATCCGCTGCTGGAAAGCCTCTCGACGCAGGCCGCCAGCGAAGTCGATATGCCGGTGCTGCACGCCCGGATGCGCAAAGTCGCCCGCACGATGGACCTGAACCTGCGGCAGATCGTCGCGCTGCCGATGGTCGTTGCCAGCGATCCGTTGGGTATTCTTTTTATTTTTCGCTCCTATGCGGGCACACCCACCGACAATGATCACAGCCTGCTGCAAAGTTTCGCAGATCAGGCGGCGATTGCGGTTCATAACGCGCGCGTTTATGAATTCGCCAACCAGGAGCGCCAGCGGTTAGCCGCGATTCTCGAACACAGCGCCGACGGTGTGATGATTCTGGATGATAAGCTTACCATCCAGCGCTGGAATCGCGCCCTCAGCCGGATCACGGGCTGGCTGGCGGAACAGGCTGCCGGGCGGGAACATGACACTGTGATCCGCTTGAAGCAGCGCGAGATGGGGCCGGTGTTGGCGGATGTGGTGAACGATGGCTGGCCGAACAGTTCGAACGGGGCCGAGACGCTCTATGTCGAAGGCGACCTGGAACGCCTGGATGGGACGACGATCAGCGTCGGGATTACCTATGCGCCGCTGGTCCGGGCCAACGGTCAGCTTCAGAACGTGATCGCCAATGTGCGCGATATTACGCATTTCCGCGAGGCCGAACGCCTGAAATCGACCTTTATTTCGGTTATTTCGCACGAACTTAAAACCCCGGTGGCCCTGATCAAAGGTTATGCGGATACCCTCAGCCGCGAAGATGCGGAATGGGATATTGATACGATCCGCAACGGGCTGCATGTGATTGTCGATGAAGCGGATCGCCTTACGGAACTGATCGAAAATCTGCTGTCGGCCTCCAAGCTCCAGGCCGAGGGGATGCACCTCAATCTGGATGATGTGGATGTGGCGAAGATGGTGGCCCAGGCGATTGAACGCTTCCAGACCCAAACCACTAAACACACCTTCCGCGCGGAATTTGACACCCCGTTCCCCATCATCAGCGGCGATACCACGCGCCTTCGCCAGGTGATCGATAACCTGATCGGCAACGCGATCAAATATTCGCCCAAAGGCGGCGAGATTGTGATTCGCGGCGGCTATGATGATCAGCAGATCGAGGTGGCGGTCAGTGACCAGGGATCGGGCATTCCGGGGGAACAGTTAGAGCGGATTTTTGAGCGCTTCTACCGGGCGCACAACACGCTGACCAACAACGCACCAGGGACCGGGCTGGGATTGTATCTGGCCCATGCCGTGATCACGGCGCATGGGGGGCGCATCTGGGCCAGCAATAACACGGACGGCGGCGCGACCCTGACGTTTACACTGCCCCGCTGATCCACTCTGCCCAACCGTGTCTAAATATGCGATAATCGCAGTTTGGGGACTTCTCGTCCTATGGGGCGAATACTTTTTTAGGAGCACATTGAATGTCACAAGTCGTGCGAACCACGCTGAACTGCTCACGCTGTGGGCAGAGTTTTCCGGCGATAGTGGAACAGATTGTCGATGCAGGCTTGGACCCACAGGCCAAAGCGCGCTTTTTGTCGGGCCGGGTGAATATGGTCACGTGCCCGAACTGCGGCCATACGCTGGCAGTGGGCACCTCGCTGATGTACCACGATCCGGACAAGGAACTGCTGCTGGTGCATGTGCCGATGGAATTAAACATCGCCCCGCAGGAACGTGAGCGCGTGATCGGTGATCTGACCAAGCGCGTGATGGACAGCACCCCGAACGAAAAACGCAAGGGGTATCTCTTCCAGCCCAAGCCCGTACTGACTATTCCCGGTATGATCGACATCATTCTGGAAGCAGACGGCATCACCGCCGACATGCGCGAAGCCCAGCGCGAAAAAATGCGCGTGATGGAAATGTTCTTGCAGGTCCGGCCCGACCAATGGCCGCAGATGTTGGAGGAACAGGCGGGGGTGATCGACTCGGAATTTTTGCAGATGGTCCTGATCACCGCCGAAAACGCCGCCCAGACGGGCAAAGAGCAGATGGCGCAGGGCCTTCTGTACTTGTACAACTACATGCTCCAGAATTCGGAAGTCGGGCAGCAGGTGTTACAGGCGGCAGAAGCGCGGGATGCGGCGGTGCGTGAGATGGCCGATGAGTTGCAGTCCTACGGTGACGATCTCACCCGTGATGAATTTTTTGCGATTGTGCTCAAATACGCCGACGATCCGGATCGGATTCAGGCGCTGGTTGGTATGATGCGCCCCGCCTTCGATTATGCTTTTTTCCAGGAGCTTTCCGAGCGGATCGATCAGGCGTCGGGCGATGCCAAAGCCCAACTGGAAAACCTGCGCGAACAGGTGTTAACCCTTACGTCCGCTGTAGACCAGCAGACTCAGGTGGTATTGCAGCGGGCCACCGATACGCTCAAAGTGATCATGTCCGCCGAAGACCTCGACGCCGCGATCCGTCCGCGCCTGGAAATGGTCGATGATGCCTTCCTCGCCGTGCTGCAAGCGAATATTCAGGCCGCCGAGCAGCACAACGACGAACGCACCGCCGAACGGCTGCGCGAGGTGTTAGCTAAAACGCTCAGCATCATGCGCGAGAGCGCCCCGCCGGAAATCCGCTTCATCCAGGATTTGATGTCCGCCGAGGATGACGCCACCGCCAACGAGCTGATCGAAACCCAGGCCTCCCAGTTCAACGGCGAACTGCTCGAAATTATGGAAGCGATTGCCCTCGACCTGGAAGAAAACGGCCAGGACGATAACGCCGAGCGTCTGCGCGCCATGCGTGATTATGCCCAGGGGTTTGTCAACGCCTCGGAATAAAAATTAAATCCCCGCTCCAATCGCGAGCGGGGATTTTGACTCACGGCCCAGTGATCTGCTGTGAGGTTTGTAGGGGCCATGCATGACCCCTACAATTTTATCAGGTCCATCATCACTGTTGCTTGACAAGCCATTCGCGTGCCTTTTCGACTTCGGTAAAGACCGAAACGCGCACGCCCAGATTATAAAAGGCTTCGACGATAGCGGACATACTGGACTGTCCGGCAAGCGTTGCGGGAACAACGAGCGCCCAGAACTTCCAACCGGCTTGGGCCGCACGTGGTCCCCAGTCGGCAACCGAAAATTCGATATCCTCTGGAGCAAACGCAGCATTTTCACGATCATCAGAGAGCCATTTTATGGCTTTCTGCTCCCGTAGATGTTTCAGACCGGTGTTTAATATATGGTGGAATGCTTCTCCCCCAACGGGTTGTTTGAAGGTGTGATAGATATACCGATCAACCGGGTGATAGCGTACAGTTCCCCACTCATTGTCAAGAAGAATTTGATATTCCATTGTATTTTCTCCTTTGGGCTGAATATTTTTATGATGTTTGCAAGAAACGGTTTTGCGGATAGATCCAATGGAGTGTGACACGGAAGCTCACGATAGGACATACGAACCTGCTTTTGGCGATAATTGCAGGCCCGTCACCCCCTCATAACCACAAAATCTGGTAGAACCTCCCCTATATGCATCAGCTTAAGCCATTTTTAGGCGAAAAACAATCCTGTAAAATACGGGGTGGGGCAATGCATACATTGCCCCTGTATTTTTATGGGTTTATTCCCCCAACTCCAACCCGATCAGCACCGGGTCATGATCAGCGGCGCGATACGGGGCGGGATCGTAATACGCCTCGACCTGCTCATCCGATTTGTATTCCATGTTGTAATCGAGCACGCGCGCTTCATCGGCGTTGATATGCCAGTGGGTCGCGCCCGTAAGCTGCGGCATCAGGCTGGGACTGGCGAGGATATAGTCCAGCGTGCCCATCTGCCCCATGTAGACATACGAGTAATCACCGGGGACAAACTGCGCGGCGGTGTCGATGAACCCGGCGGCGAGCATCGTCTGGATCGGGTCTTCCATCGCGTAGGAATTGAAATCGCCCATCAGCAGGACATCGTTATCCCAACTCTGGCTTTGCACCACTTCGACAAAGGCCAGCAGTGCCTCGGCCTGCCGGGTGCGTGTGCCGTTGTAGCAGCTTTGCCCATCATCCTGATCGCCGTCATCGCCGCGCGCATCGGTGCAGCCCTTCGACTTAAAATGTACCGCGATCACGCTGAAACGTTTGCCTGTCGCGACCACATCAAACGTCTGGGCGACAGGGGGGCGGTTATGGATCGGATCGTAATCGGCCAGCGACGCTTCCACCGGGATCACCGCTGCCGGGCGGTACAGGATCGCGTTTTTGATGTCGTCGCCGCCCTCATCTGGCAATGGATAATCTTCGGGATCGGAAATGTAAGCATACGTGCCTTCGCCCGCAATCGCATTCAGCCCGTTCACCAGATCGGCCATTGCGCTGTCCGGCCCGCTGCCGTCGTTTTCCATTTCCATCACGGCGATCACATCCGCATTCAGCGCCAGAATCACATTGATCGTTTTGTCGCGCTGGCGGGTAAATTCGTCGGGATTACTGGCCCCGCGCGGCGTGGGGAACTTTGCGCCGTTGAAGTAGTTCAGCAGGTTCAGACTCGCCACGCGCACCGATCCGCCGACTTCATCCGGCGCGGCGGGGCGGGGATTCGTCACCGTAAAGTCGAACGGTTCCGTCGGATAAATCAGGTAATCGGAATAGGCATGGTCGATCACCCCGGTCAGTCCGGTGATCGTATCTCCGGCGCGAACCGTATTGTTGGCGCTCAGGCCGCCGCTGGGGTAGGGGATGAAGTCCGGGTTTTCCGTGCTGCTGCCATCATCCAGCACCAGCCGCCGCTGATCGATCTCCGCCTGCATCGCGACGGCATCCGGCCCCGGCGTGACTACCTGTGTCGGCTGGACCAGCCGGCCATCCGGCGACAGTACGATCTCGCTGTAACGCCCCAGGTTATACAGGTCGTTGAGCGTCAGCGCTTCGGGGATCGTGACCAGCATGCCCTCGTAGGCTTCCAGGTTGGCGACGGGCAGATCGAGTTCCACCGGGGAGGCGCTGACTCCGGTGCTGCATACGGTTACGCTGGTCGGGCGGCGAATCTCGGTTAAATAGGTGCCGTCGCTGCCCGCCGAGTATTCAAAAACCTTGCCCTCGACGCGCACGACATCGCCCGGCATCACGTCCACTTTATCGCCGTAGACAAAAATCCCTTCAGACGTGGCGGGATCAGCGTCCTGCTGGTCGAGTTCTTCCTGCATGAAAAAACCGTCGAGTCCGCGCAGAAATTCACCCGTCACAATGCCCTCGATGATGACGGTTTGCCCGGTGATTGTGCTCGTATCTGCCGTGCCCTGAATCTCATGGATCAGGGTGGCGGCGTCGCCACACGCGGTCTGCGGCGACGTGGTGCGCGCCATCACCGGGAGGGGCAGCGCGACTATCACCAGGATCAAAAACGTAAGGATTCTTTTCATCGTGTTTTTTCCTTCTTGTGCTCGTTTAACCGATTTTCCCCTGGAATTCTGTAAGGGCAGGTTGGCAAATCTGCCCCAACCGAATCGAGATCATTCTCCCGCCGCCATAAACGCGGCCCGCGCTACCGTTGCCGCCACGCCCGGATCATCCTCGTTTTCCAGCACGACCACCACCGCAATCGCGGCCTGCTGTTCCGCCACGCTTTGATCCACAAACCCCACAAACCAGGCGTAAGGCGTCGGGCGCGGCCCCGCATACGCTAACCCGCTGTGCCCGTATAATACGAGTTTCCCCGGTTGGGCCTGCCGTACGGCTGGACTGGTCGCCGCCGCTTGCAGCATCGTCAGGCGCACCGCCTCTGCCACGTCCGTTCGCAGCAGCGCGGGCTGGAATGCGGAAATATTCACGTCCTGCCACTGCGTTGCATCGGGGGGGCGCACTGCATCGACCACATGCAGCGGGACGGCGTTCCCCTGGTTGGCAATGGCCGCGACGACCTGCACCATTTGCAGCGGCGTCACTGTCAGATCGCCCTGTCCGACAGCCGTGCTGAGCAGTTGGTCCGAAGACGAACTGCTGGTCAATGGGCGCGGCGGGATGCCTGCCTGGGTTTCAAAGCCTTCGAGTTTGGGCCTGTCCAACAGCCCGAACACGTCCAGCCGCTGCCATAAATCGCCCGGTTGGACCGCGCCCTTCAGCAGCGCATCGGCAAACGGGGCCGGGCACCCATAGGCGTAGGCTTCGGCCAGCGTCAGCCGCTGATCCGGCGTCTGGTCCTGGCAGGTCAGTTCCAGCCCGTTCAACTCGACGGTTTCCTGGGCGTCCGGCAGTTCCTCATTGAGCACATACCCGGCGGCGGTAGTGAGGTCGGGATATGCCGAGAGCATCGTCACCAGCATCACGGTTTGTAAGGCGCTGCCCGGCTGGTACAGCCCCGCAATGGCCCGGTTGAGCAGCGGCGACGTGTCTTCATCGCGCGTCAGCCGGTCCCAATCGTCCTCAACCTGATTCGGATCATATTTCGGATGGCTGACCATCGCCAGGATGCGCCCGGATGGCACCTCGACCACGATCACCGCGCCGCGCTGGGTGCCCATCGCCTCGTCTACCGCAAGCTGCACATCCAGGTCAAGCGTGGACCGCACATCGCCGCCCTGCTGGGCGCGGTGCAGCGTTTTGGCCCATTCCTGTTCCAGATCACTTTGGACGTTATCGCCGCGTAACTGCTCGTTATAGGCGGCTTCGATCCCCGCCTCGCCGTACTTCAGACTGTAATAGCCCACCGCGCCCGCCGCGTCGGGGTAGGGGTAGATGCGCCGCCTGATTCCCGTTTCGGTTTCCGCGCTGTAGGCGAGTTTTTCACCATCCCGATCATAAATCGTCCCGCGATTGATGCGCTGTTCTTCGATCACCAGCCGCGCATTGTCTTCGCGGGCCAGCAGGCTTTGGCCCTGGATGACGATCCAGAACGTGACGCTGAGCGCGACGGCGGCAAACAGGATCAGAATGGCCGTTGTCACGCGGTTGAGTTCAGAGATCATGGGGTTCCTTCTTCGCTCAGGATGAGCAGCAGCCCGGCGATCACAAAGCTGGTCAGCAGCGAACTGCCGCCGTAGCTCACAAAGGGCAGCGTGACGCCCGTCAGCGGGATCAGTTTCAGCACGCCGCCCATGATGAGCAAACTCTGCACGCCCAGCATCACGCTGAGTCCCGCCGCCAGCAGCGTTTTGAACGGCTGCCGCGCCGCCACCGCGATCCGCATCCCGCGCACGACCAGCACAGCCAGCGCCAGCAGCGCCCCGAACAGGCCGACCATACCCCATTCTTCGCCAATCGCCGCAAACGCGAAATCGCTGTGAACCACCGGAATAATCGTTGGCTGGCCCTGCCCGATACCCTGCCCCAGGATGCCGCCCGCCGCGACTGCCATCAGGCTTTGTACCACCTGATAGGCGTCGGTGTCGGCGGTGCGCCAGGGATTCCACCAGATATTGACGCGCAGCGCCACCACATCAAACAGGTTATAGGCCACCACGCCCGCCATCAGCAGCAGCGCCAGCCCGCCCGCGAGCAGTTTGGTTTGCCCGCTGGCGAGATACAGCATCACCATAAACACCACAAAAAACAGCGTGGCCGTGCCCAGGTCGCGCTGCCAGATCAGCACCACGACACACACGCCCCACATCAGCAGCACCGGCCCCAGAAAGGCCAGTGATGGAAACTGCCAGAATCCGATATGAAACGAGCGGCTGCGCATGACTTGGTGGTGTTCCGCGAGGTAGCTGGCGAGAAACACCACCAGCACAATTTTGAGCAGTTCCGAGGGTTGGTAATAGATGCGCCCGAAGCCGAGCCAGATCCACAGGCGCGGCCCCTGCCCGGATGGATTCTGCCCCAGCAGAATCGAGATCACCAGCAGGCCCAGCCCCGCGATCAGCCACGTGTAACGGTAGCGCCGCAGCCAGCGTAAATCGCGCGGGAAGGTTGTTACGGCCAGCATCGCGCCCAGGCTGACCACCAGCCACAGCGTCTGCCGGTCCGTATACGAGGGCACCAGCCGCGACACAAGGTTGATCCCCCATCCGCTGAGAAACATGACCAGCGGGAAGATCAGCGGATCGCGGTCTGGTAGTTGGCGGCTCAGAAAGGCATGTCCGAACGCCGCACTGACCATCCAAACCAGCACCGGCCACAGGTTATACCAGGGCTGTTCGCGCACGATCACCAGCGCGACATGGTTAACCAGGATGAACAACCCCGCCAGCGCCAACAGCCCACGCTCCTGCCGGACGGGTGACAGCGGTATTTCATCCCATTGAGAACGCACTATCCTGTCCAGGAATCACCTGCCTGATCCGCTTAGCGAAATTGATTATGTGCGTAGGGGCAATTCATGAATTGCCCCGCCCAGGGATAAGGTTTTGGGTCGCCCAATGTAATCCAGCCTACCACAAACGGCGCTATTACCCCAAAAATACAATTCTCCGAGAGGCGTTCTCGGAGAATGTTAATGAATCAGGCGGCGTCTATCTCACGCGCGCGTTACTCAAAATATTTGCCGACAATCGGCCACAGCCGCTGCAAGGTGGAATTGGAAATTTTGGGCGGATCGGTAATCAGGGCGCTGGACAGCGCATGGCGGCAGGCGCAGTCGGGCAGATGTTTCGCCTGGAGCCGCTTCACCACGTTGATCAGGGCCTGCTGAGCCAGCCGCAGATTCGCCTGGAGCGTGCGGATCACCAGGTCTACCGAGACATCATCCGCCGACTCGTGCCACACATCGTAATCTGTGACATGCGCCATCACCGCGTAGCTCATCTCGGCTTCGCGTGCCAGGAATGCTTCGGGCGAGGTGGTCATGCCGATGATGCCCATGCCCCAACTGCGATACAGGGCGCTTTCGGCGCGGGTGCTGAAGCGCGGCCCTTCGATGGTGATATACGTACCGCCCCGGTGAACCGTGCCGCCCGCTTCCTGCACGGCATCCGCCAGCACGGCGCTCAGTTCGCGGCAGAACGGATCAGCTACCGCCACGTGCGCCACCAGTCCCTCTTCAAAAAATGACGGCGGGCGCTCGCCGCGCGTCCGGTCCACCAACTGATCGGGGACCACAATGTGACCCGGCGCGAATTCTTCCCGCAGCGAACCGCACGCACTGACGGCGATTATCTGTTCCACGCCCAGTTGTTTGAGCGCGTAAATGTTGGCCCGGTACGGGACTTCCGAGGGCGTCAGGACATGCCCGCGCCCGTGCCGGGGCAAAAACGCCACCCGCTCTCCGGCCAGCGTCCCGATCAGAATCGCGTCACTCGGCGGACCATACGGCGTTTCGATCACTTCTTCTCTGACATCCGTTAGTTCGGGCATGTGATACAGGCCGGACCCACCGATCACCCCCAGGCGTACAGTTTCCATTTAAATCGACTCCTTAAGCAGCAAAATCTTAGCGCCAAGTGTAACGCTATTTTCCACATTCCGACATTGCTTTATATTCTGATCAATGACACCTTTGCCAGGGAGCAAATATGCAGCACGACAAACTGGTTCCGATCCAACAGCCTGACGATATTTTCCCGGTCTACCAATCTACCCCCATCGGCCACCTGCTGGAATATCATAATCTGGCGCGCCCCTTCGCGGGTTATACGCGCGCCGAACTGTTGATCGGCATGTGTATGGATAACCGGAAATCGCTCCGTATCCCCGACAACTTTGCCTATATCATCCGCACCGGCGGGGCCAATCTCCGCTACAGCGAATTCAAAGTGTCCTATGCCATCGCCGTCGGCGGCGTCACCGCGCTGGCGCTGATCGGCCACAACCACTGCGGTATGGTTAATCTGGTATCCCGCAAAAAGCAGTTCATCGAAAATCTGGTGATCAACGCCGGCTGGACCGCATCCCAGGCCGAGGAACATTTTATGAGCTTTGCCCCCATGTTTGAGATCACCAACGAAATTGACTTTGTGCTCAGCGAGGCCCGCCGTCTGCGTGATAAATATCCCCGGATTCTGATCGCGCCCATGTTCTATCGTGTGGAGGATAACCGCCTGTACCTGTTGGACGACGACTAGCGGATTTTTGCGCCCCCGTGCCCCGGCGTTATGCTAGGGGGTTGGTGTGTTTGACCAGACTGTGAGGTTTCATGATCCAACCCTTCGCTCGTGATCGCTTTACCTGGCTGGCGTATCTGATGCTGGGCTATTTCGCCTATCTGCAAGCCATTCTCGGCCCTGCCATGCCCTTCCTCAAGGATGATCTCAAGCTTGAATACTGGCAGGCGGGCCTGCACCCCAGTGCGGTAGCGTTGGGGGTGATCGTCAATGGCATCGTCGCCGCCTGGATCGTCAACCGCTGGGGCAGGCGGATCATGTTCTGGCTGGGCGGCGGCGGCATGACCGTCGGCGTGCTGCTGATCGTGGTAGGGCGTTCGCTCTGGCTGACTATTCCCGGCGCGTTTATCATGGGCTTCTGGGGCGGTTTTCTGCTGATCACCATTCAGTCCGCGCTCTCCGATCATCATGGTCAGCACCGGATGGTGGCGATTGCCGAAGCGAATGTGATCGCCAGCATTGCGACCATGTTCGCCCCGATGCTGACCGGCAACCTGGAACGGGTGGGGATCGGCTGGCGCGGGGCGCTGTATGTGACGATAGCCGTGTGGGGCACCCTGCTGCTGATCTTCTGGCGTGAAGCTATCCCCGAAGCCGAACCCGAAACCGAGTCCAACCGGGAGGCCACCCGCCGCCCGCTGCCGCGTGTCTTTTGGGCCTATCTCGCCGCGCTGTTGCTGCTCGTCGCGCTGGAATGGTGTATGAGTCTCTGGGGGGCGGACTTTCTGAACAAGGTGGTCGATTTCAGCAAAGAAGACGCGTCCAGCCTGCTCACGCTGTTTTATCTGGCGATGGTCATCGGGCGGCTTGTGGGCAGCCGTCTGGCCCGCATCATGCGCAGCGAAACCCTGTTGTATAGCGCGGTGGGGATCACCACCGTCGGCTTCCCGTTTTTCTGGCTCGCACCTGTCCCGGCGCTCAACGTCCTCGGATTGTTTTTGTGCGGCCTGGGGATCGCCAACCTCTACCCGATTGGCGTCTCGCTCGCCTTGAGCACCGTGCCCAAACAGGCGACGACGGCCACCGCGTTTTTATCCATTGGCGTCTCGTCCGCGATTATGATCGTGCCCCAGGTGCTGGCTGCTGCCGCCGACGCCGTTGGCATCCGTACCGCGTATGGGCTGGTGGTGATCATCATTGTCTGCGGCTTTGGATTAATGGTATTTGCCAACCGGCTGGCAACACGGCACAATCTGACTTTGGAAACGTGATTACGATGGAGAATTGTGATGGCGGAGCAGGAACTTAAACCATTTAACTACGGTGGGCAGGCGGTCATCGAAGGTGTGATGATGCGCGGGCAGTATGTCGCCGCGATAGCCGTTCGCAACTCGAAGGGCGAAATTGTGGTGCGCGAACTGCCGCTGAATGCCACCGTTTACCGGGGCCGCGCGGCACGGCTGCCTTTTGTGCGTGGCCTGGTTATGCTCTGGGACTCGCTCGGCCTCGGCACAAAGGCGCTGATGTGGTCGGCGGGCGTGGCCCAGGAAGAGGAAGAAGTCCAGGTGTCACTCGAAGGCGCGGCGGGTATGGGGTTAGTCGTCGTGTCGATGGCCCTCGGTATTGGCCTGTTCTTTTTGATCCCTGCAGCGGCCTCGGCGGCGGTCAAAGAAGCGCTGGATGTCGAGAGTCGTTTTTCGGCGGACATGATCGAAGGACTGATCAAACTCGGCATGCTGACCGGGTATATCTGGCTGATCGGCCATATGCAGGATGTCAAACGGCTGTTCGGCTATCACGGCGCGGAACACAAGACGATCAACGCCTACGAAGCGGGCGCGGAACTGACCCCCGATGAAGTCGCCGCCTATCCGATTGAGCATCCCCGCTGCGGCACGGCCTTTTTGCTGACTCTCGTGGTGTTATCTGTGTTGATCCACACCGCCACCGGACGCCCCGACAAAATCTACTGGCTGTTGGCCTCGCGCCTGGGGTTGATCCTGCCGATTGCAGGGCTGGCCTACGAATATATCCGTTTTACGGCCAAACATCAGACCAACCCGATCATCCGCCTGATCAGCCGCCCCAATCTATGGCTGCAAAAGCTGACCACGCGCGAACCCGATCCCAAGATGCTCGAAGTCGGGATCGCCGCGTTGCAGCATGTCCTGGCCGCAGAACGCGCCGGGAAGCCCGTCACCGCCGAATCCATCGAGACGCTTGCCCCGGCAGGTGCGGCGGTCCCGTCCGGCGATTGATCTATAATAACCTTACCGGAACGACAGCTTGTTTGAGAGGAGGAAGGGTTACTATGTGGATGATGGCACGTGTACAAGGACCGGGCGTGATGATCTTCGCTCCCGGCGGGGTGCAGCGTAAGAACTTCAACGACTTTGACAGCGCGGTAGTCGCCCTGCTGAAAGAGGGCTGGGAACCGTTTGCCGCCGACAGTGGAAACGCGGTGATGGTCTGGCTCCGCAAACCCGCCGTTTAGTTGAACCTCACCCCCTCGCTGTCTTGGTTGGCGAGGGGGTGAAAAACAAGGCGATATGGCGATACAGGATGCACATTTCTCTGCCCGACAGATCGACGCTGAGACCTATTTCTCAATCGCTGGCGCTGCTTGATGCGATTCTGTCGCCCGACTGGGACTACCGGTACTATTTCTTCAACGCGCACTGGGCCGACCAACAAGCGGCTGGCTGGATGAGCAATGGGGAAGGGGATAACTATACCGTGTGGTTCAGCCCCGATGGGGCGGTGCTTAAGGGCTTTGCGCATGAAAGCCCCATGAGTCCGTATCGGGTTAAGCCGCCGCAGTTGTGGCCCGGCCTATTGGACAGTTTTCCGGCTCAGTTAAGCCGCTTTTGGGCTGAACCTGCCTTTATGCTGGAGGAAACTACGTTTTGTTTCTGGCAAACGGTAGATGATCCTCACTGGCAATCTGGCGCGGTTGAACTGCCGGATGGTCAAGACCCGGATGGTTCAGCCAGCCTGCTTCGACTTCTGGATGGAATGCCCCAAACGTATCAACAATGGGCGGCAGCTTATTATGAAATTCCGGTCGAGTTATCCGCTGTGGCTCATATTTATGCGCACCGCCCGTTGTCTGACTCCCTTATCAAGACGCTGAATCCTGACCTGTTGATGCAAGACCTTGCTGCTGACCTAACTGAGATTGGCTATGGAGCCTGAATTCCACCTCGCGCCCGGCCAAACTTTGCGGGAGGATGGTCCTACTGCACCACGATCCCCATCGTGTCATAGTCCATCCGCTTGACAAAGCCCGCATCCAGCGCGGCTTGCAGCAGCGCCGCCTGCCAGTGCATCACCTCCCATTCGACCTGCCGCCCAGGGCTAGCCAGCTGCATCGTCCGGCACAGCAGATTGATCAGCGCCGGGGCGATAGTCGCGTGGGCCGGGTCGAGTGTCGCGTTCAGATGGTTCGTCCCCCCGTCGCGTATCCGCAGCGTGACGCTGGCTGTCGCGACGACTTCCGCCCCACAGCGCACCCCGTAAGCCTGCACTTTCTGGCCCAGCGCGGGCATCAGCACCGGGGCCAGGGCGCGCATCACGGCAGGCTGGCGGAAGCGTCCTTCCTCGACGGGCGTGTAATGCTGCACGGCCTCCGGCGTGATGCGTTTCGCCAGTTCATAGCGCGGCTTCCAGTCGAACAGCTTCAGGTCTTCGACGGTGTAGCCGTTGGGGAAGGGCACTGTCGGCCAGTTGTCGTTCTCCGCCAGCCGGAGTTCCGCCTGTCCCGCGTAGTGTTCGAAGCCGAGCTTTTCATAGAGCGTATAGGCGGGCACATTCCCATGCACGACATCCAGCGTGATCGATTTGGCCCCCCGGTCTTTGGCAAGCTGCACGCAGGCTTCGACCAGCTTCCGCGCGATGCCCCGCCGCCGGTAGTCGGGCAGCACGGCCACGTTCCCGATATACCAGCGGTCCGTTGATCCCTGGCGCAGCACGTTCGTCAGCCCGACGGCTTTGCCGTCTTCTTCCCACACGAAGCCCAGCAGAATATCGCGCAGCGGCGGCGCGAGCAGCATCCCCAGCCGGATCAGCGGCCAGACCCGGCGAATGCCCTTGAATGTATCCACCATGCTCTCGACTTCATCGCTCTGAATGCTCCATTCCTCGTTTTCGGGATACTGAAAAGCGGGGGGGATCAGATCGACCATGACCGGAATATCTTCAGGAAGGTGAAATGGACGCAGTGACATGATTTTTGCTCCTTTTGCGAGAATTTACGCACGAGCGCGCCGAAAAGTCGCAGAATGGATGATCCCCGCATATCCCAGCCCGATGATCAGCAGCAGCGGCACCCCGATCACCCAACTCGGCGGCAGGCCATGATCGGCCAGATGGAACATCGCCAGCGGTTCGGTGTGCCCGTGTTGCAGATCGCGCAGTGCATAGCCCAGCGGCGATCCCGGTTCGCCCGCCTCGTAATACGCGATCCAATCCGTCACCACGCCGAGAAGCTGCGCCCCAATGCCGAGCATCACCAGCGCCGCCAGCATGATCCGCCACGCCCACCGATCCGGGATCATGCCCAGCGGCAGACAGCTCAGCGGGATCAGCGGGACGAGGAAGCGCGGCCCCCAGCTCCAGCCGCCATCCCAGGCCCACCACGCGCCGTAAAAAATCAGCGCGGCGATCCACGCCAGCGCCAGGGACCACGCCAGCGCGGGATACATCCGCCGGAACCGCGGCCACAAAATCACGCTGAGCAGCAGCGGCGGCGCATACAAAAAGAGACTCTTCTCCCGGCTGAACAGCAGTCCCCAGGCACCCTTATAGAGGGGGGTGGTGAAGCCTTCGCCCGCGTAGCCGAATTGGAATGGATCGCCAAAGCGCAGCGCATTATGCCCGATCAGCAGCAGGATGCCGGGCAGCGCACCGAGTCCAAAAGCCACCAGCCGCCGCGCGACCCCTTCCCGCCGGTCCCATGCGATCAGCAGGGCCAGCGGCAGCGCGTAAATTCCGAAGGCCGCGCGCACCAGCACCCCGATCCCGAACACCGCCCCGGCGATCAGATACCGAATGGTGCGGCGTGACAATGCGGGTAGGGGCAATACATGAATTGCCCCGTGGGCGCTGCTTGCTGCGCCCGTTCTGGGGAGGTCGGGGTTTAACATCACCGCCACCGCCCCGGTCAGCGCCCACGCCAGCACTGCTTCCGCGAACAGCATCCGCGCATACGGCACCAGCAGCGTGGCCGTGCCCGCGATCAGCGCCACCATGAGCGCTCGCCGTTCGCCGTACAGCCGCCGCGCCAATCCGAACAGCAGCGCGAGGCTCCCCGCTGCCGCGAGTGCCGGAATCAGCAGGTAAAATAGCGCGGCCACCCGGTAGCGGTGCGCCTGGTTGATCGCCGCCAGCCAATCCCCCAGCGCGTAAAATGGCACCCCCAGCAGCGGCAGCCCCGGATCGTATTTGCTGGTGTAGTGACCGTTTTGCCCGCGCACAATCTGCGGCAGGCCGGGATCGGGCGCTAGCTCAAAAGTGCCGTGTTTGGCCAGCGCCGCGCTGGTTTTGAACATCACTTCGCCGTCGCTGCTGTAAAATCCGCGCCCCAGCGACAGCAGATACAGGCAGGCGAACAGGAGGAAAATCGTACAGGTGCGCACAGGGCTAGAACAAGCGGCGCGCCGTGAATGGGGGAAGTGACACAATGATGACGCCTAACCCCACCAGAATGATCACTGTCGAATCGATAGTTGCACCCAGGTAAGCGATTATGATCCCTATGAATGCGCCTGCAAGCTGAAACAGTATCCGGTTGATCCGGTCCCGTTCGGTGAGCCGCAGTTTGGCATCGAAGTCTGAATCCTTGCGCGGGCGCTGGTCGAGTCGATACGCAATCCAGAATATGCCGCCCACCAGCGCGGCACAAAGCAAAATCAGGAAGAAATAGAGCATCTTCAAGCCTCCTCGTTATTTCAGCCGCAGCCGTTCGCCGCCGATGACAGCATAAATCACGCGGAAAAATTCATCATTCCGATCCAGCACCAGCAGGCGCGGCGCGCCCGCCACATTCAAAAAGCCGCGTGCATCACGGACCGCTGCCGGGGCATCGATCACAAAGGCGGCGGGATATTCGTCCGCCGTGGACCGAAGCACACGATGGGTTTGCGGCGCGGTATACAGGTCCGCTTCGTTGCCCACCGCCCCCGTTGTAATCTGGAATTGGACGGGCGTTTCGCGCTGCGCCCACATGACATAAATCTCCCGATCCGCCTGCTGCATGACGATCATCTCTGCGCCGTCCTGGGTGTAGCGGCTGGCGCTGATCGTCGGGCCGAACAGATCGCTGATCATCCGGTAGGTTGTGAGCGCCTGTTCGTCCGGCTGGTATACAGTGAAGTGCTCCACGCCCAGCGCCAGACTCAGCGCCGCCGCCTGGATCACAAAATCTGACTGCTGTTCCGGCGTGATGTCAAACAGGGGATCATCCGTCTGCGCGTTCGCTTCCAGCCAGATCGTTTTATCCGCCAGCCCTGCGCCATCCAGCAGCGCCCGCGTCTCGCTGATCGCCTCTTCCACCGCCTGCGTGGAATTGAACACGCGCAGCGTCACGACATCAAAGGCCGTCGCGGAAGCGGTGCCCAGTTCGGCCAGCAGCCGCGCCAGATACGGATCACGTCCCGCTGCCGCATCCACATCACGGTTCGCCGCCGCGACATGCATCACCGCTTCGGCATCCACGCGCCGTGCTGCCTGCGCCGCGACTTTGAGCAGCAAGGCATAATCGGCCACCGTGCCCGCGAACTGCACCACGCCTTCGCCGCGCTGCACATTTGGCTCGTCATAGATGATCCAGTGATGAATGTCGGGATAATGGCGGGCCAGTTTCATCACGAATGCCGCCCACACGTTGCCGGGATCGCGGATCGGGAGCGCCACCCCGGCGGGCACTGCTTCTGGCTGCCCCGACTCGGACGCCCACGCGGGCGTGTGGACGATCAGCCCCACGATTGCGCGCCCGTCGGCGTCGATTTCCGGCGCGATCAAGTCGTCCGGGCCGTCCGGCTGCATCGCCGCCCAATCAAAGGTGATTTGCACCCATCCCTCATCCGGATCGGCCTGGGCAGGGATCACAGCGAGAACCAGGATCAGCAGAATCGTTTTTAGCGCAGCCACCACTGCTTATCTTTCCATTTGATCCAGACGGTTTGGGGCGGGCCGCTGGCGACCACGATCAGCGGTGAGCCTTCGACCACGACCTTGCCCGCCTTGTCCACCACTGCGCCCGGCGCATCCAGCACGTACCAGCTTCCATCTGCATCGGGCACCGTCTTCACGTCGAGGGGCAGGGTGGTCCCGTCGCGGCTGATCTGGGTGGCCGTGCCGCTCACGCCCACATAAAACTGCACCGGATCGGCTTCGCGCGCCCACATGACATAGACCGTCTTTTGCCCATCGTAAAGCGTCACCATCGATGAATGATCGCTCCAATGGCGCAGGGCGTGCTGCGGGCCGGAAAAATACTGGATCACCGTGCGGTAGGCGTCAAACGCGGGGCGGCGCGTTCCGTCCAGCCGGATCAGGCCCCAGGGTTCGGTTTTGCCGTACACAAAATTATCGTCGTACAGGCGGTAGATGGCGAAGCGATCCACTTTGGCCGCCAGCCCCAGCGCCGCCGCCTGGATGATGTAATCGGCCTGCTGTTCCAGCGTGACGGGATAGGCCGGGTTCGGAAAACCGCCCAGCGGATCGAGGGTCGGGCTGGCGTTGGTTTCATCGACCCAGATGGGCTTCGCTTGCAGATCGTAATGCGTCAGAATCGAGCGCACATCCAGCACCATATTCCAGATGTTCAGCGTCCCAAAATAGACATGCACCGTCGCGACATCAAAAAAATAGCCGTTGTCGGCGGCGGCGGGGTCTTGCGCCGCAATATCTAACAGCCGTTCCAGGTAGGGTTTGCGCCCCGCGACGACATCGCCCCACCACGCCATGCCCGCCAGATGAATCTGCGCCGCCGGATCAACGGATTTCGCCGCGAGAGATGCGACTTTGACCATCTGGTAATAATCGGCGGCTGTGCCATCGAACTCGTACCAGGGCTGTTCACCGGGCAGCAAATCCGGCTCGTTGTAGATGATCCAGCGGTGGATGTTCCACTTTTCGCCGTAATATTTCACCGTTTGCCGGACGAACGCGGCCCAGTAGTTATTCGGATCATCAATGGGCAAATCCAGGCCCGTCGGCGGCGATCCCAGTTTATCGGTACCGGAGGCCCAGTAGGGTGTGTTTTTCAGCAGCCCGATCACCTCGCGCCCGGCCTGCTGCGCGTCGAACAGCCAGGTGTCAGGCACGGCGCTGGTGTTAAATTCGCCAGGATGATTCGGCTGGAAGGCGCGCCATTCAAAAATGATCCGTTCCCAGCCCACACCCAGATCGCGCGCATCGGCGGGGCGGTAGTAGGCTTCGACAACCCCAAAGCGTGAGACTGAAACTTGAATGCCTTCTTGCGCAGCGGATGGGTGAACGGCCAGCAGCACAACGAGCAGTATGAATCCAAGGCAGGCGACCCGACGCAATGTATTTCCCCCAGGTGGTAACGATAAAAAAGGCACTCCACCGGAGCACCTTTGAACTATTATAACGAGCCTCAGACCTTATGGGGTCACCGTGTACAGCGCTCGCCCGGTGCTGGCAATCCATAATGTCGCGGTGTCATCATGACTTCCGGTCAGTAGATAGGCGCTGTCCGGGGAAAAAGCGATCCCGGCGATGATATTATTATGCGGAAAAGTATACAGCGGCGCACCCGTTTGAGCATTCCACGATTTCACGATGTCTGGCCCGCCGGTTGCAATGGTTTGACCATCAGGTGAGCAGGCTAAGGCGAAGACCGATCCGTTGTCGTGCGCGTACACCCCATAGATCGGCGCGCCGTCGGTCGCATCAAACGCCCACAAAAATCCGCCGTTTGTGCCCACCACGATCTGGGTGCCATCGGGTGTTACTGCCAGCCATATCGGGAGATCGAACCACAGTTCTTCGGTGTTCTCCGGTTTTTGCAGCGTCATCACGAGCTGGCCCGTGTGGGTATCCCATAGGCGGATGGTGGTGTCTTCGCTGGCGGTGACGACCTGCTTGCTGTCGGGGAAAAAGGCGGCATCGGTAAGCGGCTCGGTATGGCCCGCCAACGTAAACAGCAGTTCGCCCGTTGTGGCATTCCAGAGTTTGGCGGTTTGATCCTCGCTGGCCGTGAGGATCATGCTGCCATCGGGGGCATAAATCGCCTTGACCAGGTTGTCCGTGTGTCCTTCGAGAGTATGCAGCATCTCGCCGGATGTGGCATCCCATAGGATGGCAATGTGGGGCTGGCCCGCTGTCAGAATCGTTTGACCGTCGGGGCTGTAGGCGGCGGTGAACAAATCATCCAGCCCTTCCAATTCCAGGACAAGTTGGCCGGTGTCCACGTCCCATACGGTGGCGCTGCCCGAATAGCCTGCCGCCAGCAGAAAACGGCTGTCCGGTGAGTACTGAAGACTCTCAATTCCCTGGCCCTTGCTGCCCATATCGAACAGCCTTGCGCCGCTGTGGGCGTTCCATATGCCGATAACGGACTGGTTATCGCCAACCGCGAAGGTTTTGCCATCCGGCGCATAGGCAACGGCGGTTACGGCCCGGTAGCCGCCTTGGACCGAAGACGCCGTTCCCAGCAGCGAAAACACGATCAGGCCGCATATCAAAAGTTTTTTCATTCTAATCCCCATTGTGCTAAATAAAAAAAAGGGAGGATCAATCCGGCTGTCCGGTGGGGCGCAGATCCTGAATATTCATTTGCAGCTTGACGCGCCCGTTCCACTCGTTGACTTCGAGATGGTAGGCGACATCGACATACGGTGGAAGCTGTTCCGCCCATTCGCCCTGTTTAAAACCAATCGCATCCATCGTATTAAAGCCGTTCGACAGGCGCAGCCGCAGGTGTTTACCGTCCTGACCGACGCGGCGGCATTCCTGCACATGCATGCGGCGTGTCATTAGCAGCGGGGCGTTGTTGCTCGCGCCGCACGGCTCCAACTGGTGCAGCGCTTCGGCTAATTCCATCGTCAGCCAGTCAAAGGGCACTTCGGCGTCCACGTCCAGCGAGGGGCGCAGTTCCTGCCCGTGCAGCGCTTCGGCGGCCAGCGCGGTGAGCCGTTCGCGCAGCGCCGGGAGATTCTCGTTGCGCACGGTGAAGCCCGCCGCCTGGGTATGCCCGCCGTGCCGCACCAGCAGATCGGCGCATTGGTCGAGGGCGTGCGTAATATCAAATTCGGGGATGCTGCGGCACGACCCGCGCGATTCTTCCTCGCCCAGTTCGACCACCACCGCCGGGATATAAAATTCTTCGCACAGCCGCCCCGCGACCAGCCCGACGATGCCTGGCTGAAATTCCGGCCCGGCGTCGAAGATCAGCGGCAGCGTGGGCACGCCGGTCGTGGCCCGCCCGCGCGCAATATCCACCGATTCGACGGTCAGCGTCTGGCGCTGGACATTAATCGCCTGCAACTGCTGGGCCAGTTCGCCCGCGCGGGTGATGTCTGGCGTGGAGAGCAGATCATAGGCGGTGAGCGCGCTGCCCAGCCGCCCCGCCGCATTGATCCGCGGGCCAAGCATAAAGCCGATGGTCGTGGTGTTCATGCGCCCCGGCTCAACCCCGGCCACGCGCGCCAGTTCAAACACGCCCGGACGGTGCGCCCGGTTTAAGACCTTGAGGCCGCGCCGCACCAGCTCGCGGTTTTCCATGCGATCCAGAGGGGCGAGGTCGGCCACCGTGCCCAGCGCCACCAGATCGAGCATATCTTCCAGTTTGAGGTTCGGCGTGCGGCGATCCTGGTTTTCCGCGATCCGGTAGAGCGCATCGGCCAGTTTGTAAGCCACGCCCACCCCGGCCAGCATATCTTCGGGTTAGGAGTTCTTGCGGCCATTTTCCAGGCGCAGCTTGGCGTCGATCTTGGGATCGATCACCGCCAGCGCTTCGGGCAGTTCATCGCCCACCGAATGGTGATCGGTGATGATGATGTCCAGGCGCAGTTCGCGGCGGGCCTGCGCCACCTCATCCACCGAGCGAATCCCGCAGTCTACGGTGATCACCAGTTTGACGCCGCGCTCGAACAACCCGCGCAGCGCTTCAATATTGAGGCCGTAACCCTCATCCACCCGGTTTGGGATGTAGGGGATCACCCGTGCGCCGAGGGCTTCAAGCGCCTGAGTCAGCAGCACCGTGCTGGTGACTCCATCGGCGTCAAAGTCGCCGTAGATGGCGATCAGTTCGCCTTTTTTCAGGGCCTGGCGGATGCGTGCCACCGCATCGGTCATCCCGTACATGGAAAACGGATCGTGCAGCGCCACATCGCCGCCTTCCAGAAAAATATGCGCTTTTTCCGCGTCATCCTGGCCCCGGTTGTATAACACCTGCGCCATGATGGGATGGTAGCGGTTTAAGCGGTTCAGCACATCTTGTGGAATGCGCGGCATGATCTGCCAGCGTTTGCTGGAACCTTCGGGAGCGACCACCATGATCCTCGTTTACCATTTAGCCTAAAATAACATCGTGTCATGTTAACATGCATAGATGTTCTGAGGCAAGTCCTGTTCACGTTAGTCCCCGATCAGCCGCTTCAACTCATACAGCTTGGTCAGCGCGTCCAGCGGCGAGAGATCGTCAATCTGCAAATCCTTCACAAATCTGACCACCGGATCGGCGTCGGCATGCAAAAAGGATAACTGCTGCGGCCCGGCGGACTTGGCGCGTGGTTTCAGCGCAAAGTCACTCCCCGCCGCTTCCAGTTCCTTGAGGATTTCCGTGGCCCGGTTAACGACGGGTTTGGGGATACCCGCCATACGCGCGACATGCACCCCATATGAACGATCCGCGCCGCCCGGCATCAGCTTGTGCAGGAAGATCACCGCGTCGCCGTCTTCGGCCACCGCGACATTATAATTGCGCACGCCCGGCAGAATTGTCGAAAGTTCGGTCAGTTCGTGGTAATGCGTGGCGAACAGCGTCCGCGCGCCCAGGCGGGGATTGTTGTGGATGTATTCGACCACCGCCCGCGCAATCGCCATCCCGTCATAGGTGCTCGTGCCGCGCCCGATCTCATCCAGGATGATCAGGCTGCGCCGTGTGGCGTGGGTGAGAATCAGCGCCAGTTCGACCATTTCGACCATAAAGGTAGACTGCCCGGCGTGAATCTCGTCCTGTGCGCCGATCCGCGTGAAGATGCGATCCGTGATGCCGATGGTCGCCTCGCGCGCAGGCACAAAGCTCCCGATCTGCGCCAGCAGCACGATCAGCGCCACCTGCCGGATCACCGTGCTTTTCCCGGCCATATTCGGCCCGGTGACGATGTGCAGCCGCTGCTGTTCGTCAAAATACGTGTTGTTCGGCACAAAACGATCCGCGCCGCGCAGCATGCGTTCCACGACCGGGTGCCGCCCGTCGCGGATGTCCAGCACGTTCTGATCGCTCAGTTGGGGCCGGACATAATCTTCTCGCACGGCGACCTCTGCCAGCGACGCGAACGCGTCCAGGTGGGCAATCGCGCGGGCGGTGCGCAGCAACACGTTCGCGTGACGGGTAATCTGCTCGCCCAGGTCATGAAACAGCCGCGTTTCGATTTCCAGCAGGCGTTCTTCGGCATTCAGAATCAGCGATTCGTACTCTTTGAGTTCGGGCGTAATGTAACGTTCGGCGTTGACCAGCGTCTGCTTGCGGATATAGTCATCCGGCACGCGCTCGGTGTTGGCGTGGCTGACTTCGAGGTAATAGCCAAAAACCTTGTTATAGCCGACTTTCAGGCTTTTGATCCCGGTGCGGTCCCGTTCAACCGGCTCCAGATTCGCCACCCAGTCCTTCGCATGGCGGCACGATTCCACCACCTGATCGAGTTCGGGGGAATAACCGGGGCGGATCACGCCGGTTGTGTTGAGCGTCGCGGGCGGTTCGTCCTGAATCGCCTGCTGGATCAACGCCACGACATCGGGGCAGGGGTCCAGCGCGTCATACAAGCCGCCCAGCGCCGGGGCGGTTTCGATCAGATCGCGCAGTTCGGGCACTGCCAGCAGACTCGCCGCCAGCGCCAGCAGATCGCGCGGGCCAGCTTTGCCGATCAGCAGGCGGTTGACCAGCCGTTCGAGGTCGCTCACCGCTTGCAGATTCTCGCGCACGGCAGCGCGCATCGTGCCGGACTCGGTCAGCGCTTCGACCGCGTTCAGGCGGTCTTCCAGGCGCTCCCGGTCTAACAGCGGCTGCCCGATCCAGGTGCGCAGCAGGCGTCCGCCCATCGGGGTACAGGTCCGATCCAGCACATCCAGCAGCGAGCCGCGTTTGCGCCCCTCGCGGATCGTCTCGGTGAGTTCCAGATTACGCCGGGTGGCCGTGTCGAGCGTCATAAACGTGGCGGTGGTATAGGTGCGCAGTGTGACCAACTGGCTCAGCGCGCCCCGCTGCGATTCCTGCACGTAGGCCAGCACCGCCCCCGCCGCGCGTATGGCCAGCGGCCTGTCCTGCATGCCGAAGCCGTCCAGGGTCGATACCTGGAAATGGTCGATCAGCGCTTGCTGGGCAAAGGCCGGTTCATACCGCCAATCGGGGACCGGGGAAAGGTGCGCGCTGGGCGGCAGTGTGATGCGCCGCTCGGACCAGCTTTGGGGCAGCAGCACTTCGCGCGGTTCCAGCCGTGCCAGTTCTTCCAGCACCTGCATGGCGGCATTGTCACCGCTGAACTGGGTGGCGGCAAATTCGCCGGTGGTCACATCCACATACGCCAGCCCTACCGCCGCCCAGCCGCCGTCCTTTCGATTCGGTTCGGGGGCCAGCGCCAGCAGATAGTTGCAGCGCGTGTCGGCCAGCATCCCCGGCTCTAACACCGTGCCGGGCGTGATGACCTTCGACACTTCGCGCGGGGTCAGGCCGTTGATCGGCTCATTGCCCACCTGTTCCACCACCGCGATGTGGTATCCTTTTTCCACCAAACGTGCGATATAATTATCAACAGCATGGTGGGGCACACCGCACATCGGGACGCGTTCGCCTTTTTTGACGGCGCGCCCGGTCAGCACAAGGTCCAGTTCGCGCGCCGCGATTTCGGCATCCTGGTCGAACATTTCATAAAAATCGCCCAGCCGGAACATCACAATCGCATCGGGGAACTGGGCCTTAAAATCGAGGTACTGCTGGCGGGAAGGGGTAACTCGGTTGTTATCCGACATCATCAGGTTTATCCATTGAACGTTGGCGAATTCTGCCGCGCGGTGTATTCTAGCAACATCGGATAGCCCCGACAAGGCTGCCCGCTGACCCAAATGTATTACACAATAAGTTAAACTGGAGACGTTTTTCTATGTCTGAAGCCATCATCGGCGTGGACCTGGGCGGCACCCAGATGCGCGCTGCCCGGTTCGACACCTCGCTTGAAATTGAAGATCGCATCGCCGAACCTACTCTGGCCCATGAAGGCCAAGCCCGTGTGCTGGAACGCCTGGCCGAAACCATTGCCCGCGTGCTGCCGTCTGACCGTTCCTCGGTGATGGGGATTGGTATTTGTGCTCCCGGCCCCATCAACCCCCACACCGGAATCATCTATTCACCGCCGAATCTTCCCGGATGGGTCAGTGTGCCGCTGCGTGATGAGATTCAGAATCGGTTGGGGATCACTACTTATCTGGGCAACGATGCCAATGTCGCGGCCCTGGCGGAAGCAACCAGCGGCATCGCCCGCAACTACAAATATGTGATGTATCTGACCATCAGCACGGGCATCGGCAGCGGCATTGTTGACAACGGACGGCTGATTCTGGGATCGCAGGGGTTGGGGGCCGAAGCCGGTCACATGGTGATTATGGTGGGGGACCGGGTATCGACCCTGGAAAAAGAGGCGGCGGGTCCGGCCATTGCGCGCAAAGTGCGCGCCCAGTTGGAAGCGGGCGAAAAATCCATGATCACCGAGATGATCAACGGTGATCTCAGCGCCGTCACCGCGCAGGTTGTCGGCGAAGCGGCCCAACTCGGTGATGCGCTGGCGGTTAGCGCCATTCGTCATGCCGGTTTTGTGGTCGGCCTGGGGATCGTTACACTGATGCACCTGTTTAATCCGCAGATCGTCGTGGTGGGCGGCGGCGTGACACATACAGGTGAACTGCTGTTTGAACCCATGCGCGAAGCGGTGCGGAAATATACCTTAGACCCGGCTTACTGTGACAATGTGCCGATTGTCCAGCCGGCGTTGGGCGATAACGTCGCCCTGATCGGGGCTGCTGCTCTGGTTAGTACACGGGGTGGCACTCACTCGTAACCAGCAATCTTTTTTTGTGGCGGGGGAAGCCTATGGGTCAAAAGTCATCCGTTCTGATCATCGATGATGATCGAACACTCGTACAGTTAATTTCGAATGCCCTGCGTCAGGCGGATTATCACGTGTTGACCGCCTATGATGGGCAGGAAGGGCTGCGTCAGATGTATATGAACCGGCCCGATCTGATTCTGCTCGACATCAATATGCCCACCATGGATGGGTGGACGGTCTGCCAGCGGATTCGCGAAGTGAGCAACGTGCCGGTTATGATGCTCACTGCCCAAAGCGCGCCCGAAGAAATTGTTAAAGGGCTGGATATGGGCGCGGATGATTATATGCTGAAGCCGTTTGAAATCCCCGTGCTGCTGGCGCGTGTCCGGGCGAATCTGCGCCGCGCGGCGGCTGAGCCGACGTTATTCCGGCATGAAGTGATTTATGATGATGAATATCTGACGGTTAACCTCGAAGAACACCGGGTGCTGCTTCAAGGCGAGCCGATCCGCCTGACGCCCACCGAATTCAGCCTGTTGGCGCATCTGGTCGATGCCTCGCCGCGCGTGATTTCCTACCGCGATCTGTTAGAGCGCGTGTGGGGCTTCGAGTATATTGATGATATTGACTATCTGCGGGTGTATATCTGGCACCTGCGTCGTAAGATCGAACCCGATGTCAAAAACCCGACGTATATCGTGAATGAGTTGGGGATGGGGTATCGCTTCGAAAAACAGAACTAAACCATGCCGCCCTGATCCGCCTGGTATGCCGGGCGGATCAGGAGGATCATCAGGCCAGGACGGGCCAAGTGAACCTTGCTTTATCCGCCTCGAATGGCGATAATCGAAAAAGAAGTCCGCGTGGCAGCGCCACCCAGTCAATCATAGAAAGGCGTTTTTCTCATGCTCGCCGGTGGTGCGGGCATTGTTGTCTCTATAAAATGAAATGCTTATTGCAAGGCCCTTTTTTTTAGCTTTCAGGAGAAGGTTTATATGGTTACCCCCATCCGAGTGTTGCCCGGCCCTCAAGCAAAAGCCCTGATCGAGCGCGACTCCAAAGTGATTTCGCCGTCCTATACACGGGGCTACCCGTTGGTGATCGATCACGGCGCAGGTGCGCAGGTCTGGGATGTCGATGGCAACCGCTTTATCGACTTCACCACCGGCATTGCTGTCACGGCGACCGGGCACGCCCATCCTAATGTCGTCAAAGCCATTCAGGATCAGGCCGCCCAATTTATTCACATGTCCGGCACGGACTTTTATTACCGGCCCCAGGTCGAACTGGCTGAACGACTCGTTTCGATTGCGCCGTTTGATGAAGAAGGTATGGTGTTCTTTGGCAACAGCGGCGCGGAAGCCATTGAAGCGGCGGTGAAACTGGCCCGTTATTATACCGGGCGTGGGCGCTTTCTGGCCTTTTTGCGCGGTTTTCATGGCCGCACCCTCGGTTCATTGAGCTTTACCGCCAGCAAGACGATCCAGCGCGAGGGCTTTTTCCCGCTGATCCCCGGCGTGACGCACGTGCCTTATCCTGATCCGTACCGCCCGCTGTTGAATACCAACGGCTTTGCCGACATTGGCGAAGCGGTCCTGAATTATATTGAAAACGTCATCTTCCAGACCGAAGTCCCGGCCAGCGAAGTCGCCGGAATTCTGATCGAACCGATCCAGGGTGAAGGCGGCTATGTGGTCCCGCCTGACGGTTTCCTGCCAGGGCTGCGCGCGCTCTGCGATAGGTATGGTATTCTGCTGATCGTGGATGAAGTCCAGGCCGGGATGGGACGCACCGGCAAGTGGTGGGCCAGCAACCACTGGAATCTCAAGCCGGACATCATCTGCTCGGCTAAAGGCATCGCCAGCGGCATGCCCCTCGGTGCGATTATGGCTCCCCGCCGTATCATGAGCGATTGGTCGCCGGGCGCGCACGCCAGCACCTTTGGCGGCAACCCGGTAAGTTGTGCCGCCGGTATCGCCACGTTCGATCTGCTCAAAAATGGCATGATCGACAATGCGGCCCGCATGGGTGATTATATGATGGGCAAACTGCGCGACATCGAGACGCGGCATCCCAGCATCGGGCAGGTGCGCGGTAAGGGCCTGATGGTCGGTGTGGATTTCGTACTGAACCGCGACACCCGCGAATATGCGCAAAAGCTGCGGAATGCGGTGGTGGATCACTGCTTTGAAGAGAATCTGCTGCTGTTGGGCTGCGGCACCAGCACGATCCGCATCATCCCGCCGCTGATGGTCGAGCAGGAACTGATCGACGAGGCGCTGGTCATTTTTGAACATGCTGTCGCGCAGGTCGAAGAAGACTATCTGTAGGAATAAGGCGTCGGGCAGGGGATCAATTAGGATCCCCTGTTTTTTAACAATTTCACAGGAGAGAAATCTGATGTCCGCGTTATTCAAAACGTCCGTCTGTTTACTCCTGATCGTGTTTCTGGCCGCTTCCAGCGGTCAGAACTTTAGCCGCGCGGAAGACAGCCCGCCCGCCTTCATCCACATGCTGTCCATGGTCCCCGCCAGCGCTGCGATCACCGATCCTATCGAGTTTCTGCAAATCCAATATGCCGATTTTCGCGCCGTTGAACAGGCCCGCCCTGGTGTGCCCACGCCTGCTGATTGGGCTGCTTTTCTGGCCGACAAGGATTTATGGCTGGCGAATGTCCAGCGTTTGATCGCGGGACCGCCTGATCTGAGTCCGATAGCTGCCTATGATGCGGAGTTTGTGAACTATTATGGTTTTGACATTTTCGAGATTGACCGCACCCTCTATTTTGGCCCGCCACCCCTGGAGGGCGCGATCTATGGCGGTCATTTTGATGTCGATCACATTGCCCAGACGTTGATCTCACGCACCTACACCACGACCGACCTGAACGGCTTTCCGGTGGTGTGCGGCCCGGTGGGGTGCGAAAATGGCGCGGACCCCAACAACTGGCTGCCTGATGTGGGCGAACGTGATCCCGAAACGTTCCGGCGCAAGGGCATTTATCCCATCTTTGGAGGCCGCCTGGGGATGCAGCAGCCGCTGGCCCTGCCTCCCGGTTATATTCTGGCCAGCCGCGACTGGAATCTGTTGGACCAGATGACCGCTGCCGCCGCAGGAACAGCCGACTCGCTCTACAGCGTGCCGGAAATTCGCACGGTAGCCGATTTCGCCGTGACGCGCGATCCGTTGATCCAGGTTCTCTTTTTCCCGCCCATCTCGTCTGGTGCGGCGCTGCCCGGCGATCTGCCTCCCTATACGTTGGGCGCGCTGGTGGACCATCAGGACGGCCCCGATCAACTCCACAGCATCGTGCTGGTCTATTCCAGCGAAGCCGATGCGCAGCAGGCCGCCGCCGAGGTTCTCAAGCGCATCCCGCTGCAAAATGGGAGCCTGGAAACGGGCGATCCCACCCCCTTTCTCGATTTGTTGGAAACCGGGTATACACTGGAACCGCCGCAGGTTGTGCCGAACGCGGAAACTAACCTCTGGCTCGCGGTGGCAACGGTGCGTGTTCCGCTGCCGGGGAATGATCCTGATCCTGAGACGGGCAAGTTCCTCTCTTCAGGGCGTCTGCTCAGCCTCTGGTATTATTCCTGGATGATGCGCGACTTTACGCCGGTGCTGCTGTCCCCGTAGGCCACAGGAGAAGTTATGAACACGAAATTCAGAATTTTATGCTTTTGCCTCATTTCAATCCTGGTTGCGTGTGGTAGTAAGGCGGGGGGCAGCAGCTTAAACCCTCAAGCCAGTAGTACCCCCCAAACCCAGCCCACGCACGAGTTGATCCGGCTGATGTCCATGACTCCTGCCGAAGCGGCGGTGATTGCGCCGGATGGCTTTCTGCAAATGGGCTATGCCGATCTGCGCGCCACCGAATTGGCTCGCCCCGGTGTGCCTTTGCCTGCCCGGTGGGCCGATCTGGACATCCATAGCACGGCTTTTAACTTGTGGTATTCCAACAGCTTCCGCCTGTATTACGGGCTTGCGCCCGATCTGTTTTCGGTGCTGGGTTTTGATGAGAAGCTTGTTGACTACTACGGTTTGGACTTCTTCGAGATTGACCGCACCTTCTATTTCGGAGCGCCGCCCCAGGGGGGCACCATTTACAGCGGTCATTTTGATTCACAGCGCATTATTCAGACTCTCACGGCGCGTACCTATACCCTCACGGAATCGAACGGTATTCCTGTGTTGTGCGGCCCGGTGGGCTGCGACAAAGGCTTAGAACCCAAAAACTGGCTGCCGGATACAAAAGTTGATCCGAGGACCATGCGGCATATCGGGACTTATCCCATTTTTGACGGGAGTGCAGGACGGCAGCAGCCGCTGGCTTTGCCTCCTGGCGTTATTCTGACCAGCGGCGATTGGAATCAGATCAACCAGATGACCGCTGCGACAGCCGGACTGGCTGATTCGCTCTATACGGTGCCAGAATTCCGCGCGGTGGCCGATTTTGCCGCGACGGATATTCCGTTGATCCAGGTACTTTTTTATATGCCGGTCTATTCTGCTGTTCCAGCGGATACGGAAACGCTGCCCCCCTATAAGCTGGGCGCGCTGGTCGATCAACAGATTGGCGCCGATCAGGTTTACCGGATTGTGCTGGTTTATCCGACTGAAGCGGAAGCCCAGCAGGCGGCTGCTGAAGTATCCCGGCGTATCCCGGCGTACTTAGACGCGCTGGCGCTGCTGCCGGGAAATGATATACCGAGGTTCAAGGGCCTGCTCGCTAGTTATAAGCTGGATGAGCCGCAGGTGGTGCATCATGCAGCGACGAATTTGTGGCTGGCGGTGGCGACGGTGCGCGTTCCTCTGCCCGACAACAATCTGAATCCTGAAACGAAATCCTATGAGCCGTCGGGCAGTCTTATCTTGTATCTGTCGGGGATGTCGCATGACTACTTTACACCAGCGATGTTGTCACCCTAGGCTACCACATCTTTTGAGGCGCAGATCAACATCTCCTCGTAGGGGCAATTCACGAATTGCCCCGTTAATTTTTCGCTCTACCCCGACTTGTGGGTACGGTTTAGCACCCTAATGGAAAGGGAGCAAAACCGCTCCCTTTCCATTTAACCTGAATCTGCTCCGATTTAGCCTGCTTTTGGTCCCATTTAGGCTAAATTTTCCCACTTTTTATCCCAAAGTAACCTGCTTTAACCCGTTTCTTACCTACGGCTCGTTAGAAAAAGGTTGTGCCGCCGCTTCGCCGTTTTGTGTTAAACGGGTCTGTTAGCCGGGTTGATACGCCGCCAGCACGTCCAGCGTGTGTTCCAGCAGTTCGGGATCGGTGCGATCTCCGTGCCCGGGAATGAGGATGTCGAAGTCGAATTGCGCGAGCTTCGCCACCGATTCCGGCCACGCGTCCATGTCGGCGTCTTCGCTGTTGCCGACCTTCTCCCCGGCGAGGATCATGCACCCGCCGAAGAGCACCTTTTGCGCGGGGAAGTAGACCACCACGTTGTCGAGTGTGTGCGACGGGCCGGGGAAGTAGACCTGCACGACTTCGTCCCCGAATGCCAGTTCCAGCCCGTCTTCAATTGGGAATGTGTGGTTCGGCGGCACGAATTCCACCGCTGCCAGCCCGTCACGATAGCGCTTGTTGGCCGCGCCCGTCAGCCAGTCGAGCATGTAGGCGCGCGTGTGTTCGCCGCTCGTCTCGATCAGTTCCACCGTCCGATCGGAGCCGTATACAGGGATGTCCTGCTCAAGCAGGTAGCTGTTCCCGCCCAGATTATCGACATGAAAGCCCGTGTTGATCACGGTCAGCGGCGCATGATCGAATTCCTCGTTGATCCAGTCCACCAGTTGTTCGGTGGCTTCCGGCGTGTAGGGCGTATCGACCAGCACCAGATCGCCGCTGGACATCACGACGAGCAGGGCATTGGCCGCCCAGGGGAATTCGTGCGTGATGAGATACAGATCATCAGCCAGTTGGCGGCCATACAGGTCCGGCGCGATCTCAAAGCGCTCGTCGGCCTGACCCGCTGCCAGCGATGGGCTTCCCATCAGCAGAAGACCGATGATCAGCAGCACGATGTAACGCATAGCATTCTCCTTTGTGAAAAGAGATGTGAAAAAAGCACAGCGCCCCATTGTAGCAGGGGACCGCCAAAATAGCGGCGGGGTAGGGCGAGCGCTGAGGAAGCGCCGGGCAGCGTTTTTATGATTCAGTCAGCAGCGAGTTCGGTCAGGATCGCGCGATAAAAATCCGCTGCATTGACTTTCGCTGGCAGTCCAGCGACCTGGGCATCCCCTAATTCAGTAATCATCCACCCACCATTTTTTCGCCGTGCAATGTCCATTGTGAAAAAGCGACTTTGTACCGCCTGCATCGTCGCCTGAAACAGCGCTAAATCAGGCGGATTTCCGGTATAATCGCCCTCTTCCCAATATTTCGCGACTAAAACCGGCTTGCCATCCAGGACGAAGACGCGGAATTCCTGGGTGAGCGGCATTCCACTCTTCGAATGGGTCGTCAGCGGTTCCAGTTCGACGAATTCGCGGAAAACAAGCCCTTCATTCAGATCATCACCCTGAAGTTCAAGGAAGCGCGTCACGACCCGTTCAACGGCTTCGCGGTCAGAAGCCGCCGGGATAAAGCAGGCTTCTTCCCAATAGTGCTTTTGTGATTTTACGTAATCCTTGACGATCAAAGGATTTGAGCCAAAAGGCCGCAGCAGTTCCATAAGGGTGTCCATGGAAAAGCTGCCCGTTGTCCACACCGAACGCGGGGTGAGGTTCTCAATCACTGGATACGATTCAGGTAGATAGTGGCAATGTTGGTAAGCTGCCGGGGGATTGATTAGCGTAATGCCGCGTTCGAGCAGTGCATTGTAAAGCAGCGCATAGTGGGCGGGCTTCAGCATCCACCCCCGATAGATGCCCGGATTCGATGACTGCGGCATGCTGCGAACCGCTTTTTGTGGCTGTTGATCATCCACCAGGGCCTCATAATGGATGAGGGCATAAGTGTACCCCAGTGCTTTGACAGCGTCTGCTTCCGCTTCATACATTTCGTCTGGGTAACGCGGACGAAGGGGATCACTACAAAAAATAATGATAGGGGGATTCATAGGCTTTTCTCCGCCAGAAACAGCAGCACGGCGCTGCGCTTCAGTTCTTCGGTAATCAGCGTGGGGGTTAATTCTGCCTCTCGAATCCGTTCTTCGACGTTCAGCGGCCAGGGGCCGCGCTGCCCGGTGATCCGGTAGGCGAATTCGAGCGCATCTTTCGCCACACTGCCGCGCGTCAGCACACCGTTAAAGACCACGATCAGCCGTCCGCCCGGCTGCAACACGCGGTACACTTCCGCGAGTGTGGCCGGGTCCACAATAAATTCGGTAGGAAAGGTGCTCACAATCGCCGGGAAGCTCGCGGCGGGGAAAGGGAGCGCCTGCGCCTCGGCGCGCACCAGCGGCGGCGCGATGCCCTGTTTGCTCAGTTTACGGCGGGTGATGCGTCCCATGGCGCGGCTGAGATCGAGCGCTGCTGTGTGGTAGCCTGCTGCGTGCAGATCGAGTTCAAAATTCCCGGTGCCGTGCGCCAGTTCGAGGATCGTCGCGCCGGGTGGGGCGTGAAGATGCCGCAGGGCGGTGCGCTGCCAGCTTCGCCACTGGCCCAGGCTCACGACGCGGCTCACGGTGTCGTAGGTGAAGGCCATCTCGTTATAGAGCAGGTGAAAGCCGAAACCGACCAGTTTCCACCATGTTTTGCCGATCACATTCTTTGATTGTGGAGGTATGGATCCCATCGTCATTCTTTCTACAGCAGCGGATTGAGATCGCCCAGCACTTCATGGACCATGCCCACCAGCAAGCGGGACTGCGATTCGATCCAGTAGGCGAGAAAGACGTAGCTGATGCCCGAAAAGGCGGCCAGCATCAGCGCAAAGACCAGCACCTGTTCCACCGTGATCGGGCTGCCCTCGGCAGGCTGATAGAGTGTCCACGCTGCAAAAAAGGCGAACATTGTCCCATAGATGACCGGAACCAGCGTCGTCGCCAGGGGATTGACGTGGGATGCCGCCATCACCTGGGTACGCTGATCATCGATCCGGTGCAGCGTCCCTTTGACGGTAGCTGGGCTGTGTGTGAATACAAAGTCGTTCTTTTGCACGCGGCGCACCTTAAAATGGTAGGTGTTATCATCCTGGGGTGAGACATGCACCGTAATGCGCCGCTGGTAGTCGAAGGCGAAGAGGGTCGCCTTTTCATGCCGACTTTCGAGCCGCTGGCGGCAGTGTTCCAATGAAAACGGGGCGATCCATTCGGATTGATTTTTCATAGCGTTTATTATACCTCTGTTGTGATGCTCCACGCGCCCTGGTATACTGTTGCTTCCTCGGAACGGCATCTGGAAAGTTAATTTTATCTATGGCTGAACGTGCATCGCGTCGTTTTGTGCAGACTTTTGTGTTGGTGGTGGTGGGAATTCTGCTGGTCGTCCTCCTTCTGAATTGGATCGTTGATCCCTATGCCTATTATGGGGCCGATGTGCTTCCCCCGCTGGTTGATGAGCCGCGCCGCGACAAAATCACTTTATTAGACCAGTTTGATCCGCCGCCGGACGCCCTCATTTTAGGGTCGTCGCGCGTCCGGCTGATGGACGTTGGCCTGATTGAGCAGTTATCCGGTTACCGCACCTTTAACGCCACGCTCAACCAATCGATCCCGGCGGATTATCTCGCCCTGACGCGTTATCTGATCGAAAAGCGGCAGCATGTCCCGCGCTTGCTGATCGTCGGCCTGGATATTCAAGCCTTCGCGCCCGATCCCTGGGTGTCGCGCGACGTGTTTGATCGCACCCCGTTGGCCCTGTATGTCGAGAGTCATCAACCCTCGCGCCTCAACCAGTGGGCTGAACGGGTGCAAAGCGCGTTATCGCTGCAACAGGCCCGTGACAGCCTCCGGTTGCTGCGCCTGTATTACAATGGGAATTTCGAAGGGCTGCAACCGCTCTACGCTGAAAACGGGGCGGTTCTGGCGCGGCTGGACGAGTCCGATACCGACGTGGGCAGCGGCCCATCCCCGGTGACGCTGGCGCAGAGTGTCGCCTGGCATACGGATTATTTCCGCACCTACGATCATCTCGATCAAGATGCGCTGGCCGATTTTGAAGCGTTTCTGCGGCTGTGTGATGCCAACGATATTCAGGTGATTTTGTTTTTTCCGCCGTTTCACCCCACGCTGTTGGCCCATCTGCAAAAAAACACCAGCTATCCCCAGCGTGTAGTTGACCTGTCAGACCAGTTGGCGCAGTGGTCCGCGAAATATTCGTTCACCTTTTATGACTTTTCGGACATCGCGAGTTTTGGCGGCAGCGATCTCAATTTTGAGGATGGCTACCACGCCAACCGTACCAATATGCGGCGGCTGACCGAAAAAATCTTCGATGGGGGAGTCGTGGGTGTCTTTTAATTCACAGGAATTCTGGCTGGTCTTTTTACCCTTCTTCATCCTGCCGTATTGGATGCTGGCCGAACGTCCGCGCCTGCGCCTGATGTGGTTGGTAGCGGGGAGTTATACTTTTTATGCGCTGTGGGATGTGCGTTTTATCGCGCTGCTGGGGATCACCACCCTGATCGATTATGGCCTCGGCTGGCGCATGTCGAAACGGCCCGTGCCCCAGCGCCGCCCCTGGATGATCCTGGGCGTAGTGATCCGGCTGGGGACGCTCGGCTATTTCAAATATGCCGAATGGGGCGTGGATGCGGCAAACGGCTTGTTTGGCACGTCGTTCGGCCTGCCCGATATAGTGCTGCCGGTTGGCATCTCCTTTTACACGTTCCAGGCGCTCAGTTATCTGATCGATGTGGGGCGGGGCCGGGTAACGGCCAGCCGCGATCTGCTGCCCTATGCCGCGTATCTGGCAATGTTCCCGCAGCTTTCTTCCGGTCCCATTGCGCGTTATACGCAGATGCAGCCGCAGTTGGACGCTGCCCATACGCCTGTAGCTTACAGCCGGGTGCAGTTGGCGATCTGGTTTATCGTGATCGGACTGGCGAAAAAAGTGTTGATCGCGGATATGATCGCGGATCGGATCGCGGTGCTGGAACAACTGCATCCCGAAGGCCAGTTCTGGACAACATGGGGTGTTATGCTGGGTTATATGTTCCAGCTTTATTTCGATTTTTCGGGCTACAGCGATATTGCGGTGGGACTGGGACACCTGCTGGGCTTCGATTTGCCGCAGAACTTCAATAAGCCCTATCGGGCAACGAGCATCACCGATTTTTGGAATCGCTGGCACATGAGTCTGTCGTTCTGGATGCGTGATTACCTGTTTTTTCCCTTGTCGCGGGCGCTGCTCAAACGTTGGCGCGGCGTGTCGCCGGGAGTCATCCGCACGCTCAGCCAACTGATCACGATGGGCTTGATCGGCCTATGGCATGGGGCCAGCCTGACGATGGTCGTGTGGGGGTTGTATCACGGCGCGCTGCTGGCGTTAGCGGCATGGCGGCGAGATCGGCGGCTGGTGCTGCCTGTTCCGCTGTTGAACTGGGCGGCGACGATGGGCGCGGTACTGGTCGGCTGGGTGCTGTTCCGCGCGGAGAGTTTCGGCGCGGCGCGAACGAACTTGGAAGCCATGCTCGGCCTGAACGGGTTTGAGCGCGCGCTCCCGCTGAATATCTGGGGATCGCGTTTTATTGTTTTGCTGGCGTTGGGCGGCCTGCTTGTGCTGATCGGGTACGATACGTGGGACGTGAAGCCGCGCTCTACAGTCTGGGTTGCTGCGGCGTTGGCGGCTGTCGCCGCGCTTTGTATTTTGGTGATGGGCCAGCCCGAAACGTTCTTATACTTCCGATTCTGAGATGGTACAATAAGATGTGGAGGCCCTGCTTATCACGGGAGCGTTTGAGGATGGAGCTGCAAGACGTTTGGAAATCGGTGATACACGTACGGAACGAGGACGAAGAAATTATCGCGGTCCAGGTACCCATTGATATGTGGCGTTTTTTGATTGACCGGGTGCAGGAATTGGAAGATCGTGATCATGCTCGCCAGCGCCTGTCCCGGCTGCGCAAAGATAAAGGACAATCGGAATGAAACGGCTGCTTTTGGTGGTTCTGGTGATCATGCTGGCGGCGTGTGGGAATGAGAACGAACCACAGGCGAAGCCGACAGCCCGCGTTCGGTATGTCACCGCCACACCTCAACCGCATGTGACGGTGGTGGTTACGCTGCCGCCCACACGTACGCCCGAACCCACGCCCACTCTCAGTTACGATATTGTGGCGGTGGGGGGCAGTTGGGCCATGCGCTTCAGGGTGTCGATTATGGGCAGCGATTATGTGGACGAACTAACGTACAATGGCGCGGCGATTCTATCGGTTAATCCCGATGGCTCGATCAGCGGGAGCGGTTCGTTTACGCCCTCTATTCGGGATGATGTCTGCAACGCGCATGTGCTGGATGAAAATCCTATCGGGTTCACCGTGCAGGGCAGCACACGCCCCGATGGGGACCAGATTTGGGCGTCGATTGAACTGAAGCCGGACAGCGCGACCCAGCGCGAGAATTATGAGCTGGTTTGCCCGGACTATAACGATGTGCGCTACCGCCGTGAGGCGATTCTGTGGCCTGTGCTCAATACGCTGGGCAGATTGAAATGGGATTTTGAACTGTCGTCGGGCCAGACCTTTACTTTTGCGTCTGATCTCGCGGCAGAAATTCGCAGCGGCTACACCGGGCAGTTGTCCGGCGAGGTGACGCTGAACCGGAATTAAGATGGATCGTTGGAAATTATGATCAGATGAACTCCGCCAGGGCCGCATGACCCCGGCGGAGTTTATTGTTTATGGGTTATTTAGGAGTCGCTGTGGGCTGAACAGTCGCTTCAGCAGTGGGTTCAGCGGTGGCTTCAGCCGTTGGTTCAACAGTTGCTTCGGCAGTGGGTTCATCAGACGCTTCAGGCGGTGGTGCAACAGTTGCTTCGGGAGTGGGTTCAGCGGAGGCTTGCGCCGTGGGGGCCAGCGTTGCG
>CAYYNB010000013.1:60149-63492 GCA_964472565.1 uncultured Anaerolineaceae bacterium
GTGTACAGTCGCTTGTGCCGTTGGTTCACCAGTGGCTTACTCAGTGGGTGCTGCGGTGGCTTCAGCCGTTGGATCAACAGTTGCTTCAGCGGTTGGTTCTGCGGTGGCTTCAGCCGTCGGTTCAACAGCAGGTTCTTCCGTTGCGGCAGGTTCGGCAGTTTGCTGGGCGGCTTCGATAGCGGCGAGCATGTTATACACGTCATCGCGCATCGTCCCGGCCATCAGGTCCACATCCAGCCCTGCAAAGCCCTTCGAGCGCAGCAGGTCGGTGGTGGTGGTGTCGAAGAAGTGCCACAGCAGCGCGCGGACCAGTGGCCGCTGGAAGGCGGTTTCGCTGAAGTAGTAGCGGATCGGGTAAGCCAGCGAGTAGGCACCGCTCTGGAAGGTTTCCAGGCTGGGCGCGGCACATTCGCCGCTCTTGTTCACCTGCACCAGCTTGATCCTCTCAACCGGGTTGTTCTGAAGATCAGACCAGCGCACATAGGTGAAGCCGCTTTCGCCATTGGCAACGGCCTGGAGACGGTAGGCCGGATCGTCCAGCGGTTCGCCCGTGTTCACCACAACCGAATCGGCGCGCACATTAAAGCCGATCTGTCCGGTCATGCCGAAGACGATGTAATCCGTTTCGCCCGTTGTCATCGGCGGCAGGATCAACTGGATCGGCGTTTCGGGGAAGGCGGAATTGATCTGGTTCCAGGTCGTGGGCATGTCGTCGCCCGCCGCCATCAGCGTGCCAAATTCGTCTCCGGTCAGGCATTCGATGGGGCTGGCTTCGGGCACGGCCATCACCAGCGCATCATAGCCAAGATCGACGGGGTAGGCGTTGAGCGTTTCGCAGAGGGCTTCGTTTGCGCCGAGGGGCAGGGTGCTCTGGAAGACATCCGCTTCACCCGCGCAGAACTTGGTGCGGCCATCGGCGTTGCCCAGCAGCGTCGTGTTGATCATCGCTTCGGGCGTGCGGTTGTTGAATTCGGTAGTGATCGAGGTGGTCATTTCGTCCAGCATGGGCGATCCCACAACCGTGAGCGTATCCGGTTCAATCGGCGATACCTGGACCGGGGTCAGCGGGCGGGTGAAGGTGCGGCCTGTGCGCCCGTCCAGAATATTGTTCAGACCGCGCGCATAGGTTGCTTCGGTGCCGAGGCTGTAATTCTGTTCCGCGGCGACAGCCTGCGCCCCTGCCGGATCGCTCAGCGCGAACTGAACAAAGCTGAGAACGGCGGGGTCCTGCGCGCTGTTGGCATTGATGTACAGGTAAGCCGTACGGGACAGCGGGTAGGTGTTGGATTCAATCGTCGCCTGTGACGGATCGTAGCAGTTATACTGCGCATCCGAAATTTGCAGCGGCATAACGGAACCGTCGCCGGGATTGACCTTATCCCAGTCGGCCAGCGACATGAAGCCGAATGCGCTGGAGCCTTCGGTGGTCACGACGCGCACAATATCACCGCCAGCGAGCGCGGTAGGTGCAACGGGTTCGGCGGTGGCGGCGGGTTCTTCCGTCGCGGCAGGTTCGGCTGTCGCTTCAGGAGCCGGATTCGCGGCTTCGGTGACGATGTTTTCGCGCAGCGCGCCGCCGGGCAGCAGGTCCGCGAACAGATCATACGCGCGGCGGTTAGCTGCCGGATCAGGGCCGTAGAAGGTGATCGGCGTGGTGATAGTGGTCGATCCCAGGTCGGCCCAGGTCAGGTCGGCGTTGGGTTCGGCGGTTGCAGCGGCTTCACCGGGTTGATCATCCGTGGTGGGCGCGCCGCCCAACTGCCACGCCCCCGCGACCAGATCCATATTGAGGCAGGTGATCTGGGCTTCGGGGGTTGCCAGCAGCACGATGGCGTCATAGGCGATCACGGTTTCAATGAAGTTCACGCCGTTGTTATTGCAGACGGTCATCTGCGCATCAGTGATCGGTTCCAGCGACATCACCATGTCGGTGGGGTCGTCGGCATTGCACAAATTCTGGAAGCCCACGTTCACGCCTACCCCGGCATCAACCAGAATATCGGCGTCGGGGTTCACTCCCAGATAAGCATCGCGGATGGCGGCAACCAGATTCTCCAGGCGAGCGTCGCCCTGGATCGTAATTTGAGTCGTCGCGTCGTCCTGAGCCAGGGTGAGGGGAAGCACCGGGAAGGCCAGGGCCAACACAAGACTGACCAGCACAAGCGGCTGGATCAAGCGCCGGGTGTAAGGCATAGGAAAATCTCCTTCGAACATTGAGGGGCGAGAATCCCAAAAAATGTTAAAAAACAAGCAGTACCGGGGTGATTCTACACGCTTGTACGAGAATGTCCAGCGTTAGAAATGGCAAATAGAGGCGCTGTCGTTAAAATAACCCCGTTCAACCTGTCACAGTTCACCCTTCCTGGAGCATCATATGCCGCCTAACCGAATGAGTGACTTCTTCCACCGCCTGCCTTCTTTTGTTTGGATCATCATCTTTCTGCTGGGGATCGTTGTTCTGATCGGCAGCATCATCGGGTTATTTTATCTGTTGAGCCATGTCGAAGGGTTCGCCTCGCTGATTATGCTGCTGGCGGGGTGGGGCAGTATGCGGCTGATGAGCACGCCAAAGATTGCTTCTCGCGCTCAACCGTCGCCAGGGCATAATATCGCCGTTGCGCTGGGCATCGGCTTTTTTGCGCTGATGGGCCTGGCGATTGATCAAACGGGTAATGTCGTCTACAACCAGCCGCTCGAATGGTTCTTCTGCCCATCAGGAACCCAGCTAGAGCGCGGCGTGGTGGTCACTAATCCGGTGCCGGGGCAGACCAATATTTCACAGGATTTTTCCTGTGTGAAATCCGGCGAAGTGGCGCATGAGATTGGCATTGGAAAGATTATTCTGGTGCGGTTGGGCGAATATATCTTGATCGGATATGCGCTGCTGTGGCTGAACCGGCTGTACAACCGCTGGCGTGCGTCTCGCAGCAGTGCCATGGAGTGATCATGTGGTTTTGGCGTTGGCTGCTGATCGTGGTTTTTCTCCTCTCGGCAGAACCTGTTGAGGCCGGACCGCGCCAGCCCGATTATCTGCCCCTTATCGGCACGCCAAATCAGCTTGCTCGCTTCTGGCACAGCCAGGGCGGGGACGTGTACGACTGCGCCTTATATGCGCAAGCCTCGGTGCTGGAAGCGTTGGGCTATGATTTCGCGGCGGAACTGGAAGCCATGCGCGAACTGGGCCAGCGCGACGGCTGGTATGATCCCAACGTGGGCACGATTGGATTAGGTCAGCCGCTGCGGGCGCATACCATCCCCTTTGATGTGTTCGGTACCTCGCTCGCCGACGGACTCACCACGGAACGCGCCCTGTATGAACTCAAGCGCCAGCTTTCCGCCGGAC
>CAYYNB010000014.1:0-62955 GCA_964472565.1 uncultured Anaerolineaceae bacterium
CCCCCACCCCGCCTCAATCAGAAGCCCAACAAATAGCCCATATAGCTCCCCCGTTTCTCCCTCAAACAGGTGTCCAAGGGGGGTAACTTTTTGACGATAGATCAACAAACAGTGTTATCTGAGCGAGAGAAGTTTGATCTAAGGTGTGCCTTAGATCAAACTTAGGCACACCTAAAAATCAGCGCTGATAGAGGAGCGTTTCACGTATGGTCCGCCTGTCATGCTGAGTTAACGGAGCGCGTCCAGTTGTTTCTTTAACCATCCAAATGCCGAACGCTGCATCTCCAGATCAAACTTATGCGGTCCCGGATAAAATTCGCTGGTATATGCGCCCGGTGCATTCTGGTAATGGTCAGCCAGCCGCTGGTTCGCCGCTTGCATCCCCTCCAGCGGAAAAAGTTCATCATCTCGATCAAACTGTACCAGCAGCGGCGACGGTGCGCGGCATGCCGCCAAATCCGGCCAATCGCCAACCCGTGACCATCCCGCCGGGAAAAACATCCAGGTATGGCGTTTTAACGCATCGTTGAGCAGGTACGCATAACTTGCCATCATCGCGACCACCACCGCCGCTTTGATCTGATCGTGTGTCGCGTTCAGCAGCGCCGAACGCCCGCCGCCGCCCGACAGTCCGATGCATCCCATTCGCCCACCGTCCACATCCTGCCGCGCACACAGATAATTCGTCGCGATCCGATCCTCATGGCTGATCACACCTGCCAGCGTCGTTCCTAACACCTGGCAGTATTTTTCCACCTGGTGTTCGTGCTGCGCCGCCGCAAAGTTATACAATCCCACTTCGCGCGGCACGTCTGGGTTGGCCCATACCGACTCCTGCAATCCGTTAAATGCTTCCGCTGCCCAATCCGGCATCACTTCTTGCGGAAACCGGCGGCTGCCCCACAGAAACGGATCATGCACCAGCACCGCGAAGCCCTCATGCGCCAGCGCATTCGCCCATGCGCGCCCACCATAAATTCGTTTCCACCAGTTTTGAAGATAGTCCGGCGCGGTTTCTCGCCCTTCCGCGATCTTTTCCTTTCCCCAATATTTAAACCCACCGTGATCGCATAAGGCGATAATTCCAGGTAAGGGTCCTTTTGCCTCAGCCGGCTTGAACAGCCATGCTTCCGTGCGTGGACCATACCCCACCCACCACGAAATCGCTTCGCCAACCAGCCCGTCTTTTTCCCAGGTATCCTCAACACGCACATCCTGCGGTTCTTCATTTCCAACGCAAAATCCCAACACCTCGCGCACCTTCTGCTGCGTCTCCATCCCTGGCGTTGCCACCGGAAACAGAGGTCGTTGGGCTTGCGCTTCTCGCACCCAGTCGCTGTAAATATTCAGGTCCTGATAGTTCATGGCATCACTCCCTTCGTTTAAATTCGTATTCTCGATCAGGACCCGGCGCTTGACAAAAAGAATCCTTGCATCAGGAATTCATCAGATAGCGGTCAATCGCCCCTGCCGCCACAATTCCATCGCGAGCCGCTCGGCTGACCAGGTTCGGCCCGCGCACACTGTCGCCGCCCGCGAATACACCGGGCAGATTCGTTTCCCCCGTTTCAGAATCAGCGATCACCAATCCCCACTGGTGCGTTGCCAGCTCCGGCGATTGTTCCCCCAGCAGCGCATCCGGTCCATAACCGAGCGCCAACACCGCGACATCTGCCGCAATCGAATATTCTCCCCCCACCACCGGCACCGGACGAGGTCGCCCGCTTGCATCCGGCTCGCCCAGTTCCATCCGCTGCACGATCACCTCTGTTATCCGCCCGTGTTCTCCGGCCCGAAAGGCGACTGGAGCCGTAAGATAGAGAAATTCCACGCCTTCTTCATGGGCTGCATGCCGCTCTTTGCGCGCCGCTGGCATCTCGTCTTCCGTCCGCCGATAAATGAGCGTCACATGCGGCGGGATCCCTTGCTGAACTTGCAGCCGCAGCGCGGTTCGCACGCAGTCCATCGCGGTATCCCCACCACCGAACACCACGACATGCTCTCCCACGAGTGGCATGACATACCCGTTTGGACTGATCGCTTGCGGTGTGCAAACCGGCAGCAGAAATTCAGTTCCGGTATAAACTCCCGGCAAATCTTTGCCCTCGAATTTCACCGCTGTATCTTTCATCGCCCCTACACCAATAAACACCGCATCGTACTGTCGCCGGAGTTCATCCAGCGCCACATCCCGCCCGATGCGCGTATTAAACACGAATCGCGCCCCCAATGCTTCCAGGTATTCAATGCGCGTTTGCAGCACCGAACGCGGTAATTTATAGGTCGGAATGGTATACGTCATCCACCCACCCGGTGCCGGCCATGCCTCATACAGCGTGACCGCGTGCCCCTTTTCCAGCAATCGCTGTGCGGCTGACAAGCCTGCTGGTCCCGCCCCAATTACCGCCACCGATTTCCCGGTAGGCACCGTTTGGGGCGGTTCAGGCCGTCCCGCATAATCATTGACAAAGCGTTCCAATGCCCCCAGCGCCAGCGCGGTTCCTCGTTTGCCAAGCACACACGCCCCTTCGCACAGATTCTCCTGTGGGCAAACCCGCGAACAGATTTCGGGCATCGTGCTGGTTGTCCGGTAAACCCTCGCTGCTTCCCCAAATTGACCCTCAGCGATATACCGCATCGCCATTGGAATATCATTATGCAGCGGGCAGGCGTTCACACAGGGTTGTCTCGGACAAAACAAACAGCGATCCGCTTCAGCCCGCGCGCTGTCTTCATCAAAATGGATCGTAATCGGATCAAAGTCCTGAATGCGTGTTTCGACAGGTCGCACTTGAATCGGCTGTGGAGCAGTCAAAATCTTCTGTTTGCGGGCGTCTGGCATATCCGGCGACCTTTCTGCATAAGGGTTTAACATATCTTGATGCTAACGAATTTATCCCAAAAATGCATGGTCAAAAAAGATAAACACGGTACACTAGTGGTCCGATCAATCATCCTGATCGAACCACTAATAAATAGCAATAAAAGAGGGGATTGTGAACAGCAAAGCCTTACAACAGCGCACGCTGCACAGCCGTGCCGTTGGTATCTTAAAACTGTCGCGCTGGAAAGAACATATTTTGTTTACGGTGCCGGTGACGCTCCTGGGCGTAAACATGGCGGCTGATCAGCATGCCGTGACCCTGGATTGGCACATTCTGACCGTAGTCGCGGCCAATATTCTCGCCGTTACCTGCGCTTTTATGATCAACGATATAGAAGATGCGCCCGACGATGCCGGTGATCCGGCTCGCGCCGTCCGCAATCCGGTAACAATGAACGAAATTTCCCGCCGCGAAGGGTGGTTTGCCACGCATATAATCGCGTTGCTATCGCTGGCGTTGTATGCCTGGGTCAGTACGGGCGCGTTTGTGATCGGCGCGCTGACTATCGTGCTCTCCTATCTGTACTCCTGGCGTGCTGTCCGCCTGAAAGCGCGTCCGCTCGTGGATGTGCTATCACATGTCCTGATGCTGGCGGGTCTGCTGTTTCTCGCCGGATATTTCGCCTATGATGATCAGCTAGGTAATGTCTGGCTGGTTGCGTTAGGTGTCGCATTAGTATCGGTTTACGGCCAGCTTTATAATCAGGTGCGCGACTATGACATGGATCGCGCGGCTGGTTTGCATAATACAGCCAGTATTCTGGGTCCAGTTTGGACGCGCTACACCATGTATGGCAGCATCGGTTTGGCCGTATTGTGTTTGTTGATCACCATATTCTTGGGATTATGGCCGCTGTGGTTGATACTCGTACCGGTGGTGATGTCTCCGCTGTTGTTTTTCTATCGCCCCCAAAACGATATGCGCGGAACCGAAGCCATTGATCTCAGCGGGCGGATTCAGCTTGGTTTTATGTTTATCGCCAATGCCGCCGTGTTGATCTGGTTGTTCGCCAATTTGCTCGATTAAAGCGCGTTGTGAATTAGGGTATAATCTAACGGGAACACAAGCTGTTCCCGTTTTTTTTGCATTGGATAGCGCTATGTCAGCCAAGATTCTGATTGTAGATGACATGCCCGACGCCATCGACTTTTTACCCGGATGGCTTCAACGCGAAGGCTATGAAACGACGATGGTCACGCGCGGTCAGCAGGCGTTGGCCCTGGCGGAAGAAATGCATCCTGATGCCATCTTACTGGATGTGATGATGCCCGGTATGGACGGCATTGAAACCTGCCGCCGTTTGCGCCTCAACCCCACTACCGCCAGTATCCCGATCATTCTTCTGTCGGCTCGCAGCCCGTCCGATGCCCGCGCCGAAGGCTTGATGGCCGGCGCAACTGACTATGTAACCAAGCCGATTCATTTCCCCGATCTGCTCGAACGGCTTGAGCGCGTCGTTCACCAGGGCAACGCATCATTTGATCACCGCCGCTTGCTGGAAGAAATGGCGTACACGGTGCTGACCGTGTTACCCTGCAATTTAGTCTGGCTTCTGATTGTCGATCCCGAAAACCGGGCGCTGGAACACCAGTCATTGGTGATGGAGCAAGGGACAGAAGCATCCCAGCAGTTTCTGGAATTGCTGCATAATGACGAAATCCGTTTTCTGTTGGTGCGTGGTGACAATCCATTCTCCGAATTAATCTTAGATCGCTCCGTGCTGATTAATATCCCGGTGTCTCAATTTCGTGACTTACCGGGTGGCAGTCCTTTTTACCGCGCGTTTTCCCAATTCGAATTAGCCTACATCAGCCTTCTGCCACTCATCCTGTCCGAGCAGGTGATCGGCATGATGGTCTTGGCGACGATGGACACCCAAACCGTTGAGACAGGCCGTGTCCAACCGATTCTCAATTCCCTGAGCACCCAGGCCGCAATGGTGGTGAATAATGCCCGGCTGCTTGCTAATCTGGCGCAGCACGAAGAACAAATGCGTGCCGAACAGTCCTTCCGAAAAATGGTGCTCGATACCATGGGTGAAGGGTTAATCGTAGTCGATGAAACGGCCACCATTACCTATGCCAACAACCGCCTGTTGAACATGACGGGTTATACGCGCGAGATGTTGTATGGGCGCAGTGTTGGTATGGTTTTTCACCCGGATCACCGTGAGAAGGTGGTTGATAGCATTGTCGGGCGCAACCGTAGCACACTCGCGTTTTCACAACAGCTTTTTACGAACAAAGGCACCGTAGTTCCGGTGCTACTGTCTCGTGTCATTGCCCCTTCGCCCGATGGCACCGAACAGAACACCGTGATGGTGCTTACCGATCTGTCCGAAGTTCAGCGCCAGGAAGAGGCGTTGAAGCGCCAAACGATGCGCCTCCAGGCCATCAATCGCGCTTCCGACGCGATATCTTCCGCCAAGTCCTTCCAGGAAGTCGTGACGATGAGCCTGGAAGCCGCGCTTGATGTGGTTCAAGGTGTGTCTGCGTCACTGCTGTTGAGCGACGAAAACCAGCCCGATGTGCTTGTCACTGTTGGCTCCGTTGGGCCACAAACGCGGCAAGGCCTTGTCGCTCTTCACGATGGGCTGGCTGGCTGGGTAGCCCGTAATGCCAAATCACAAATCGTCTCGGATGTCGCCCAAGACCCGCAGATTCAGGAACAATATGCGGCCATTTATGGCCCTCAGGTTCGCTCTCTTATGGCTGTGCCGCTGATCGCTTCCGATGCCATCATCGGCCTACTCGAAGTGATCAACAAAAAAGAAGGTGTTTTTGACGAACTGGACCGTGAAACGCTGGAAAGCCTTACCGGGTCAGTAGCCATTGCGATTGAAAATATTCGTTTGTTAGAGCAGATGCGCCGCCGTTTGACTGAACTCACGACCCTTCTGGATGCCAGTGCTGCCGCCTCTTCAACCCTGGACTTAGGTGATATTCTTGAGCGTATTGCACGCCGGTTAAGCTTGGCCCTGCAAGTCGAACGGGTGGTGATCACCTCGGCTAATAAATTAGCAGGCCGCATGGAAACTCTCGCCGAAGTTGTCAATGCGTATTGGGCACCCGGTTTCGGGCCGGTTCGTAAAATCGAACAGTTACCAATTACGCAGGCCATTTTTGAAACCGGGAAAATCGTTATTGTCAACAACGAAATGAAGCATCCCGTCGAGTTTAGTCCTTCAGGCTTATATACCGTTGCCGGTTTTCCCCTTAAAGCCGATGAGATGGTCCTGGCGGTGATAAGACTTCAGAGTGAGCAGCGTGCCAACGCCTTATCTCAGGATCAGATCACGGCGGTTGAAGGGGTCGTTAACCATTGGTTAGATGTTGTGCGTTTAAACGATGTTACCAATTGGCTTTCCCGGTCAAATCTCACCGACCTGTGCCAGCGCGTTTTGCAGACAAGTGGAATGCGCTGGTGCAGTCTGGTGTATTGGGATCACAGTGATGTTCGGCTGCTGCGCGAAATTGGTCGGGCGATCTGGTTGCAACAGCCCACCAAAACCTGGGAGATGGCGCGGTATCCGAGTGTTGACCGGGTTCTCAATGCGGGTGGTGCGCTCGGCTTTCAATCCTTCGAACTGGATGACGATCCGGAGCTTCAGCTTTACCTGCACAGTTTAGGCGGCAGCACCCTGTTGGTCGCGCCACTTGTCATTCGTGGCGAAGCAATGGGCCTGGTGACTCTGATTGATTCAAATCGCGAGGGTCGCGTGTTTGATCAGGCTGAAGTGTCACTGGCACAAGGTATTGCCAATGTCGTCGGGAATGCGTTGGAGAATGCACAGCTTTATGCCGTCCAGGAACAACGCGCCTCTGCCTTAGAAGCTGCCTATGTCGAACTTCAGGAATCGGACAACACAAAAGATGAATTGCTGCAAAATATATCGCATGAATTTCGCACCCCATTGACCCATATTCTAGGCTATTTACGGCTGCTGGTGGATGGTGCATTTGGCCCCGTCACGCCGGAGCAGGACGAGGCGATGCAGCTTGTCGTAAATAAAGCCCAGCGTCTGGCGGATTTAGTCAAAGACATTATGGCAGTTCAGGAATCCACTATCGAAAATTTGGATCTGAAACCCGTTCATCTGGATCGTGTGGTAGCCTTAGCCGTCCGCTCTATGGCCGCGAAGGCCCAGGAGTGCGGGATTCGGGTGCAGCTTCATATTCCGGCATCCTTGCCGCTGGTTTATGCCGATCCCATCAAGGTGGGTGAAGTTTTTGAAGAATTGCTTGAAAATGCGATCAAGTTTAGCCCTAACTCGTCTCAGATTGAGATCAGAATCGATGATCCGGGTGCGATGATGCTGCATGCCAGCGTATGCGATCAGGGTATTGGCATTCATCCCGATGAGCACGAAAAAATCTTCCGCCGCTTTTATCAGGTTGATCGGGGTGCGGCACGGCGTTATGGCGGCACGGGGTTGGGTTTAGCTTTAGTACGACAGGTAATCGAAGGCCATAATGGACGCGTTTGGGTTGACAGTGAACCAGACAAAGGAAGTTGCTTCCATTTCACCTTACCTAAAGTCACAGCGGCTGGCTAATGGGCGTTACGCCTGTCACAGCTATATAATCGAAAGGTCAATGCGCAATGAAAAAGCGAATTCTGGTGGTCGATGACGAACTCGATACCCTGAAACTGCTAAAAACAATCCTTGAAATCAGTGGATATCAAGTGGCGACAACCCTAAATTCAGTCGATGCCCTCGGTATCGCCGAAGCAGAAAAACCAGATGTTGTGCTGCTTGACATCATGATGCCCAAGCTGGATGGCTTTGCATTATGTAAGATGATGCGTCAAGCGCCGATTACCATGCATTTACCAATTGTCTTTGTAACCGCGTATGAGGCCTTAGATCTCGAAGATCGGCGGAAAGAAGCGGGCGCTGATCTGGTCATCAATAAACCTGTCGGCATGGATAATTTGGTAGCTGCGGTTGACAAAGCGCTTGTGATCCGGCCCTCGCAACAAATTTCACCTGAACCCACAGAAAGGACCAACGGTGGATAGTCGAACAATTGTAGTACTGAAAGGAGATCAAACAGGACAAGAACTGCTCGACGAGGCCTTGCGCGTACTGGACCCGGCAGTGATTCCCGCGCCGATCCATTTTAAGGCATTTGATTTATCCCTCGAAAATCGCCGCGCGACCCAAAATCAGGTTGTCCTGGATGCTGCGGAAGCAGTCAAAACTTACGGTTTGGGTATCAAAGCCGCCACGATTACGCCCATTGATCCTGATGATGTCGGCAGTCCCAATGCTTTGCTGCGTGAAGCAATCAATGCCCAAGTTATTCTGCGCGTCGGGCGTCGTATTCCTGGGGTGCGCCCTGTGGCAGGCGTCCATTCACCTATCGCGGTGGTGCGTATGGCCGTCGATGACGCCTACAATGCCAAAGAATGGCGTGAGGGTAATGGCCTGGATGAAGTCGCCTATCGCACCGAAAAAATCACCCGCCGTACCTGTCGCGCGGTAGCCGAATTTGCATTCCGCTATGCGTCGAAAGTTGGCGCGAAGGTTTTTGGCGGCCCCAAATTCACCGTTAGTCCCACCTATGAGGGACTGTTCAAAGAAGAAATGGATGCTGCTGCCGCGCGCCATCCTTCTGTACGTTATGATCCCCAGTTGATCGACGCCACCTATTCCCTGCTGCTTGAAACATCGGGTGAACCGTTGGTGATTCCGGCGCTTAACCGCGATGGCGACGTGATGTCCGACTTGGTTATGAAAATGTTCGGCACCATCGCCGGCGCGGAGTCTCTGATCCTGGCCCTGGATGACGATCTGCATACCAGCGCCGTTATTGCCGAGGCGACACACGGCACCGCGCCGTCACTTGAAGGGAAAAACGTAGCTAATCCCATTGCCATGATTTTGGCCGGAGCGAGTCTGCTCATCAATATTGAAACCGAAGCCGCCCAAAAGGCTGGTCGTGCAGTCCGCGAAGCGACCTTAGAAGCCGTCTATGATGGCATCCGCACATCCGATCTCGGCGGTCAGGCCACTACCAGCGAGTTTACGGACGAAGTGATTCGTCGAGTGAAGGCCAAACTCGCCGTCTGGGATGCGCTGGGGTAAGATTGATGGGCTATAGGCTTGGTAAACAGCTTACATGGTAGGGGCAAGAGCCTCTACTATTTATTTTGGGCAGATGACGGTGAAACTCATTTTGACGCACGACAATGCCGATTTTGACGCCGTAGCTTCGCTCTTGGCAGCGCACAAGCTTCATCCGACGGCGATTCCTGTGCTGCCCCGCCGAGTGAACCGTAATGTCGGACATTTCCTTAATCTGTACGGCGCAGGTATGCCGTTTGTCCATTCAGATGATTTGAAGCGTGGAGTCAGGACTGAGCAGGCGGTCGTGGTAGATACCCAGAGCTATGCGACGGCGCGTGGAATGCACCCGGATACACTGGTTCAATTTATCGATCACCATCCGCTAGATCGAAAACTAACCGAATACCAGCAGTACACGGGCGAGACCATTGGAGCCACCACGACGCTTTTGGTCGAGCAGATTCACGCCCAGCACATCACGCTCGAACCAGTCGAAGCGACCCTGCTAATGTTGGGGATTTACGAGGACACCGGGTCGTTAGTCTATGGTACAACGACGCCCCGTGATATTCGCTGTGCCGCCTGGTTATTAGAGTGTGGCGCGAATCTCGACATGGTGCGCGAGTTTTTGCAGCATCCGCTGATGCCTGACCAGCAAGAACTTTATGATCTCCTGATCGCTAATATCCAGTCAGTGAGCATCAACGGTCACGTGATTATCCTGGCTTGTGCCCAGATCAATCACCATGTGGATGAAATTGCCACCCTTTCCCATAAATTGCGCGAACTTTATGATCCAGGTGCGGTGTTTGTCCTGGTTCAGGTGAATGATGATATTCAACTGGTCGCGCGGGGCAACAACGACGTGATCGATGTGTCGATTGTTGCCAAAGTCTTTGGTGGCGGTGGACACAGCCGGGCCGCCGCTGCCTTGATTCGTGGGCGGCGATTGGATGAAGTGCGGCCACAAATCCTGGAGATGCTGCCCCAGATTGTGAAGGCTTCGATACGGGTTGAAACCCTGATGTCGGGCGGCATCGTGCAAACCATCAAATCAACCGCACGCGTCGAAACCGCCTTCAACCGAATGCAGCGCACAGGGCACGAGGGATTTCCTGTTGTTGAGGAAGATAAAATTATAGGCTTGCTCACCCGGCGAGCAGTTGATCGAGCGATGAGTCACGGCATGGGCCGCCAGCAGGTTAAACACATTATGGAAGCTGGGCAAGTTACCGTGCGCCCTGACGACTCAATCGAGTTGTTGCAGCAGCGCATGATGCGCTCCGGGTGGGGACAAATTCCGGTTGTCGATGAACAGAATCGTTTGATAGGGATCGTTACGCGCACTGATTTGATTAAACACTGGGGCCAACGTGCGGATGCGCACCGCCACGTTGAAATTTTGCGCCGCATGCAGCAGGTTTTGTCGGCGGAATTGTGGAAGCTCATCGAGATTATTGCGGAAAAAGCCCAGGCATCCCATACCGGGCTGTTTGTTGTTGGCGGGTTTGTCCGCGATCTGCTTTTAGAGATTCCTAACCACGATGTAGATCTGGTGGTTGAAGGCGATGCGATTGATCTGGTTCGGACGTTGCAAAGTGCTTATGGAGGCGAAATTCGCAGCCACAGTCAGTTTGGAACCGCAAAATGGCTGTTAGATGAATCGGCCACGCAAGCACTTGGATTGAAAAGAAATGGCTGGCCTACCTCGATTGATTTTGCTTCGGCACGCACTGAGTTTTACGAGGAACCAACAGCGCTTCCCACCGTTCAGCGTAGTTCAATTAAACTCGATTTGCACCGGCGTGACTTCACCATCAATACCTTAGCGATCCGGCTTTCGCCTCACCCGATGGGTGAACTCCTCGACTTTTATGGTGGCGAACAGGACTTACAGGAAGGCGTAATTCGGGTGCTGCACAGTCTGAGTTTCGTGGATGATCCAACACGTATGCTCCGGGCCGTGCGGTTGGAACAGCGGCTGGGCTTCCAGATCGAATCGCGTACCGAAGAGTTGATTCAAAATGCGCTGCCGCTGTTGGATCGAGTGAGTGGGGATCGTATCCGCCATGAACTCGCCTCAATTTTGGCAGAAATGCAGCCGCTTCGTCCATTGACACGACTGGATAAGCTGGGCATTCTGCGCATGATTCATCCTGATCTGCGGGTGGATGAATGGGTGCGTGCTGCCTTCTATGCCCTTCGTTATGCGCGCGAGAATCACCCCTGGCCCTCGCTGGCGTCCTTTGATAATTGGATGGTAACGACTTTTTCTTTGCTCACCAGCCGCTTACCAGAAGCCGAACTTGAGCAGTTGGGCCGTCGGCTGCAATTTTCGCGTCCACGCCTAAATCATCTGCATAACGCACTGAATGCAATTTCGCTGCTTCCCGAACTCAGCGCTGCCCGCCTTCCGAGTGAAATTGTTGGGCTGCTGGAGCCATTAGATGAGGTAGGTTGGTTAGCTGCCTGGGCCGCGTCACCGTCGGCGCTGGCCCGCGACCAAATTATCGAATTTGCGAAAACATGGCGTTTTATCAAACCCACGCTCGATGGGCGCGCCATTCATACCATCACCCAAATAAAACCTGGCAAACTTTATGGCATCCTATTGGGACATCTGCGGACCGCGTGGCTGGATGGTGAAATTCATACTCCGGCAGAGGAGCGGGAATTGCTTCTAAAACTGGTTAAAACCTATAGTGAATTGGATCAATGCCCCCTTTCAAGTCTAATAGTTACGTCCTCAAGATTAGAGAATCATTAGAAAAACCTTAAAATCTACTTCGAGTAATTGTAAAAAAAATTTATTGTGGTGTATGATGTCGCCCACATTGACGGATCTATAGCACGGGGTTACCTATGGCAGTTTCAATTAGTGTTAACCAAGTTAAAATTACTCGCTGGCGCGGCGGACAGCACCCTACTCTTGATAATATTACCCGCACGTTAAAAGCCGAAGGTCTCCGTCCCTATGTGTGGGCTAATACCCCTAACTTCCGCTATCCGGTCCGCAGTCATGGCTACGACAAAACACTTTACTGCATTCAAGGAACTCTCGAACTTACATTCCCCAAACTTAAACAGCGTGTAATGCTCCGTGCCGGAGATCGTGTTGATCTGCCGCGTGGGGTGCATTACAGCACCATCATTGGTCCGGCTGGCGCGCAGTGTGTCGAGGCCAGCGAGCTTTAAATTATTTGTGACACTTTTCAACTTAAACCATTTTAGGGTACAGTAACCAGGGTGATTAGTCACCCTGGTTTTTTTGTCGTGGGAGATGGTTTTATGCGACGATTGCGTCCACGCCGGAACCGGCAACAAGAGCAAGAATCTATTCCAGAAGTTTCTGACGAGGAAGAACTCGCCTTTGAGCCGCTGGTGCATGTGACACGCACTCCCGGCGATGATGAGCCTATCGCTGAAGTTCGACGCCAACACATTCGGCTGCCGCGTGTGGCACGGCCTCAGATCGCGCTTCCTAACTTTCGGTTTGGACTTTTACTGTTGGTGGTTGTGTTGATCGGCGGCGGGATTTTTGGGGTGCTGCTCAACCAGGAGCGCATTCGGGACGATGTCGAAGCGTGGTGGCCGCTGGTACTGGTTATTGGCGCGCTGGTATGGATGTTGGTGGCTCTGATTCAACACCAGGGAACTTCGTTTTTAGGTGCAGCGGCGGTTACTGGAATTGGGTTGAGTTTGCTGATGGAAACTCAGGATATTGCCGAGGTACAGGAAACTTTGATTGGTGTGATGTTGGTGATGGTGGGATTGGGGATTGTGATACGAGGCTTTTTACTGCGCCAGCAAACTATATAATGATCGCCCATGAGTCAACTCTGTGAATTATAATCTCTTTGTTCAATGGGTGGAGCTTTGATGGATGGAAAGTAACGACATCACGATTGGGTTTGCGCTGCTGGCAGGGTTAGTGTCGTTTATTTCGCCGTGTGTGCTGCCGCTGGTGCCAGCCTATATTGGTTATATGGGTGGACAGGTGACTCAGCAGGTCAGCGCACAGGTCACTGGAAAAGCCACACTTCGCCAGCGATCCTCAACGATGATACATGCCCTGTTTTTTGTGTTGGGCTTTACGCTGTTTTTTGTGCTGTTTGGCTTATTTACCACCGCTGCCGTATCGTCACTCACCTCAGTTGGTGTGTCGGAAGATGATGTGCGCAACGGAATTGCGCGAATTGGCGGCGCAGCAGTTATCTTCTTCGCTCTGCACATTATGGGTGTGCTCAACCGCATCCTCATGTGGCTTTCGAAGCGAGCGGCGCAGCTCGATCAAAACTCGTATGGTAATGTCATTTCCATGCTGGTTGGACTGGCATTGTTGGCTTTGACTTATTGGTTAGTGGTCGAATCCTGGTTTCTTACACTCGTCACACTGTTGCTCTTTTTGCAGATTTTTCGCGATGCCTTAAAAGCCGATACATCGGGCCAATTCTGGACGAGGGTGATCGAACGTATCCAGTATGCGCTTTACGTTGATACGCGGCGGCAGAACCAACCTTCCAACCGGTACGGTTACTTTGGCTCGATGTTCATGGGAATTGTTTTTTCGGCGGGCTGGACACCGTGCATTGGCCCGATTTACGCAGGGATTCTGGCGATTGCCGCCGATGGACAGGACATTACACGTGCTGGGATTCTGCTCACGGTCTATTCGATGGGGTTGGGAATTCCTTTTCTGCTGACAGCGGCAGCACTCGATCAAGCGCAGGGCGTTTTCCGGCGGTTGCAGCGTAACATGCACAAGATCGAAGTGTTTAGCGGTGTGTTTTTGCTGCTGATCGGTGTGCTGGTATTCACCGGGCAGTTGCAGAAACTTTCCGCCCGGCTATCGGGCAGCGGCTCACTGGGTGAAATGTCAACTAACCTGGAAGAATGCACCATTGCCCTGGTTGAAGGACGGATCAGCGGCGGTAACTGGCCGAACTGTGTTGGTGACGGTGTGAAGGATAGTTTTTATGTCGCCAGCATCAAAACAGTGATGCAGGTTCCCGTTAACAACTCCAGTGCAGAATCAAGCGGTTTGAGCGCACCGGATTTGGGCGCTCCAAATGAGACAAGTAGTATCCCCATTGGCTTGGAAGAAGGCAAGCGCGCACCGGATTTCACGACGACAACGCTGGATGGGCAGACGGTTAAACTATCGGATTATCGCGGTAAGGTTGTGCTGCTCAGTTTTTGGGCGACATGGTGCGAGCCGTGCAAAGCCGAAATGCCCGATTTTCAGACGATTTATAACCTGTACGGCGGCGATTTTGTCGTGTTGGCCGTGAATAATACCATCGCGGAAGCGGATCAGGCTCAGATTGGCGAGTTTGTAAATGCGCATGATCTCACTTTTCCCATTTTGCTCGATGAAACTGGCGAAATCAACGGTTCGCTTTACCAGGTTGCCGGTTATCCGACCAATATCTTGCTTGATGCCAACGGCGTCATTATCAAACTAAAACAAGGACCGTTCGAAGGTGACGAACTGCTCGATATTCTGAATCAAAATCTTTCGTAGGATACACATCGATGAATCAAACTGACGATCTGAGTCGCAGCACACGATCGAGTCGGTTAGTGCTGCGGCTTTCACGACACTGGTTAAAAATTGCGCTTGGATTTCTGTTTTTATATGTCGGGCTAGCACTGTTGGCTCCGGTTTTACTGCATGCAGGCTACGACGGAGCGGCCAATGTGCTGTATAAGATGTATGGCCCGATGTGTCACCAGTTTGCCTTTCGATCCTGGTTTTTCTACGGCGATCAACTTGTCTATCCGCGGACAGTTTCCGGCACCGACCTGCAAACGTTTGAGCAGTATGCGTCGAGTGATGCTTATTTTGAAAATGTAGACCTCTATTCGTGGTCAGCAGATTTGCAGATCAAAGCGCGCAGTTTCCGCGGCAATGAAGAAATGGGATACAAAACGGCGCTGTGTGAACGTGACGTGATCATTTACGCGACGATGTTCCTGGCTGGCCTGTTGTTCTCTCGTGTGCGAAACTGGCTGCGACCTGCTCCAATCTGGTTGTATCTTATCCTGGGACTTGCGCCAATGGGATTGGATGGTTTTAGCCAAATGTTCAGCTATCCGCCATTTGAATTTTGGCCGGTGCGCGAAACGCTGCCAGGATACCGGGTGCTCACGGGAGCGCTGTTCGGTCTCATGAATATCTGGCTGGCGTTTCCTTACCTTGAGTCTTCGATGCGCGATACGATTAAAGCGCTTGAAGACAGGTTTGTTGTAGTTGAAAAGCTCCCATGCTAACCGCGAATTACCAACATCGCCGGACTCCCCCCCCCCGCTTTTGGCATTTTGAACTCAGAAAGTTCAACAAAGTGGGGGTTTTGTTAAACTTGGTCAAAAACTTACCCCCCCCTTATATCCTCGACTCTCCTGGTAGGAAGCGAGACCGACGTTCTGAATTGTGAAAGTACGGTTTTTCCTGAATATATAATAGTACGAATGTTCTGATTTGTCATCACCATTGACTGACTAACTTGAGTGACTAATTTCAATGGTGATGCCTGCAAAAAACTATGCCTGTATAATGGGGTAAGGGTTTCTACTATTTAACGAAAATTTTTATGCAAAATCTAACAGGACAAGTCATTAAAGGGTATGAACTGCGCCAGTTGATCGGTATAGGTGGCTTTGCGGCAGTTTATCGCGCCTATCAGCCGGTGGTCGAGCGAGATGTGGCGATCAAAGTGATTCTGTCGAAATACGCCAATAATCCCGAATTTGTGCGTCGATTTGAAACAGAAGCCCAGATCATTGCCCGCCTTGAGCATTTGCATATTGTCGCGCTCTACGACTACTGGCGCGAGCCGAATAATGCATTTTTAGTGATGCGGTGGCTGCGCGGGGGGAGTCTTTATTCATCGATCAAACAGAAGGGCGCATGGAGCTTGCAGGCTACTGCGCGGCTGCTGGATCAAATTGCATCCGCCTTAGCGGTGGCGCACCGGCATGGCGTGATCCACCGTGATCTGACTCCGGCTAATATTCTGTTGGATGAAGAAGAAAACGCGTATCTCGCGGACTTTGGGATTGCAAAAGATATTGTAGAAAGCAATGCGGAGGAAGCAGACGATCATCTATATGGCTCCCCGGCGTATATGGCCCCGGAACGCATCATGCGGGATCAGCCAGTTCCCCAAACGGATATTTACAGCTTAGGAATTGTGCTGTATGAAATGCTGACGGGCCGCCTGCCATTTGATGCGCCGACGCATACCACCTTGATGCGCAAACATCTTGATGAACCGCTGCCGCCGCTCCAGGAGCATGCACCGGAACTCCCCATCGGGTTAAATCTCGTGATTCTGCGTGCCGCAGCCAAAAGCCCTGAAGCACGATATACGGATGCATTGACGTTTGCTGCCGATTTCCGCCGCGCGATTGGTTTAACTGATCCCTCCCTTATGCCATCCTTGCCTGCGGAGGGTCCGACAAATGCATCGACTATCGATCTTAGCGCGGGGTATCATACTCTGATTTTACCCGAACTGGTCGAACCACAGAATCCTTTTAAGGGCTTGCGAGCCTTTGATGAAGCCGATGCTGCCGATTTTTTCGGGCGCGAGACGCTCGTTGAACAAATGCTGGAGCATCTCGCCACACATGGACGGTTTCTGGCTGTGGTTGGCCCCAGCGGGAGCGGAAAGTCGAGTGTGGTACGTGCGGGACTAATCCCGGCACTGCGCGAGGGGGCACTTCCAGAGTCGGCCCATTGGTTCATCGTAAAAATGGTCCCCGGCGCGCATCCTTATGATCAGCTCGAAACCGCTTTAACCAGTGTTGCGTTTAACACCTCCATGAATCTGCTGGAGACACTCAAAAGCAGTGAACAGGGTCTCTCAACAATCGTGCAGCACATCTTACCGCGTGAAAATGATGAATTGGTGCTGTTTATCGATCAGTTTGAGGAAGTTTTTACCCAGGTTACGGATGAAGTGGAGCGCGGCCTCTTCTTAAACAGTTTACGGGCTGCCATTCTGGATTCGAATAGCCGACTGCGTGTGATTCTCACGCTGCGGGCCGATTTTTATGATCGTCCCCTGCTGTATGCCAGTTTTGGGGAACTGATTCGGGAGCATACGTTTGTCATTCTGCCGCTGACGAATGCTGAACTGCATGAAAGCGTGACCGCCCCCGCGCTGCGAGCCGGATTAAGAGTGGAAGATGGACTGGCCGAAGCCATTGTTGTGGATGTCAATGAACAACCCGGCGCGCTGCCGCTGTTGCAGTACGCATTAACCGAATTATTTGAACAGCGCGAGGATCATACGCTTAAATTAGATGTTTACCGGGCTAACGGCGGTGTGATGGGAGCGCTGGCCCGACGTGCGGAAATGCTGTACCAGGAAATGAGTCCCGCCTATCAAACCGCCGCCCAGCAGATGTTTCTGCGGATGGTCAGCCTGGGGGAAGGAACCAAAGACACACGGCGGCGGGTGCGGTGGGCTGCACTGAGTTCGCTGGGCAGAGAGAAAAAAGAGGTTTATCAGACGGTATTGGATCAGTTTGGAAAATATCGTTTGCTCACTTTTGACCGTGATCCTCAAACCCGCGAGCCGGTGGTGGAGATTGCCCACGAGGCGTTTATCTCCCAGTGGCAGCGACTACGCGAGTGGATTGAGCAAAACCGCGACAATCTGCGCACACAACAGCGGCTGACAGCGGCAGTTGCCGACTGGCTCAAGGGAAGTAAAGACTCCAGTTATCTGGCGCGAGGTGCGCAGCTCAGCCAGTATGAAGTCTTAGAAACCACCAGTTTAGCACAGGCCGAAGCGGATTATCTGGCGGCCAGTATTGCAGCCCGCCAGCGGGCCATCCAACGTCAGCGGCTGTTTATCGCCGGGTTAATCGGGTTCGCCTTGTTTGCGCTGGCATTGGCGCTGTTTGCGTTTGACCGCCAGAATCGGGCCGAAAAGTCGCAGGCGGAGGCGATTGCGGCGCGGGATGTGGCGGATCAGCAGGCTCGGATTTCGCGTTCGCGCGAATTGGCCGCTACCGCACGCGGCCAACTTGAACAACTGGATCGTGCCCTGCTGCTGAGTCTGGAAGCGTTAAAGGTGGCAGATACTTTTGAGGCACGCGACAGTTTGCTGATGGCGCTGCGCTATTCGCCTCACCTACGCGCCTTTTTGCATGGACATCCCGCTGGGGCTGATGTGCGGAGTGTGGCTGTTCATGATTCGCTGATTGCGACCAGTGATGCTGCTGGCAATATTATGCTGTGGGATATGGAAACGCGGCAGATGGTAGGTGAACCGCTGCTCGGACATAAGGGCGAAGTGAACAGTATCGCCTTCAGCCCGGATGGGCAGTTGCTGGTATCCGGCGGGGCAGATGGCGTGGTACGGCTGTGGAATATACAGTCAGATGAAATCGTTGGTGAATACAGCCAGAATGGGGAAATATGGAGTGTGACCTTCAGCCCAGATGGAACACGGATTGCAGCGGCGGGCGAAGAGATGACCATTACGCTGTGGGATGTCGAGACGGGTGAAATGGTATTTGATCCCCTCGAGGGCCACACCGATTACGTGTATAGTGTCGTCTTCAGTCCGGATGGAAGTCTGTTGGCATCGGGCGGCGCGGATAACACGGTGCGTGTATGGAATGCAGTCACCGGGGAAGCAGTGGGTGAGCCATTGATGGGTCATACGAATTGGGTGTGGGATGTCGCATTCAGTCCAGATGGACGACAACTCGCATCCAGCAGTTATGACACCAGCATCCTGATTTGGGATGTGGAAAGTCAAACCGCTGCGGGGTTCCCGCTTACTGGCCATTCTGATTGGGTGCGCGGCATCAGCTTCAGCCCGGACGGGCACCTGTTGGCATCCAGCAGTCGTGATGGGACGGTGAGGCTGTGGGATGTCGCGTCCAGTTCTCCGGTGGGCGATCCGATGACCGGTCATTCGGATGCTGTCTGGGATGTGGCTTTTAGTTCAGACGGACACACCCTGGTTTCGGGCGATGGGAACGGCACGGTTCTCCTATGGAACGTCGAACAAACCGCACTTGTTCAGAAGATACTGGTTGGCCATGGGGACGAAGTAACAGGTCTGGCATTCAGTCCTGATGGCTCACAACTGGCCTCTGTGAGTGGCACCCCCACCGGCGGAAATGATTACTCCCTGCGGCTGTGGGATGTGAATACGGGAGAGGAAATTGCAGCGCTCATGGGGCATGAAGGTCCGCTCACCGGGGTTGCATTTAGTGATACCCTGATTGTTACCGCCAGCGGCGATGGCACGATTGTGGTGTGGGATGCCAAGACGCAAAAAGCAATCCAGACTCTTTCGGCATTCAGAGGCAATTACCCCCTGTGTCTAGACATCTACGGAAAACATATTGCGGCGGGATACTTTGACGACACGATTATTGTGTGGAACGCTGAAACCGGACGCCCCATGAGTGAACCGCTGGCCGACCATACGGACGATGTGGTGAGCGTGACATTCAGCCCGGATGGGAGCTTGTTAGCATCCGCGAGTTGGGACGGCACGATTGTGTTATGGGATACGCAAACGTGGCTGCCACAAGGCGAACCACTAACCGGCCATACGGGATATGTGTTGGATGTTGCGTTTAGCCCCGACGGCAACCTGTTGGCATCGGCAGGTGAAGATGGAAGCATCCGGTTATGGGATGTTAAAACGCAGCAGCCAAACGGCCAACCGCTGCAAGGCGCACAAGAGATAATCTACAGCATCGCATTCAGCCCTGACGGCCAGCTCTTGGTGTCGGGTGGTGAGGATCGAGTTGGGCAACAACGAACGCTGGCACTCTGGGATATAACCAGCCGCCAGTTGATCGGCGTGCCGTTAACCGGGCACAGCGGACGAGTTACAGATGTCGCATTCCATCCGAACGGACAGTTAGTTGCCAGCAGCAGTTGGGATAACAGCGTACGGTTATGGGATGTGAGTCTGGAGGATTGGCGCACCCAGGCCTGCATGGTAGCTAATCGTAACCTGACCGAAGATGAGCGCCTGCGTTATTTTGGTAGTGCTGCGTCTCGCCTTACCTGTCCGTAGGGCGTTAGCAGGGGTGATGCGGCAGTACCCTACAATACCTGGAAAAAATCTCGCCATGCTAATACGGGTTCAGAAAGAGGAAATTTGATGTGGGCCGAACATTTACTACAAGCGCTGGGGGAGGGCGTTGTAGTTTTGGATGCGGAGGAGCGGATTGTTTATTTTAGCACGGGCGCAAAACATATGTTGGGGTGGACTGACGCCATTGGCCGTTCATTTACTGATGTTTTCCACCCAGCAGAACAGAATTCTTTGGAGCTTGCACAATATATTTCTCCTGTCCAGCGGCGGATGAATGTCCTTACGCGGAATGGACAGCCTGTCCTGCTTGCCGTCACTGGAGTCTATTTTTCGCCAGGGGAAGGCGAACCTCTGCAAGTCGCATTGATCCTGCGGGATATTACGGATGAAGCCAGCGAGCAGCATCTGCACTCCTACTTTCTAGCCAATATTTCGCATGAGTTTCGCACACCTCTGGCTGGGTTGAATGCTTCCCTTGAGCTGCTGTTGGATGAGGCGGGCTACTTATCAGCGGCAGAGATGGACGAATTGCTTAATTCGATCTACCTCAGCGCGTCGGGACTGCAAGCGCTGGTTGATAACTTGCTGGAAAGTGTAAAGATCGAGGCTGGGCATTTTGTGGTTCATCCGCGCTCGCTGGCGATTAACAGCGTCATAGCAGGTGCCGTTCGAATGATGCAGCCTTTATTAGATCGGCGCAAACAATCCCTGTCTGTTACCGAACCTCTTCAACTGCCGCTGGTTTACGCTGATCCGACGCGACTCACTCAGGTTTTTATCAATCTGCTGTCGAATGCCAGCAAGTACAGCCCCTTGAACAGTACAATAGATTTAACTTTGGAGCAGCAAGCTTCGTTTTTACGGATTGCGGTAACGGATCGTGGCCCTGGCGTTGCCCCGGCGGATCGGGGCGCAGTATTCCGGCGTTTCGTGCGTTTGGGAATATCCACGCGCGAACAGGAAGGAATCGGCCTGGGATTATCCGTGGTAAAAGCCATTGTTGAGCAGCATCATGGTCAGGTTGGAGTAGAAGAGCGTCTCGGCGGTGGTTCAGTTTTCTGGTTTACACTTCCCCTGGTAGAGGTTGTTACATGAAGGCCTTAATCGTAGATGATGATCTGGTGCTGGCGGATGTGCTGTCTTTCACGCTGCGCCGGGCAGGGTTTCAAGTGGTTATGGCCCATGATGGTCAGGCGGCTCTGGATACATGGCAAAATGAGTCGCCCGATTTGATCATCCTCGATTTGAATCTTCCCAAAGTAGACGGGTTAACCGTCTGTACCCGCATCCGCGAACGCGCCAGTACGCCGATTATTATATTAAGCGTGCTGGGTGGTGACGATGATGTCGTGCGTGGCCTGGAAATCGGAGCCGACGATTACATCACCAAACCCTTCAGCCCACGCCAGCTCGTTGCCCGCGCCCAGGCTGTGTTGCGCCGCGCCGGGATCACGCCTACGGCTGGCCCCCTGGCTGCCGGAGAATTGACTCTGGATGTGTCACGGCGTGAACTCTACCGCTCCGGCCAGTTATTGACTCAACTTACCGCGCTTGAATGCCGGTTGATGGAAGTTTTGATGCTCAACAGCGGCCATGTCTTACCTGCCGACACTCTGATTACACAGATTTGGGGGCCAGCCGGTGGCGATCGTACCATGCTGAAACAGCTTGTTCACCGGCTGCGCGCCAAGATTGAACCCGAACCGACCTCTCCGGCTTATCTTGAAACAGTCCCCGGTGTTGGATATGCGCTGGTACAGCGGCCCATTGAGTAAAATGTCACCACTTTGTCACCGAGTTGTAGCCGGGCCTGTTACCACCGCCTGCTATAGTAGCCCCCATGACCGATTATCCATTTCTATCCCTCAGCCGCGTGACGGTTGATCCTGAGCTTGCCCGGCAGCTTCCGCGCCGCCTGGCCTATTATTATCTGGCAATTCCGCTGGCACGCGATGAAGACCAACTCACTGTGGTTATGGCTTATCCTGAAAATCAAGCCGCTGTTGTCATGCTGCAAGCGGTGCTGAGTACGCCGATAGTTCCAGTGCAAGGATCGCCGCACGAGATTAAAGCGACACTCAACCAACTCTGGTCTGAGCATAATGAAATTGGGACATCGCAAGTGCTTTGCTGGGGCCTGTCTGAAGAACGTGCCCAACAAATCGCCCACGTATTCGGCGCGCAAGTACTTTGCCTGGATACTGGCTCTGGCGATCTGGAAACAGTGCTGACGGTAGCGCGCGAAGGCCGCTACAGCCTGACTGTACTTGATGCCCTTCCTGCTGAATCACTCTCGCACTTTCTGCGCGCTTCCTCAACCCCGGTGCTGCTGATGCGAGGTGCGGCGCTGACTTTGCGGCACATTCTGCTCGTGCTTCGTGGACATTCTCCGGACGATAATGTGTTGGATTGGGTGATTCCTTTAGCAGAAACAGGAGCGCAAATTACGTTATTCACAGTTGCGCCTACCGCTGCCCGCCCCAAGCGTGGATCGCGCTTACCTTCAGGGTTGGCCGCGCTGCTGGCGGATGACAGTGCGCCGGGCGAACATATCGCGACCTGTGCGCGGCGGCTAACCGAAGCGGGAATTCAGGGCGTGTTAAAACTTCGGCAGGGTATACCTGAGGAACAAATTGCCGCCGAAGTAGCTCAAGAGGATTACGACTTGATTACGATTGCAGCGGAAGCGCATGGAGATTTTGTGCAGCGAGTGCTCAATGCGATGACCCCTAACAATCGCCAACCTGTTTTAGTAATCAAGCCTATTACAGATTAACTCGTGATAATTTGAATTATCGCGAACCATAGGAAGGAATAGAACCAATGACTCGTAAATTACTCGCCCTACTACTGGTTGTCACCCTCCTGATCGCCGCCTGCGGCGATGACAAGGAGTCCTCGTCAGATAACAAAAAAACAGGGACTGAAACTTCACAGGATACCCAGGCAAAAAGCACGATTACAATTTCCGGCGCATTTGCCCTTTATCCTATGGTGCAGAAGTGGGCTGATGAATATAAGGCGCTGCACCCGGAAGTGGAGTTCAATATTTCAGCCGGTGGCGCAGGTAAGGGGATGAGCGATGTGTTGGCTGGGGCCGTCGATGTGGCGATGGTTTCCCGCGAAATTCGCGCTGAAGAAACCGATCAGGGCGCAGTAGCCTTTGCAGTGACTAAAGACGCGGTTGTCGCGACGGTCAATGCAGACAACCCTGTGCTGGATCAACTGCTTACTGTCGGCCTGACGCCCGAAAAAGGCAAGGCCATCTGGATCGATGGGGAAATAACGACCTGGGGCGAAGTCGTTGGGAGTGACAATGACGATCCGATTTCCGTTTATACACGTGCCGACTCAGCAGGCGCAGCGGAAGTATGGGCGCTCTTTATCGGTGGTGAAGCCCAAGAGGACTTGGTTGCTGGTATTGGCATGCAGGGCGATCCCGGTTTGGCTGAGGCAGTGCGGCAGGATTCGATGGGCATTGGATTTAACAACATTGGCTTTGCCTACGATCTGACAACAGGTCAGGCAGTCGAGGGGATCAAGGTGGTTCCGGTTGATCTAAACGGTGACGGGCAAATCAGTGACGACGAAAATTTTTACAGCGACAAAGCCAGCGTCACCGCTGCTATTGCCGATGGTCGTTATCCCTCACCTCCAGCCCGTGAACTCTATCTGGTGACTAAAGGCGAACCGAACGCTGCCATCACAGCATTTATCCGGTGGATTTTGACTGACGGTCAGCAGTATGTTGATGCGGCAGGGTATGTGCAGTTGGCCGATGAAACCTTACAGACCACGTTAAGCGCGCTTCCACAGTAAGTTGTTTTTTTGACAGCCGCGCTGGAAGTGCCAGAATCTATCTGGGACAGGTCGTACAAAACCTGTCCCAGAATAGTTAGGAAACAGAGAGAAACTTGGAGTCGATACGTCTGCAAATGCTGGTTGAGCGAGTTGGCTTGCGCCGCATGGTATCGAGCCACCAGAATCGCAGTTGGCGCTGGTGGAAAGATTGGCTGGCTGGGCGAAGTATGGGGTTGTTAACCGTCGCAGCCTCGTTGTTGATCGTGGTGATGGTCACTATGCTTCTGGATCGTGCCCGGCCTATTTTGGCGTCGAATTCGCTCAATTCCCTGGTCCAGGGCGAAGTCTGGAAGCCGCGTCAGGGATTGTTTGGTTTTTGGCCTTTTATCACCGGGAGCATTTTTGTAACATTGCTCGCGATGCTGTTATCCGTCCCTACGGCGCTGCTGAGTGCTATTTACCTGGCCGACTATTCGCGCACCCGTGCCATTATCAAACCTTTGGTCGATCTCCTGGCGAGTATTCCTTCTGTTATCTACGGGTTGTGGGGTGTGTTGTTTGTGGTGCCGTTGGTCCGCGATCATATCAGTCCCTGGGCAGATCGGACGCTGGGCGAGCACTGGAGCATTTTTCAGAATACCAATCCGACGGGCTTTGGTCTGTTGGCAGCAGGATTCGTGCTGGCGATTATGACCTTCCCGATAATTGTATCGGTGAGCGAAGAGGTGCTGCGCAGTGTGCCCCAGGGGATGCGCGAAGCCTCCCTGTCTTTAGGGGCAACCGATTGGGAAACCACGAAACTGGTTGTGCTGCGCAAAGCCGCTCCCGGCCTCATCGCGGCAGTTGTATTGGGTTTCTCGCGCGCTTTTGGCGAAACCCTGGCGGTGGCAATGGTTGTCGGCAACCGGGTGAAAGTACCTGAAACCTTGTTTGACCCGGCTTACCCGCTTCCCGCCCTCATCGCTAACAATTACGGCGAGATGATGTCCATCCCGCTTTACGACTCAGCGCTCATGACAGCGGCGTTAATGCTGTTATTTGTTGTCTTGCTGTTTAACATCGGCGCACGATCTATTTTAGGTCGTCTCAACCGGGAGCAAACCGCATGAGCCGCAACCAACGCCGCCACCTGGAAGAACATCTTTTCAAATTTATCATGCGCGCCGCCTTGTTTGTTACGCTGGGAATGTTGGCCGTCATTCTTTTCACCGTTGTCCGCAAAGGCATCGGCGCGATGAGTTGGTCGATGATCAGCGAAGTTTCTACGGGTGGCTCCTATCTGGGCGAAGCCGAAGGTGGCATTCTCAACGCAATTTTGGGTTCTTTGTATCTGGCAGGGGGAGCAACAGCGCTTGCGTTACTGGTCGGGCTGCCGGTGGCGCTTTATCTGCATACCTATATGGGCCAGTCCAAGTGGGCTGGTTATATCCGCCTCGTCTTTGACATCCTATGGGGTATTCCGAGTATTGTTTATGGGGTATTCGGCTTCACGCTGATGCTGCTTATCGGCATGCGCGCTTCCCTACTGGCCGGAATTCTGACCCTCGCGCTGGTTGAACTGCCGATCCTGGTGCGAACCATTGATGAAGTGCTGCGTATGGTTCCTTCTGAACTTTCCGAAATCACTTATGCGCTGGGAACTACCCGCTTAGAATTGATGGGCATTCTTACCCGCCAATCACTGCCGGGCCTCATCACAGCGATCTTGTTGGCGTTTGGGCGTGGAATTGGAGACGCCGCTGCTGTCTTGTTCACCGCCGGATACACCGACAGTATGCCCGATTCGCTTATGCGTCCGGTTGCTTCATTACCGCTTGCAATTTTCTTCCAACTCAGTTCGCCTTTTCCCTCAGTGCAGGCGCGTGCCTATGCTTCCGCGTTAGTCCTGACGATTTTAGTGCTCGTAATCAGTTTGCTCACGCGGTTGTCGATGCGCACCCTCAGCAAGCATGTAGTCCGGTAAGGAATTTGAATGGTTAACTTTGCCCCACATATTTCGGTCCGTCATCTGAATGTCTGGTTTGGCAACCAACAGGCGCTCAAAGACATCAACATCGATATTCCACGTCACCGTATCACTGCCATTGTCGGTCCGTCGGGCTGTGGCAAAACAACGCTGCTGCGCACCCTCAATCGTTTGGCCGAGTTAGGACCAAAGGTGCGCGTGACCGGGGAAGTGCTATTAGAAAGCGAGAATATCTACGGCCCCACCGTCGATATTACTGAAGTCCGCACCCGGATAGGGCTTCTGGCACAAAAACCCTTCCCACTGCCCATGTCCATCTACAACAACATCGCCTATGGCCCGCGTATTCATGGCCTAAAAAGCATGAAAATGGATGATCTCGTCCGCACCCATTTGCAGGCGGTGGAACTGTGGGATGAAGTCAAAGATCGCCTGAAAGCGCCTGCTACCGGATTATCAGTTGGACAGCAGCAGCGCTTGTGCCTGGCGCGCGCGCTGGCTGTCAAACCGGACGTGCTGCTTTGCGATGAATCGACTTCCGCCCTCGATCCGATCTCGGCGCGGGCGATTGAACGTCTGCTGGCGAATTTGAAGCAAAATTATACGATTGTGATGGTGACGCACGATCTGGGACAGGCTCGCCGCCTGGCTGATCATGTCATTTTTCTCTGGCTGGGTGCAGTGGTCGAACAAGGAGACGCTCCGCAGATTTTTGAGCATCCCCGTGAGGATCGCACCCGCGCCTATTGGACGGGCGAGATCGGATAACAATACGTCACGAGAGGGATGATCACAACTTAGGCTGCGCCACTATTTTCTTTACCCCATCCCCCCTTATCCCTTCCCTGAGGGATGGGGAGTCAAACCGGAAGAGTGGGATAATTATTTTCTTGGGATGGCCTTAACACTTCACACCTCTATTTCCCCCAAAACAGTAAAACCAGGCCCATGGGTGAATATATATTTAGCTGGCAATTTACCGCCGCCGTGCTATGATTCGGGCGCAAATGGCGAAAATTTAGGGTTAGTTGGCGTATCTAAAAATATCGAAAGGAATTTGCAATGATAAATAAAAAAACAACTTTAGCTGTCATTATCGGCAACCGCGACTTTTTCCCGGATCGCCTCGTTTCCGAGGGGCGTAAAGATATTTTGGAACTGCTCAAGGAGATGGGCATCGAAGCCGTCATCCTTGATGAGAACGCGACCAAACTGGGCGCAGTTGAAACCTGGGAACACGCCAAAACCTGTGCCGCGCTTTTCCGCGAACATCGCGACCAAATCGATGGGGTGCTGGTATCGCTGCCCAACTTTGGCGATGAGCGCGGCGTAGCCGATACCATTAAATTGTCTGGCCTGAATGTTCCTATTCTGATCCAGGGGTATCCCGACGACCTCGACCAATTCTCCGTCGAACGCCGCCGCGATGCCTTCTGCGGCAAAATTTCCGTGTGTAACAATCTCTACCAGTATGGTTATCCCTACACCCTCACCGAACTGCACACCGTTCACCCCAAGAGCGCTTCTTTCCGCGCCGATCTGAAGAAATTTGTCCAGATTTGCCGCGTTGTTAAGGGCCTCAAAACCGCGCGTTTAGGCGCAATTGGTGCGCGTCCCGGCAATTTTAATACGACCCGTTACAGCGAAAAGCTGCTCCAGGCGTATGGAATCACCGTCAACACCATCGATCTTTCGGAAATTATCGGCGGCGCACAAAAGCTCTCCGATGATCAACCACGTGTCAAAGAAAAACTGGAAAAGATCATCGGCTACATCCGCACCGATGCAGTTCCTTCAGCCGCCGTGATGAAACAAGCGAAGGTCGGCGTCGTCATCGACGACTGGATGCGCGAATATGATCTCGACGCGTCCGCGTTACAGTGCTGGACCTCTGTGCAGAAAAATTACGGCATCAATGTTTGCACTCTCATGAGTATGATGAGCGAGCAGTTGATGCCAAGCGCCTGCGAAGTCGATATTACAGGCGTCGCCTCGATGTATGCCCTCCAGCTCGCATCCGGCACCCCGGCAGCCCTGGTAGACTGGAATAATAATTATGCCGACGATCCCAACAAGTGTGTTCTGTTTCACTGCGGTAACTGGGCAAGCAGCTTCTTCACCGATTTTAAGATGGCGAATGCCGAAATTCTCGCCACAACCCTGGGTACTGAAAACACCTACGGAGCTATCAACGGACGTACACCCTCTGGTCCAATGAGCTATGCCCGCCTGACAACTGATGACCGTCACGGCAAGATTCGCGCCTATGTGGGTGATGGTCTGTTCACCGATGACCAGTTGAACACCTTTGGCAGCCGCGCGGTAGTCGAAGTTCCCAACCTGCAAAAGCTGATGCAGTATATCTGCAAGAATGGCTTCGAGCACCACACCGCCATGACCGCCGTGCAGACATCTGCAATTTTGGCCGAAGCTTTTGAAAACTACTTCGGTTGGGACGTTTATCATCACGTCGGTTAATTGCTGCTGTAGTTCAAGCCACGAGTTCAAAGATGCGAACACAATTTTTGCTCGCATCTTTTTTATATATTTTTCAGACTAAAGAGATATTCAAAATTTGATATTCGACTATACTAATTAATGGTTGCGCAATCCAACAGGAATTAATCATGCAAGCCCTCAGCCGAATTTTTAATGTTCGCCCTGAAGAATGGCGTAGACTTTCCATTCTTAGCGTGATGGCGTTGTTGCCGGTGCTGGCCGGAATTTGGGCGCAGATCACGCTGACCGCCCTTTTTTTGGTTCAGGTTGGTGTCCGCTTTATCCCCTTCATTTTTATTGGTGATGCGATTGTTGTTGTTCTGACCTTTGCCGTCTATTCCGCCTTTGCGGATCGTTTTTCCCACGCCCAGTTGCTGGTAGGTCTGGCTAGCCTGGGGGCAGTTGGAGTCGCGCTCGGATTGATTCTCATCCAGATTGCGCCGCCTGCCGTATCCTATTCCTTTCTCTATTTGCTCCACCGGATTGTTTATGCCGTCATCGGTGCCCACTGGGGCATCTATGTCAACAGTTTTTATGATACGCGCGCCGCCAAGCGCATTTTTTCGGTGTTAGCATCCGTTGTCCGCATCGCCGGAATACTGGCTGCTTTGTCTGTACCGCTGCTGAACAGCCTGTTTTCCTCGGATGTGATCATTGTGTTATGGGGCCTTAGTCTTCTTGCGCTTGCACTGCTGGCCCGCCTGATGCCGTACCTGGTAAAGGAACCAGAGCTATCCAGGCCACTTGGGCCAACTCTCACCAAACAGCGCATATCTTACGTGGAAAACATCCGCGAAGGTTTCGGGTTTGTTCGCCAGTCATCCTATCTACGTGGACTGGCCCTGATGTCCATCCTCATGATGGTATTGGCAACTGTTACCAATTATCAAGTGCTGCGTATCTTCGACAATGCCTATAAAGGCGATCAGGCCGCTATCGCCAACCTGATCAGTATAATCACGTTGGCCGGCAACCTGATCATGCTGCCTATCCAAATCTTTATGTTCAGCCGCCTCGTATCGTTTCTTGGTGTCGGCAAGACCAATCTGATTTATCCCGTCACCTCATTAGGGATCAGCGGCTTGATCGCACTGTTCCCGCTTCAGTTAGTCGCGGGTGTTTTAGCGCACTTTAACCTCAATACGGTGAATGTTGGCATTCGAGCTACCAATGATGAACTGCTCTATAATGCGGTTCCTGTTCGCATCAAAGCCCGTGCGCGCGGGTTTATCAATGGTTTTGTCGAACCTTTCGGCACGCTGCTCGCCGCTATGATCGCTGGATTACCCTTTATCTCCGAACGGTGGTTTTTGACTGTTGTGCTGGTTGGCGGCGGCATCGCCTATTTGCTGGCGGCAATTATTGTGAGTCGCCAATACGCCCGCGCCCTGATTCTGCTTCTGGAACAGGAGAGCTTTTCGTTTCTACTGCATGCTACCACCAGTCGGGTGGACAAAACCACACTGAACCACCTGAAATCCCGCATCGAAGAGAGTACCGATAACGACGCGACTATCGTAATGACAAACATTCTCATTGAATTGGATGGCAATCATGCGGTTCCTGTACTTGAAAAATTAGCCCGGCGCAATGATCCTGATCTGCAAGCGGGCATTTTGGAGTTAATGGTTGAAGCGAAACTTCATGCTTCTGAGAATTTTTATCTCGATTTGCTGCACCATACGGATCCCCGCGTCCAAAAATCCGCCTTGATCGGCCTTGAACATCAATTGGGCCGCAATCACGAACGTTATCTGCAATTGGCCTTTGAATTATTAAACAGCAAAGAAACCAGTATTCGAAGTCAGGCGCTCTCAGTCCTGATCAATGATCCGCGTTATCAGCCATCGGCGCTGCTCGTGTTGAAGGAGTTTCTGACCAGCAATAATCCCGATTGGCGTGTTATAGGGGTTCATATTCTCGGACAAACACAGAACCAGGCATTTTTTCTCCCTCTGTTTGATTGTCTACAGGACTCTTCAAACTCCGTCCGTATCGCAGCGGCACTTTCAATCGAATCACTCGCCGCTCGTTGGCCGGACCAGTTGAGCGCCCCTCTCAACCGGCATATAGCGCGCCTGCTTCAGGACCCTATCGAACGGGTGCGCGTTGCCTCGATTCGCGCGCTGGGCTATATCGCCAAACCCTCTGTCCTCTCGATTTTGGTTCCGGTATTAGATGATCCCAGTCCGCATGTGCGGGATGCTGCTGTTGAAGTGTTGGCGCGGGCGGGTAAACCGGCCTTACTCGACCAAACCGATACCAAGATGGCATCCGTCGTTCTGGCGCGAATCGATCCCCGGCGCTACACCGGGCTGATTCTGAACCATGTGAAACACAATCTCGCCCAGATTTATGCAAACTTTGTCCGGCTTGACACATTTTCACAGTTAAATGGAAATATTGAACTGCTCCGGCTGACATGGCTGGAGCAAAACCGGGAGTTGATGGACGAAGCCTTCTATCTGTTGTCCGCCCTCCACGATAAAGCCTCATTACAGATCATTGCCGACTCACTCAAGAGCGACAATCCCCGTGTCTATGCCAATGCGGTAGAAGCATTGGAATCGCTGGTTCCTGCCCCAGTAGCGCGCTTACTGGTGTTTGTGTTCGATCCGGCATTGAGCATTGCGGATCGTGCTGCAATCGGTCAGCAGGAATGGCATTTTGACACCATAAGCCCGGCAGAAACGATCAAGGGCCTGTTGTCTGATTCCGACAATGTGTGGCTTCAATTGACCGCCATCTTCATCCTGGGCGAAATCGGCGCTGAACTTGCGGCGAAACAGAAAGGCCCCAAATCTAAACAGGACCTGTTAGGGAAACTCAGCGGTACCGAAATCCCGCCTGAATCTCGATCCTTGTTCCGATTAGATGAGATTCAGACGCTTTTATCCCAGGTCCCTGGCGAATCCGAAGACTTAAAGGTAGCAGTTCGTGCGGCCCAACGGCTGGTGAGTGGTCAGAGTGTATTGGTAAATGCCCAAGAGGAGGGAAATGTGCTGTCCGTTGTCGAAAAAATTATCTTTCTGAAAGAAGTGCCGTTCTTCGAAGATATGACGATTAGCCAGCTTAAAGTGCTGGCGAATGTCTGCTACGAAGAATTTTTCTCTGCCGATTCCGTCATTTTTGACGAAGGCGCTCCAGGGGGAACGCTCTACGTGGTAGTTAGTGGTAAAGTCGGCATTGAGCGCAAAAATAATATCACAAACACCTCGGTTCGGCTCAAAACGGTTGAGATGCGCTCCTATTTTGGCGAGTCGACCCTTTTTGATAACAGCGAGACGACCACAACAGCCATTGCGCTCGAAGACACTCTGGCCCTACGCTTGAGCCATGAACCACTTGTTGCGCTGATTCAGGAGAATCCCGAACTCTCGCTGCAACTGATCAAAGTTCTGAGTAAGCGCATCCAACAAACCGATGAACAGGTTGCGGATTTGTCGCGCCAGCGTTCGCGCGCCATGCACAAAGTCTACGACAAATTGGATTAGCCGAGGGACAGTTCACTCGGTTGGTGTTCAGCGCCAGGCTTCGACGTTTTGGACAGTCTAGATTTTGCCCGTTTCTGGGCATCATCCAGCGTTTCTGCATGGGTACTGAATACTGTGGAACCGCCTGATTTAACCTGAATCCCCTACGATTTAACTTAAATCTTGGCCCATTTAGCCTGAATCTATCCCACATTTATCCCAATTAAGGTTACTTTTATCCCAAACAAGCCTTATTATAAGACCTTTTTCTAACGGGCTGCAAGTTAGAAAAAGGTTACTTCTCTGACTCATCACTTTTGTGTTAAACCGGTCTGTTAATCCACGTGATACAAAAAGCACTCTGACGGATCAGGGTGCTTTTTGTGATCAATTCAGACTTTATGGATAGAACTCCGGGGGCAGCCCTTCATCATCCCGCAGCAGTCCCTCATCCGGTTGATCCAGGTCCTCAGCCGTGATCTCGTTCGACGGAATGACCTCAATCTCGATTTCCACGAATTGTGAGACTTCATTGCCGCTCAAAATGTCCAGCGCTACGCGCACGGCATCCGCACCCATAGTGCTGGGAATGCGGATCAGGCTGGCGCGCAGGTGATTCTCGTAGACCAGCCGCGCAAAGCCCACATAATGATCGGCTACGGCTGGCACGTAGGATTGCACCATCTCGTTGATCGCTTCTTCTCCGCGCAGCGCCAGCAGCCCATTGTAGGCCAGAATGCCATCGACGCGGGTGCCGGACATGGCCTCTTTGATAATCGTCGCGGGCTTAGTGGGGTCCAGTTCAGTTGGGGTTTCCCCCTGGATGCTGATCCCCGGATACAGGCTGACTACCGCCGCCGATCCTGCCTTGCGCAATTTATCAGAGAGCGATGTATCGATGCCGTTGAATTGTACCGGGCCACCTTCACCATCCAGCAGCGCGACCAGTTCTTGCGCCATCACACAGCCCACTTTGAAATCATCCGGGCCGACAAAGGTCACATATTGATCGGTGTTGATGCGGTGCCCGACCAACAGCACCGGAATCCCAGCTTCCATTGCCTTTTGCAGTTCCGCCGCCAGCAGGCTTTGATCCCCGGCCTCGTTCGGATTCACAATGAGCAGATCAATGTCTTGGGCAACCAGGTCCTGTATATCCGCGATCTGCTGGCTGAGGTCGCCTCCTGCGTTTTTGATAATAAAGTTTTCGATCTCAGGATGCAGGCTCGCCTCATAGCGCGCCCATGCTTCGAGCAGTGTATCCGAAGCTGAAGCATTGCTGAACCCAATAGTGTACGGGGCATCGGTCTTGAAGTGCACCGTATCGACCATTTCCGCCGGGATTGGATTAGAGCTTTCAATGGGGCACAGGGCTTCGCTGGGAATAGCTGTTGTCTGGACTGGCACAGCGGGCACTGACACAACAGAAGTTTCCGCTTCCGGTGACGAATACAGGTCGGCTTTACAGCGTGGATTACGACCAAAACCACCATCGATGAGGCAGTACACGTCATAGCGCGAATAGACCCAATCCAGCATTCCATCCAGCGAGTCTACCCGCCACCAGATCAGCAGGTTGTCATCGGCTGCCGACAGCGCTTGGGTGCCGTCGGCGCTGAGGACCAGACTCCGCACGGCCTCGTCATGCCCCTTGAACTGACGGATTTCCGCGCCTGTGTTCAGATCCCACAGAATCAGGCTGTTATCAACCGCAAGACCGCGCGCCGCCATATTGCCTGAAGCAGAAAGTGCCGTTTGATCGTCGGGGCCAAACACCACTGCACGAACTGCCGCGCTGTGCCCATCCAGCCGCCGGATTTCCGATCCCGTTTCCAGATTCCATAGAATAATATGGGTATCGCGTGAGCCGGACAGCGCCATTTTCCCGTCCGAACTGTACGCCACGCTCCATACGCTGTCGGTATGACCTTTCAGTGTCCAGACAATAGACCCGCTGCTGATATTCCACAGAATCATAGTGGTATCATCCGACCCAGACAGAATCGTTTTCCCATCTGGACCGAAGGCTATACTGCGCACTGGAGCGGAATGTCCCTCGAACTGACGGATCATGTCGCCCGTTGTCGCGTCCCACAAAATAATCCGGTTATCAACTGCCCGGTTCATGCCCACCTGAACATTGCCGCCGCCCGATAGAATCTGCATTCCATCCGCGCTGAACGCCACACTGCGCACCGGTGCTTGATGCCCTTCAAAGCGCCGGATTTCTTCACCACTGGTCACATCCCACAACACAAGGCTGCCATCGCTCATTCCGGCCAGCGCCTGTGTGCCATCTGGACTCAGCGCCACGCTGAAAATGCTATTATTGCTGGGGTTTGTGAACTCGTGGATGATTGCCCCGGTCTGGACATCCCACAGAATCAACCGCCCATCCCTGGACCCTGACAGCGCGAATTGTTCATTTGCACTGAGCGCGGCGCTCAGCACCCAATCCGTGTTCCCTTCGAACCGTTGGATTTCCGCGCCGCGCCCAAATAAATCCCACTGAATAAGGCTCTTGTCCCACGACGCCGAAATGCCGGTTTGTCCATCCGGGCTGTAGGCCACCGATACGCCCCAGTAATCGTGTCCCCGAAACTGTTGCAGCAGTTTTCCGGTTGTTATATCCCACAACGCTATGCTGCTGTCCAGATGCGCGGATAACGCCGTTTTTCCATCCGGGGCGAAATCCATACCTCGTGTAATGTCGGGAACATTCTCAAAGCGCCGGATTTCCGTTCCGGTTTCCACATTCCATAGAATTAGATAGCTGTCCAGGCCACCTGACAGCACTTGTTTTGCATCTGGGCTGAAAGCAATCGCCGCAATGCCCGAAGCGTGCCCGTTCATCCGTTTGACCAGCGTACCCGCTTCTACATCCCAGAGAATGACCTGCTTGTCATCAAAACTCCCCGACACGATCCATCGACCATCGGCGCTGAGGTCGAGCGCGGACACCTCGCCTTCATGCCCGGTGAAGCGATGCAGTATTTCTCCACTCTCAATGTTCCACAAGATAATGGTCTTATCGCTTGATCCGGATACCGCGCGCTCCCCATCCGGCAGGAAATAAACTGACCATACAGGGCCGGTATGCCCGGTATAATGTTTGAGTGCTTCTCCGGTGTTAGTATCCCACAGGATCAGACTGGCATCTTGTGACCCAGACAATATTCGCTGCCCATCGGGACTAAATGCGACCGCGTAGACGCGATCTGTATGCCCTTCAAAGCGCCGGATCAATTCTCCTGTTGCGGCATCCCACAGAATCAGGCTGTTATCAGCTTTTCCATCTGCGCCTACGGCCACAGTTCCCGCACCCGACACGATATATTTTCCGTCGGGGCTGACCGCCACCGCCCACACTTCGCCCGTGTGCCCGACCAACCGCCGCATTGCACCCGGCTGCCAAATCACTTCGGCGAGCGTTCGCTGAACTTCCGCAGGCGGATCGCTGATCCGGTTAGCCTCTACAGCCAGATCCACCGCCAGAAACGGTGTTTCTCCGTCTCGTGCCGTCTGTTCGGCCTGCTGCGCAAGGCTTTGGCTCAGTGTTTCATCGGCTTTTCGTTCCGCTTTATCACGTTCATCTTCTGCAATACCACGCTGCCGGAAGGCGAAACCCATCAGCACGAGTGCGCCCAGCGCCGCTACAAACAACACAGCAGACAGCGCCCGCATCACTTTTTTGGCACGCCGCTCTAATTTCAATTCCCGTTCGAGGCGAGCTTCCTCTTCCAGCCGCAGAGCTTCCCGCTTGTCGATGCTGTCCTCAACATAACTCGACTCTTCGGGCGTCAGCGTAATATACTGGCTTTCCAGGAGTACCTCGAATTGTTGTAATCGAACCCCTGACGCCAGGAAACTGGTATCGCGTTCCGCATTACGCCATTCCAGCACTGCGGAACTTAAACGACGATGGACGCGCAAATCTTCACGACTGTTCGCCAGCCATTCACGCAGCCGCTTCCACTGCCGGATCAGCGCTTCGTGTGCGACTTCAATCGTAGGTTCGCGCGTTTGCGGATCATTGCTGAAAGTAAGCAGCCGGTATTTGCCATAGGTATCCAATACCGCCTGTAATGGATCGTCCTCGTCCCGCTGGAATGGTAGTTCCGACCGCAGCACACGCCGTCGCGTATCTTCTGTACCTTCTCCGAGCGTTACCAATCGCAGAAACAATTGGCGAATTGCTTCCTGACGCTCCTCATCCATCTCAACGAACAGTTCTTCTGCTCGCCGCGCTAACGATCCCAGTACGCCGCCGCTGTCGAGATAACTTTCGAGCGTCATCAGGAAGCCGGTACGCCGTTCGAATGTTTCCGTCAGCGCATATTGCAACAGGGGCAGCGCGCCCGGTTCCTCGTAAACTTCTTCGATCATCCGCGCGATCAGTTGTTTTTCGATGCGCACACCCACTTGTTCGGCAGGGCCAGCAATCGCACGTTCCAGTTCGCTTTTCGACAGAGGCAGCACTACTTCGGTTCGTTCACGGACCAACGCGCCAAATTCGGGGTACAGCAGCGGCTTATGATAGAAGTCGGCTCGCAGCGTGACAATTACCCGCAGCCGCGACTCAGGGGCTGTAACTGCCACTTGCAGACTATCCAGGAAACGTGCGCGAACTTTATCTTCGGTGAGCGTAAAGGCTTCCTCAAATTGATCAATCAGCAGCAGCAGTTCGCTGCCATCATCAGGCAAAATCTCGTTGACTAGCCGAAGCAGTCCATCATTCGAATCCCGAAGTATGCTGTCCATATTGTCAGGCGGCGTGACGGCGACACTCAAGAGCGCGGCTTCCAGTTCACGCATGGCGTCCGTACTCGGCACCATCTCTGTGATAAAATACCGTTCCGAACCGGGGATCGCTCCATGTCGCAGCGCTGGGATCACACCAGCCTTCACAACGCTCGACTTTCCGCTTCCGCTGGGACCGACGACGACCAGCAGGCGATATACACCCTCGGTGTTCGCCATGCGCTTGATCAGGGTTTCCGTGAGTGCTTCTCGTCCGAAAAAGTCTTTTGAATCGCTTTGTTGGAACGCGCGTAACCCCTTATATGGATTAACCAGATCGACTTCAATCGCTTCTAAGGCCAACACTTCACTGGTCAACACAAAAGGCGCAATATCAGGTGGAATAATGATAAACTCTTCCACCTTGTCCGTCTGTATCCCGCGTGTGGGCGTACTGCTTTCTTGTCCTCGAAGCGTTTCTTTGACCTGGTTTCCGAACTCAACCACATCCGAATACCGGTTAGAGGCGTCTTTCGCCGTCGCAATGCGCAGCACATCGTAAATTTTACGAGGCAGGGCGGGTACATAGGTGGTGGGGTCTGGGATTTCCTCCGTCAAATGTTGGATGATCAAGGCCGACGAGTTATTGGCGGCAAAGGCTTTTTGTCCCGTCAGGAGTTCAAAAACCAGCAAGCCTAAACTGTAAATATCGGTTCTTGGCGTAATCTCTTGATTAGTGATTTGTTCAGGGGCGATATAAGCCGGTGTCCCGATAATGCCACCTTCATCGACCGCGCCCACTTCCAGCTTTTTGGCGATCCCAAAATCCGAGAGATAAGCATTCTGTTGGTTATCCAGCAGAATATTGGCTGGTTTGATGTCCCGGTGAATCACATTTCGCTGGTGGGCCACTGACAACGCCGAGGCAATTTGTTCCACCCAGCGAACCACTAATTCGATGGGCTGCGGTTGGCCATCACTCAGGACGGTTTCCAGGCTGCCGCCGCGCAGCAGGCGCATGACCAGAAAGGCCCCGCTCGGATCGCGCCAGTAGTCATACAACGGCACAATATGAATATGTTCCAGTTGGGCGATCAGTTGGGCTTCCGTCTCGAAGTTGCGGATAAAATCTGGCTGGCTGGCAAATTGAGGCAGAATCACTTTAACAGCCACTTCGCGTTTAACAAGCGGCTGGTAAGCACGATAAACAGCGCCAAAACCGCCTTCCCCAAGCACCTGCTTCACTTCATACCCTTTAATGAGCGGTTGGGTTGGATTGTTAACTGCGCTGGTCATAAAGGACTCCTGTTTATTTTTGAAAAGTGGCGTGGTGGACCTTTTTTAGTCCACCATTCCATTCTGTAATCGGATGGTGCAAGTTATGGCCGGTCACTATCGTATCGGGGGGCACATCTTTCGTCACAATGCTTGCGGCTGCGACATAGGAGCGGGTTCCAATCACAATTCCACCAATGATATTGGCATCGTAGCCGACGGTGACGTGTTCTTCTAAACGTGGGGCTGGATCACGGCGTCCAATATCATATTGACTGTAGTTCTCAATATGCTCTGTTTCTCGCTTTACGCCATATTGCTGATAGGCATGCATCAGCGTTCCAAAGCAAGTAGAATAATCTTTAATGATAGAATCATTGCCGCATGTACCACCTATGGTGCAGTATTTGCCAATCGTGATATAGGAACCGATCAAGGCACCCACAACCAGTTTGGTATATGGCCCGACGACAGTATCCCACTTGACAGTAGTATGATCTTCACACAACACCTGTTCGCCCAGAATACAGCCGGAATAAATAAGCGTTCCCTGGTGGATAAGCGCTTCCTCACCGATAACTGTCGGTGTGTCCACGATCTCATCATAATCGGCATAGGTTAGTGGTTGTGTCGCATTTTGCAGCCGGTTTTTGAGTTGCACAAGTTGCAATCGAGAGGGTTTACCAATAATGCAGTGATCTTCGATGATGGAGCCGGTTTTGATATGGCACGGACCGAGAAGCGATACATCTTGACCAAGATAAACGCCCGGCTCAACAATAGCCCGTGGGCTAATATAACCCATTACATCCCCCTTGCGAACGAATGATTAAGAGCTTTCAGACCCACGCGCGCGCAACGTTTTTGCTTTTTCTGAAAGCCGTTGAAAGTATTCTGATTCCGTGATTTCCTGAACCTTTTCCTGAATACGATGCTGATCCAGATCGATCTTCAAGGACTCAAGCTGCTGTTGTGCGGCTACCAGATCGTCTTTTACCTTTTCAAACAAGCGTGCATTCGAGATCGCAATCGAAGCCTGATTCGCAAATGCCGTTAGCAATGGAATATCGTCTTTACTGAATACCCCTTGCTCAATCCGGTTATCCGCATATAAAACTCCGATCACTTTATCTTGCAGCACCAGCGGGACCACAATAATTGACCGCAAATCATGACTGAAGACACTTTTCATTCCTTGAAAGCGCGCATCATCCTGAGCATTGGTGGTGACAATCGGTACGCGGCTGTCAATTGCGGCATTCAAAATGCCGGAGCTAAAGGTAATATTTTCTTGTGTCAGCGTTTCGTGTTCCCAGTTACGCGCCGCCTGGATACGGAGTTCGCCGGTTTCCCCATGCCGCAGCATCAGATAGGCTCGTTCCGCACTTGTCAACTGAATAACAGTATCCATGACGCCTTCCAGCACGTGGTTCAGATCAAGGGATGACGTGATAAGCGCTGAGGTATGGGCAAGCTCCTGGAACTGCATAAGCTGGCGCACGGTATGCTGTGTCTCTTTTTGGGCAGCATCCATACTCTGGCGAATATTTTTAGTCATGCTTCCGTAATCGATCAGAACCTGGATACCTCTTTTATTAAGAACCTGGATGGTTCGTTCAATAGTGGTTTGCAGATTTTCTATTTCATCCACAGAGGCATTAAAGTGTTGTTGAACGATAGATGCGGAGCTTTCGTTCTCTGTCATATGTCCCTCGATCACTTATCCAGGCGCTTCCCCTTACAGTGTAACAAATTATCCGCCTGAAAGATATACATTCGCCGCCTGAAGTCCCAAAAATTCGTGAATTCTGTAAACTTCCTGTAAGCCTGCTATTATTTATTCTTAAAGTTAGTCAGGCGCGATATTTGGGGGATTTCCGTGCTGCATATCAGAGAAAGTTGCATTTTTACAGAAGGGTATAGGACAGATTTTTAAGTTGTAGGTAATGGGTCAACCATCACCCTAACCTTTAGTCGATGCCGCGAATCAAATCGGGTTTTCTAATGCCAGGAGTTGGGCAAGTTCGAGTATGTCACCTAAAACGCCTGCGGCAGTGACCTCTGGACCTGCACCTGGACCGGATATAACCATCGGCACATCGCTGTAGCGTCGCGTCTGTATTTCAAAGTAGTTCGCTGGCCCACGCAGAATCCCAATGGGGCTGTCTTGTGCGACGGCCTGTAATCCGACATGTCCGCCGGTAGGGCCAACCTGCGCTATATACCGCAGTGTTTGTTTTTGTGCTCGCGCATCGCGGAACAGTCTCGCATAATTATCATTGGCGATTTGCGCTTCTACCATAAACTCTTCTGTTGAAAGTTCGGCCAACGTTTTCGGGTACAAGGCTTCGACGTGAATATCGGCTATTTCCAAAGGCCAACCTGCGGTTCGCGCCAGAATAAGCGCTTTGCGTACTACATCATATCCGCTCAGATCATCGCGAGGATCGGGTTCTGTGTAACCAAGCGCACGTGCTTGGGCAACCACCGCGCTGTATGGTTGATCGCCTTCCAGTTCAGCACACAAATAGCCGAGCGTTCCGCTCATACACCCGGTAATTCGGAGCACCTCGTCACCCGTATCGAGTAAGTACCGCAGCGTACTAATCACGGGCAGCCCTGCACCGGCTGTACATTCGTAGCGCAATTTGGGATGGCTAAACAATGCCTGGGCGTTGGCCCATTCCGCTGCCATTGGATTTTTGTTGGCCAGCACCACACCACGACCTGCGTTGAGCAGCACCTGAATAAGCGGAAGCGCTTCCTTTGATGCCGTGACATCAGCGACGATTGTATTGCTCGGAACCAAATTTTCGAGATGTGCTAAGGGGAGCGTCTCAACTATCGAATTCAGCAGATCACGCGTTTGGACAATTTTTTGCAGGGTTTCTTCAGCGATCCCATTCGCGTCAAAAATCATCCCGCTGATGTCCGCCAGCCCAACCAGCGCCAGCCGTAAATTAGTTCGCGGGGCCACCACGTCCTTTGTTTCAAGAATCTGCCGCAGCAGCACACGTCCTACATTACCCAAGCCAAGCAAAACCACAGGGATTGTGCGTACCATAATACCCTCCTTGAAAACCTGATTGTGACACAAGACCGCTGTTAAATCATTGTGTGTTCTATACCAGAGAACAAAAGGACAGGGGATCAGCACTACAAGACAAAAATAAAACAAAAATACAGAGCCTGCTATCAGGATGGCAGATTCTGTATTTTTGCTTCGAGCATAACTTTTATTACAAACTCGCCTTGATCGACTGAATCAGGACGAGTGTCGATTTCACATTTTCCTGAATCGCGCCAAAATCACCCGCATCAATCCAGTTTTTGCGCACGAGGTTACTGCCCATGCCAACACACGCTGCGCCCGCTTTGAACCATCCGCGCAGATTGGCTTCATCAGGACTGACACCGCCCGTTGGCATAATGCGCGTCCAGGGACGGGGGCCTAATACAGCTTTGATGAAGTCTGGGCCGCCAACTGAGTCGCCGGGGAATGCTTTCACAATTTCGGCACCCCATTCTTCGGCGGTGGCAATTTCGCTCACTGTGCCGCAGCCCGGTATATACGGAATTTTGCGGCGGTTGCACAGCCGCGCCACGTCCGCATTAAAGTTAGGGCCTACGACGAAGTTCGCCCCATATGCCAAAAAAAGACCCGCTGTGGGGGCATCTTCAACCGAACCTACACCAACGATCAAATCTGGATGCGCCTGCGCACAGTGCTTCATTAGCGACGAAAATACTTCGATGGCGAAATCGCCGCGATTGGTGAATTCCAATATGTGTCCGCCACCGTTCGCCAGTGCGGCTGCTACCTTTTGTGCTGTTTCGATATTTTTATGATAAAAGAGCGGAACAAGACCATCGTGCAGAACCGTATTTAAAACAGTGAGACGATCAAACCGAGCCATTTAATGTACTCCTCTAAGGGTGCGCTTTTATATGATGGCGATCAATTTACCATTTCATCGGCAAATGGACGAATAACTACTGCCATACGAGGTAGGATGCGATATTGGCGGCGGTTAAACGATCAATACTCTGCTCGGAAAATCCTTCCTGGCGCAGTCGGGATAAAACCTGGTGAGGCAGGAAACAAAGTCCTGGTTTGCCGCCATAACACTGCCACAGAGATGCACGCGCCAAGTCCAAGCCCAACGCGATATGTGCATCCAATCCAGACGCGACCATTGTTTTCAGCAGGGGCCAAACACCATGTTCCGGATCATATTGAGGGCGGGCAAAGGTGTCATACCCTAACAGCACGCCAGATTGTGCCAGTTCGCGATGTAATCCGGCATCGGGACGTTTATCAACGTGGCAGAAGTAAAGGCGATGAGGTGCAAGGCCGCGATTTCCGAAAAAGGGCAGCAGCGCCTCGACATTCTGGCCGGCTTCGGTGTGGAACAGAATAAGCGCACCCGTTTGTTGGGCTGCGGCGGCTACGGCTTCCATCAATACGCGAGTCTGCCCGGCAATTACGCCTTCATACCCGACTTTCAAAACTGAGGCCGGAAGCGTGCTCCCTGTTTCTACCATGCCAACGGTTAGTTCATGGATGAAATGCTGAGCGGCTTCCTCCATTGAAGCGGACCATAACCAATAATCGGGCGCGTAGTATGTCTGACGATGAAAGCCGGTGACGGCAGTAATGTGTAAGCCTGTGATCTGAGCCAACTCAAATAACCTGCGGGCGTCTCGGCCACAACCGCCAGGCTGGCAATCGATTAAGGTGGTTCCACCCGCGGCTTTAAAGTCTTGGAGTTCGGCTTTAATCGCAGCCAGGTTATTGAGTTCCAGTCGGGATGCCGGCGAAACGCCATCCGGCGGGGCTATCCAAACATGCGCATGTGCATCAGCCCGCTTGACTGATGCGGTTGGTACTAATCCTGTCACGGTTTTGAAATTCATAATTGGGCCTCAGCTAATCCAATACTTCTATTTTAGCTGATCCCCCCTCCCCCCCTTTGCAGCCCTTTTATTGTCTGTTTGAGGGAAGAATAGGCTCTCAAAGGGTGGAGATAATGGCAGGAAGTCGGTTTTTATGTCATTTTCACGACGTGAAATTTTATTTCGCGTCGCGAGTTTGCAGTTATTGGTAAAGAGCGACTGCGGACGATAAATACAGGATAGCACAGATGTTCAAGAATGTCATCACCATTGAGTGACTAACTTCGATGGTGAACTTGGAAGACAAATAATAAGGTAAGGTTCACTGCATTGGTTACGGGCATGGGATGGTCAGTCATGAAATCGTCCAGACCCCAATATTGCTTGCCATCCCGGAAGGTGAACTCAATCTGAAAGCGCAACGAATAGTAATCAACGAGTTGGTCCGCGGTCAGGTCCAGAACCGTACTGAACAACACGGCATGACCGCGTTTACTGGTTGCGAGATGCGTTTTGATGACAACCACCACATGGAGCGCCTCAGAAAAAGCCACATCATAGCGAAATTTGGAGATGATATATGCACGCCCGTTTGACGCACCGCATAGGTCGCCGGATAGTTGCCCCAATGCCCATCCAGCACCAGATGGTTGACCGTCAAGGGAGCGATGCGTGCCGTAATTCCGCTGACCATCTGCTGAAGCAAGGTCAAATCCGGCGACAACTGAGGCTCAGGTTTGACGTGATTCTCGCTGCCCGTTGGTCGCCTACGTTTACGTTGGGGGCCAGGAACAATCGATTGTTCAATAGAGACCGGTGGCTCACGTTGTTCAACTTGCAGCGGATACGCGCGCCGCGCACGCACATCGATCAGCGACACGGTCATAAACGACACCCTATTGATCGGACGCTGGGCCAAGCTCGAATAGAACCGACCCCATCCATGTGTCGCTTTGCCTGCTTTGCTCATCACCACTTCGTCACCGGCCCACAGGTACTCGCCCTCCGGCGCAAGCAAATGTACGCGGACCATCGTCCACAACAGGGCCGCCCAATCCAACGGTGTATGATACGGTTCGATAACTGCCCCCGCGTTCCGTCCAGCGTGCCAGGCTCAACATCGTTATCCGATCCAGGATGCACAGCACCGCAAAAACGATTTGTTTCATTTGCCGCAGAGTCGTATTCGACAGATACCGGGTCAGGCAGTGTAACAGTGCTACAATATCGCTCGGTGGCTTTTTCCTGGTTTGAATTAGTTGTCCTGGGCGACACTAACTCTACCTCAAAAGCCTTACATACTTTCATTTTGGGGCAACGGTATTGCAACAAGGGCTGTTTTTTCGGGAGCATGGTTTCCCAGGAAGCATCCATCATCCCGCTGTATTACCAGATGGATAGGATGGGGCCGCTGGCGCTGATTCTGCCGCAGATCGGAATGAGCGTGTGCTTGGGGACGTTCTGGATACAGCGTTTCTTCGCGGCTGTGCCACGCGATCTGGTGGATAGCTGCACGATATGGTGTATGGCCGGGTGTACTCACGATGCTGGTGCTGGGATTGGCATTTTTCCAGGGGCGGCACTCGATGGATACGCCGCTGCTGGCGGCAGGTGCTACCCTAGTGTCACTGCCGAGCATTCTGATTTACGTCGTATTCCAGCGCTATTTTATCCGGGGTGGGGCGGTTAAGTAGAAGGTTTGAAATAAGGAGAAAATTCGAGAATGAAACTGACTTTGATAGGTGGTGGAGGCGTAAGAACTCCGTTGGTGATCGCATCGGCAGTCCGGCGGGCGGAACGGCTGGGACTGAGCGAACTGTGTTTGATGGACATCAACGGCGAAAAACTTGAAATGATCGGGGCGCTGTGCCGGGTGGTGTTGCGCGAACTCGGCAGTTCGCTCCATGTGACGATGACCACCGATCCGCGCGAAGCGATTAAAGGCGCGGATCATGTCGTCACGTCGATTCGTGTGGGGAATGAACAAGGGCGCGTGTTCGATGAACGGATCGCGCTGCGGCACGGCGTCCTGGGGCAGGAAACCACCGGACCGGGCGGATTTGCAATGGCACTGCGCAGCATTCCGGTGCTGATCGAATATGCCAAACTAATTGAGGAGTTGAGTCCTAAGGCGTGGATGTTCAATTTCACGAATCCCGCCGGATTGGTAACGCAAGCGCTGCGCGACAGCGGATTCAGGCGGACGGTGGGCATCTGTGATGGGGCGAATGCGGGGCACCATGCCGTCGCGGAGTGGCTAAAAGAAGACCCTAACAACCTGCGTGCGGAAGTTTTCGGGTTAAACCACCTCTCGTGGACACGGCATGTATGGAAAAACAACGAGGATGTGCTGGCTCCGCTGCTGCAAAATTCGGAATTTCTGGCACAGACATCGATGAATATGTTCGCACGACCACTGATCGATCAGATTGGGATGTGGATCAACGAGTATCTGTTCTATTTTTACTACTCGGATAAAGCGGTGAAAAGCATTCTGAGCGATGAAATGACACGCGGGGAAGAAGTGCTGGAACTGAATCACCGGCTGATCGAACAGCTCCGCACGATCAACGTCGAACAGCAACCGCAGGAAGCGCTGCGCATTTACGCCGCGTATGAGCACCGCCGGGGCGCAACCTATATGCATTATGCGCGCACGGATGCGCCAACCATGGAAGAAGCCGATCAAACTGAAGTCAAATCGATCTTTAGTGAGGATATGGGCGAAGGATATGCCGGGGTCGCGCTGGGCCTGATCGAAGCCATGCAAACAAACAAGCCGCTTCATATCGCGGTGAATGTGCCGAACGAAGGCGCTATTGACTGTATGCGACCTGGGGATGTTGTGGAAATTGGGTGTATGGTGGATGCGGCAGGGGTTCATCCGCTGCATATAGGGGCGATACCCGAACCGCAAGAACTGCTGATGCGGACGGTGAAACAATATGAGCGGCTAGCCGTGGAAGCGGCGCTCACCCGGTCACGGCAAACGGCGATCATGGCATTGGCGGCACACCCGCTGGTGCTGTCGTATTCGCTGGCGGAAACGCTGGTGGATGAGTACCTGGCGGCGCATGCAGAGTATATTGGAAGCTGGCACTAGTACACCGAGGCGGAAATTGACCGGCGGTTCTCCGTAGGGGTAGGACAAGTCCTACCGGAATGGGAGGGGCTTTTTATGCGTGATGAACATCAATATGATGTAATGCTCAAAGGCCCTTACTTTTGCGATATGATTTTTACCGGGCTGCCGCGTATGCCCAAATTAGGAGAGGACCTATACAGCCAGCAACTGGAGGTTGTGCCGGGGGGGACGTTTTATACTGCAACCGCGATGAAACGATTGGGGCTGCGGACGGGATGGGTCTGCCAATTTGGGAATGATATGTTCAGCCAGTTCGTGCTACAGGCGGCGCAGCGCGAAGGATTGGATGAAGCGTTATTCCAATTTTATGATCATCCCGTGCGCAGCGTCGCCGCTGCATTCTCGTTTCCGCACGAACGAGGCTTTGTCAGCTATATGGATCCACTGCCTGAAGTCTCACTCATGCCGTTGATCCAGCAGTACAAGCCGCGCTGCCTGTTCCTTCCATCGCTGCGCACAGACATACTCGAAATGATTGAGGTGGCACATCGCGTTGGCACGATGGTATATATGGACTGCCAGGCTCACCATACCTCAATCCATGTTCCAGAAGTCGATGCCGTCCTGCGGGCTGTCGATATATTTGCACCCAATAGCAGCGAGGCATTGGCTTTAACGGGGTGCGATTCAGCCGAAAAAGCTTTGGAGGAACTTAATGCACTCACGCCACTGGTGATCATCAAATGCGGGGCACAAGGCGCAGCCGCACGGGATCAACACGCAAACTATCAGGTTCCCGGCATTTCGGTGACGCCGATTGATACAACAGGCGCGGGGGATTGTTTCAACGCCGGGTTTTTATACGGTTACTTACGCGGACGTTCCGTGGAAGAATGCCTGCGACTGGGCAATATCTGCGGCGGATTATCCACCACAGCACCGGGCGGCTCGGCAGTTCCAACGGCGGATGAAGCGCAAGCGTGGCTCAATCGATACAGCTAACTTGTCAGCTTATAACCGATACCTGAAACAGTCAAAAGCAATTCCGGTTGGCCGGGATCTAGCTCGATTTTTTCGCGCAAACGCCGAATATTCACCGTCACAACCTGCTCGGTTTCAGGCGAATTGTCGTATCCCCAAACGGCTTCGAGAATCTGGCTGCGTGTAAGTACCTGATTGGGATGCTGGGCAAGATAAGTGAGCAGACGGAGTTCAGTCGGACTCACGCTGATCATTTTCTCCCCACGAGACACATTACCACGCCGACGATCAATTACCAGATCACCCGCATAAAGCATATCACTGTCACCTAACGCCAACTCGCCATAGGCGCGGCGCAATTGAGCACGCACCCGTGACAATAATTCGCGCAGGCTGAAGGGTTTGGTCATGTAGTCGTCGGCACCCATTTCCAATCCAATCACTTTATCCATCTCGTCGGATTCGACGGTGAGCATGATGATGGGCTGGCGGACGCCTAACAGCCGCATCTGGCGGCAGAAATCAAAACCAGACCCGTCGGGCAGACGGACATCCAGAATAATGATATGCGGGGTGTGATCGCGGGCATAATTCACGCCACTCGTACCGTCCGCTTTCCAGTGGACCGCATAACCTTCGCGGATCAGGGCCGTTTGCAGACTTCCGGCGATACCCGGATCGTCTTCAATCATGAGGACTTGATAGGTCATTGTTTTTGCCTTTCGCTGGGCAGATGAATGATAAAACTGGTCCCTTTGCCATCACTGGTGACGCTGATTTGCCCCTGGTGGTCTTCGATAATGGCTTTGGTGATAGCTAATCCCAAGCCGTTGCCAGGGTAACTGGCTGCATTGCGCCCCCGGTGGAAACGACTGAATACTTTAGGAAGGTCTTCGCCAGGAATACCGATCCCGGTATCCATAACACTCAATTCAATATTGTCAGGGGTTGTGAACAAAGAGAGCGTCACGGTTCCTTCTGCTGGTGTAAATTTAAGCGCGTTGTCGAGAAGATTATCGACGACACTAACTAACTGCTTTTCGTTTGCCTGCACTGGCACAGCGGCAGGCGGCGCTGCCAGAATCCAATTTATCCCGGCCTGGTCAGCACGAGAAGCATACTTTTCATGTTCCCGGCAAGCGAGTTCGCGCAAATCAACTGTCTCACGCACACGTTCATTACTATGCGCTTCCAGTCGGGAGAGGGTCAACAAGCTCTTGGTCAGAGTCTCCAGGCGAGTTAATTCGGCCTGGGCACGGCTGATGTCGGCGCGGAAATCATCAGGGCACTCACCTGCGGCGGCTAATTCCAGGTTGGTGCGCAGAGCGGTAAGCGGTGTGTTGAGTTCATGAGCGGCATCGGCTACAAAACGCTTCAGGGTGACAACTGTATTCTCAACCCGTTCGGCCATCATATTAAAGGTGCGCGCCAACAAGCCTAACTCATCACGGCGGTTTAATTGGATGCGCGCGGCCAAATTACCCTCGGCCATACTGCGGGTGACATCGGCTAATGATAAAACCGGACGGCTGATTCTGCGGCTTGCGATCCAACCGACGACAGCAGCGAGCAGCACCGCCGCCACGCCTGCCCCGACAGCTTTTTCGGCCACATTTTCAATGATTTCGCTTCCAAACGCTGGACTTTCTGACAATTCCAAATAGCCGAGGATTTCGCCCTCATTGCTAAACAGCGGAACCGTTACACGCAGATCGGTACGCACATCGCCAGATGCGATTCCGGCAATTAAGCGGCTGGTTGAATCGGGCGCTAAGCCAACAGGATAACGCTGACCGCCCTGATGTTCAGGTGGGGGATTGTATCTATCGCCCTGGATGCTCAAAAATGTTTCCGAGCCGCCTATTACATCGGGATTTGGCTCCCCTTCGGATTGTTGTCTGCGAATATCCAGGCTGAGCGTATTTGTGTTGGAAACCGTGCCTGAATCAGCAATAACCTGCTGGTTCACATCGAGCAGGCGAACATGGGAGTCAACCAAAAAGGAATAAATGTTGGCTGATGATTGGAAAACATCTTCGGCCAACACATCTCGATCTCGAAACAGGCGCTCGGCACTGCGAGCCAGAGTATTCGCGCTGGCATCCAGATAGCGACGTTCGAGGGTGTCATAGTGCCGCTCCAGGGTGAACAGCAGGAGTCCGCCGAGGGCTAATGCCGCCAGCAATGCAATACCAGCATAACTGAGGAGTAAACTCCAGCGGATGGAATAAAAACGATGCCATAGCCTGCTGTTCATACCTTATTCTCCAAAACTTACATTCCACCACCCGGCATGGTGGTCGGCGTGGCGGTGGGTGACAGAGATTTGTAGAAGGTCCAGGGGCCACCTTCGATACAGTTAATTTGCTGGAAACCGCGATCCAAGGGATAGACGTACCACGTATAGGTGCCCTGTTGCGGCAGATAGTCGATCAGATTGATGGTTTCATTCTGGCGCAGTTCAATCACGCGCTCATAGATGGTGCCATCTGGACGATAAATACGGATCAGATTAATGGGCGCGAGAGGACCACGCCAGTTAAATGTAATTGTACCATCGGAAGGAACCGTCACGCTGCCGTTGAAGGGTGTCATGGGTTCCCACGCGAGGCACTCTACCTCGTTCTGCTGGGGTTGAGTTTCGCCCGGTACTTTCAGCACCTGGCCCACCACGATCATGTTTTGGTCGGTGATGCAATTGCCCTGAGCCAGTTCATCCACCCAGGTTCCATACTTATCGGCAATCGAGGTGAGCGTATCATCGAAGGCGACGGTATAGGTCAGTTTCCAGTCTTCACGCGGCTCACAGCCCGGTGTGGTGGTAGGTGTAGGAGTCTCTGCGCCATGCAACCCTGGAATCGAGACGCTGACACTGGTTGTAGGTGTCGGAGTCGTGCTTGGCACAATGGAAGCGGTTGGGGTGGGTGTCGGCGGCTCAAAAGTTGGCGGTGGAAGCAGTGTATTCGTGGCGGTGGGCTGCGGTGTCACCGTGGACAACACCATGCTCCGGCTCGATGAACGGCTGATTGTGGGCGGAATCGTCGGCGCGTCCTGCACATAGGCCATCGATGTATCTTCATCACTCTGCGAGTCGCGGTACGAAAACAGGGCACCGACGGCCACCGATCCGATCACCAACACAACAGCCAAGAATAACTTAGCGATTATCCTACGCATAATTCCTTGCTCCATTCTAGAGTTTCATGACGGATGATCAGACCATCCTGTAAGTCGTAGACGGTATCCACAAACTCCATAACCATCGGGTCATGGCTCACAATCAAAAATGAGGTATCTTCGGCTGCCGCAATCCCCCGAAATAATGATAAAATTCGGCGGGCCGTCGCGGTGTCGATGCCATTAGTCGGCTCGTCAGCCAGAATCAGACGGGATTGCAGGGCTAAAGCCCGTGCAATGGCGATACGCTGGCGCTGACCACCACTTAACTCTTCGGGCATGTGGCTGGCCCAGGCGCTGAGTCCAACCGCTGATAAGGCCGCTTTAGCCCGGCGTCGGCGCTCGAACACATGAAGATGGGGGAGGCGCAGCGCCAGGTCGATATTTTCCAGAGCGGAATAGGTCGGCAGGAGGGATGAGTCCTGAAAGATGAAGCCGATTTGTTTGCGGCGCAGTTTGGCGCGGCGGCGATCACCCATACGGACAATATCTTTGCCCAAAATCTGGATTTCCCCCGCATTGGGACGATCCAGTGCCCCGATGAGGTTGACCAGGGTGGTTTTGCCGCTGCCGGATGGCCCAAACAGCGCGACCAATTCACCGACATGCACATCCAGATCGATGCCGCGCAAAACCTGAAGGTCGCCAAAATTACGTTGAACGCCCCGGACACAGATGCTGATTTCGTCTTTCATGACGGCTTTTCCTTCCCGTTGTGCCGCAGCAGGCGAAATTTGCTGTGACCGTTGTGATTTTTATGCGGGAGCATGTCCTGCAAAATTAGGTCGGTATTGTCTTCGACTTCCTGTTCGGGACGCAGCAGCACACCTTCAGGCCGGATTTCTACCGCAATACGAGCGGCTTCATTCAGGTAGACGCGGGCGGCGGTTGGAATCTGGATACGGCCTTCTTCATCAAGTTCAGGCGGCGCTTCCTCATGGGTCATATCCTGGCCGAGCGCCCCATCACGCAGAGTCAAAGTCCGGTCGGCGTAGGCGGCCATTTCCATATCGTGCGTCACCATGAGAATGGTCAAGCCGTAGCGTTCGCGCAGATTGGCGATCAACTCCATCACCTGTTCGGCGCTTTTACGATCCAATGCGCCGGTTGGTTCATCGGCAAGCAGCAACTGCGGCTGGTTGGCAAGCGCCACCGCAATCGCAACACGCTGCTGTTGACCACCAGAAAGCTGGGAGGGGCGCTTGTGCATGTGCCCGGCAATGCCGACCGCATCCAGTAATTCTTTAGCGCGGCGTTTGCGCTGGCGCATCCCTACACCAGCCATCATCATCGGCAGGGTGACATTCCTTAAGGCAGAACGATGGGCTAATAGATTCCGACTCACCTGCTGCCAGACAAACCCTACTTTACGCAGCCGATAGTCGGCTAAAGAAGCCCCTTTGAGATCGAGCAGATTCAGATCACCGACACTGAGCTGCCCGGCGGTTGGCTTATCCAGTCCACCGAGCAAGTTCAGCAGCGAGCTTTTGCCTGCGCCGCTTGGCCCTACAATTGCCACCATTTCACCGCGCTGCATGGTGAAGTCGATCCCCCGAAGTGCCACAATTTCATGGTCGGCCACCGCATAAGCCCGGACGACGTTTTTACAATTGATATAGGGTTTGCCATTCGAAGATATGGTCGCCATTCTATTTTCCTCGTATGTTACGGCGCAATGACGACATCGCCTTCATTCACACCACTAACGATTTCAACCCGATCATCTGTTGTCAAGCCCAATACGACATCCACTGTCTGCGGACCATCAGCAGTATCCAGTACTACAAACGTGCGATTTTGAAAGGTACGGATCACGCTGGGAGGCAGCCACAGCACATTTTCGCGGACATCCAGCGGAATATTCACTTCGATCAACTGGTTGTCGGCCAGATTTTGCAGCGAGGCGGCGACGCGCGTGGTTTGGTCGGCATCACGGCTGCTGAGTGGAATGGAACGTACCGCGCAGCCGACGGCTGTTTCTGGCTGGTTCATGACCTCGCACGCCCCGGTCATGCCGACGCTGAGACGGTTCGCGTCGGTGATAGCTAAGCTGGCGATCACTTCTTTTGGCTCGGGCAGGCCAATCACGATTACAGCGGTGTAAGCCTGAACCGAGTCGCCGGGCGAAATTGCCACTTCAAGGATGACACCGCTGATGGGCGCAAACAGTGACGATTCGGCAATCTGAGCCTGGATATTGTCAATATTAAGTTGGACAGAACGAACGCTCTCATCACTGACTCCCCCGGCGGCATCTTCAATCGCGCGCTGGAGCGTTAGCTCGGCTTGCAGCACCGAATTCTCCGACTGCTCGACACTGTATTCGTATTTCTGGTAGTTCTGTGCGGCTGAAAAATAGCTCAACCGGGCACTATCAAGCTGCTGCTGGGCGTTGATAACCTGCTGATAGGCGTTATCGACAGATGACGCTGAATTTTCGGGGTGACTGAGGGCTTCGTTATAACTGCGCTGCGCATCCAACAGACTTTGCTCGGCATTATCAACCTGGAGACGGGCGGAAGCTACACTAGTCCAGGGACTACCTGCCTTTGTATTCTCCAGGGAAATCCGCGCATTGGCGAGCGAAATCTGGGCATTTTCGACGCTTTCGATACCGCCGGTAGCGGTGCTATCGACATTGCTCAAGGCGCTTTCCAATTGGATTTGGGCACTGCTCAACTGCGTTTCGAGATCACTCGTATCAAAATCGGCCAGCAGATCGCCTGCATTCACCGCATCGCCGCGCTGAACGTTCACCTGTCGTACCGTTCCATTGACCGGGAAGGACAGTGACATCTGATCACGCGGCTGCCATCGCCCGGTAAATGTAAATACTTCTTCAACCGTGCCGCGCTGCACAACATAGGTTGGACGCGCTGCAACCGCTGCTGTGGGGACAGGGGTAGAAGTTGCCGCAGTTTGGGCGTTGGTTGTATCCTGCTGCTCAACGGATGAGCAAGCCGTGCCAAGCAAGGTTAGTAGGATGAATAGAATGATAACGGTGCGTGTTTTTAACATAGAAACTCCCTCGAATCAGGCATCCCCAAGCTTGACCAAAGTCGAAACTTGTTGGCGACTCAAAAACATGGTAGTTAGCACAGTGACTCCAAACAGAACCAATGCAAAGACTGAATAGACTAAGGTGATGTCATCCCAGGCCACACGCACGAGATAAGGCGGCAGCCCACCGCTAAAATCCATCAAAGGTAAAAACAGCAGCGTGGTGCCCATTCCGATCAGCGTGCCGCCCAGGATGCCACCTAATGCTGCAATCCCCTGGGCAAGCAGAAGATAGATCGCGACAGCCATGCCACCCAGCCCCATCGCCCGCAGCGATCCCAATTGGACGGCCTGCGCACGGAACGAGGCGGTACTCTGGATCACACTACCGACCAGGGTCAGCAGGATCGCAGAGACAAACCCCACCGACAAAAAGCCCAACACGCCACGACGAGTCGGATCGGCCTGAGCGGTGGCGATCTGCTCGGCAGGATCAAGCCATTCGAGCACTGGAAAACCTTGTTCTTTGGCTGCCGCCAATACCTCATCGCCATCGGCTCCGGGTTCCAGACGCAGCCAGATGTCGTGGGGCAGTTCAGTCCCGACAAGTTCAAAAATGGGATCGATATTCGTGATCATGAAAAAGCCCTCACGCGGATCGAGGGTGGGGAAATAGTCGAGCGTCCCCACAATGGGGACGGTGGTTTCGTACCAGGTGTTGAGGGCTGAAATCTGGATAGCGATTTCTTGCCCGACTAACAGGTTATATTCTTTGGCAGCACCGGAACTGATCAGAATACCGGTGCGGTTGCCTGCTAATTTATTGAGCAAATCCGCCAGTGGTTCCGGCCCATAGTCTTCACGGAAATAGGTGATCGCGGCCATTGCGCCCCGATCAATGCCAAGCAGGGTGCCAGCGGCACGCTGTCCGGGCAGAACAATCTGGACCTGATAACGTCCGACCCGCGAGACGGCATATACACCATCAATTTCCAGCAGATTACTGGCGGGGAGGGTGTTGTAGCCGGTGACGGTTAATTCGGTGCCGCCTTCGGACGACGTTCCTTCTTCGGTCTGGGCATCGGAGGCGACGACTAACACGCGCTCGGCTCCTACTTCATATTTCACGACATCTTCCAGGCTGCGATCCAGGGTGCTTGCCATCGACGCGGTGAAGCCGATCAGACTCAGCGTAAAACAGGTCATGAGCAGCGTGCCGCGATAGCGCCCGATGGAACGGGTCAGTTCGCGGAGGGCCATTAACAGCGCGATATTGCTGGTCCAGCCCACAAAGCGAGAGGATTGATCGAGCAAAAACGGATATATACGCAGGAACAGGAGCGTGAATCCGAGTGAAAACAGCGTGGGGGCGAGGAAGACCAGCGGATCACTGAACGGGTCTTCGGCTCCAGTGGTCAACCCACCCTTCGAGTTCAGCGTATAGTACACATATCCAGCCAGGGCCAGCATTACGAAGTCAAGATAGATACGCTGCCACCAGGCTTTGCCGGATCGGGCCTGGGAACGTTTGAAGGTATTGATCGATTGTCGCGTGGTGCGCCACGCCATCCATAACCCGCTGCTTGCGGCTAAGGCCCCTGTTACCGCCCCCACAAGAAGCGCTTGCGAGGTAAAGGTGATGTCCAGGGCATCGCTGTTGTAATCAAAGCGCAAAAATGAGGAGGTTCGTCCAATAAGCTGCACAACAGACGGCGAGGCACCAATACCGATGGCAAACGCGATTCCAGCCAGGATCAGCCACATCAACGCATGCAGCCCCAGCAGTTTGCGCCGGCTCATGCCCCGGCTGCTCAACGTCACATCTTCCTGCTGCTGGCGACCCACCAGCATCGAGGCTAACATGGTAACGAAGTAGAGGATCAGGCCCGCTACAGGCATGATGACAATCACCAACTGCCGCGTCAGTTTCGACACTTCCTCATTAAAATCCTTCAGTCCGGCTTCAGGTGAGGTATCAAGCCGGATGCCGGGAAGTGCTGACAACACCGTACGCTTGCCATTGGTGATACTGTCCAACAAGGCACTCACATCAGAGGTACGTAACTGGCTGCCATCAAAAATAAGCTGCCAGTCTACTTCTTCAACCGGGTTTTCGATCCCGCTGAGTGCGGTCCACAGATCATCAGGCTGCATTAAAAACACGTTATCAAAAAACTTGGGCGTTAAAATCCATGAGGGATCGGTGCTGTCTACCGGAGACCACAGGGCGACAATTTTCAACGTGAGCGGTTGCGAGCTTCCCGGCTTGGTGGCGATCAGCACGTCACCGACCTGCAAGCCTGTCTGGTAAAGCAGTTTTTCGGCCATCAGTACGGGGATGGCCTCATTATCTGTTTGGGATACGGGCCATTCTCCGGCTGTGATTTGTATCTGCGCGTCGGCTCCATCGAGCATACCCAGCGCATAGGTTCCAAAAGCGGCGGCGACTTCACCCTGCCGGGAGATATTCCAGTTTCCGCCACTCACAAACTGGGCGGTGCGGGTGGTGGGCAGGCCGATTTCTTCGGTAAAGGTGCCTTCGATAGTTTGGGTAGCCTGTTCGACTTTGGCCGCGTCAATGGTGCCTTCCCAACTTCCCAGGTAACGGAAGCGGAAGGAATAAGGCGGATCAGATAGTTGTGCAGTTAACAAATCGGTGTTAACCGCATCGACATAGAGAGTCAGACTGAGCGCCAACGTTGTCGCCGCAGACAGGCCCACCAGGGTCCAGAAAACCAGGGCGCGGTGCTGCCACAAACGCTCAAGCGCAAAAAGAACAGGGTCGATTAACCGGCTCATAATCACATCCTGATGGGGAGGGGCGAGCAACTCGTCCCTCCTGCGACGGCGTTAGGTTAGTCACCACCAAAGCTGAAAGTCGGATCAACACTGGCTGCACAGTTGGCAATAGCCTGGAACTGTGCGCCCATCTGTTCCGGTGCGTCTGTGCTGGTATCAACCGTGATTGCATTAACGCATTCCACATAGGCGAGCGTGATCGCCTGCGCATCGGCCAATGCCGTATCCAGGTCGGCGTCTTCTTCCACATACTGGTCAAACGCCTGCCGCAGCCAATAGGACAGCATCATGCTCAATCCACCGCCACCACGTCCGGTGGTGAAGGTCGGAAAAACGATGGTATTGGATGAACGCAACAGGGCATCGATTTGCTGGTAGACCGCGACAACTTCTTCACCCTGTGAGGCAATCACATCGGGATCGGAGGTGAGCGATTGGCGGGCCGGCATGCCAGAGAAAAGCTGTGGGTTACGCGCGACTTCGCTCAGGAAGCGATAGGCGGCATCCGGGTTTTGAGCGGTGGCGCTGATATATCCGGTGGTGATTTCGTAAGCGATCACGTTGTACTGGCTCCCCTGCGGGAACGTGGTCGTGATCAGTGTTTGCTCATCTGCCTGACCCATCGGGCCGGGGCCTCGGAACTGGTTGAAGGTGTTGGTGGTAATGGCGGGGACGGTGGGATTCTCCGGTGTACCGAAGTCGGTCATGCCACCATAGCTGATGTAACCAGCTTTAACGAGGTCGAGTACCTGCCGGATCGCATCCACTGTTGCCGGATCCGTGAAGTTTACCGTCGCCGGATCCGTGCGGTAATCCAGAGGCAAGCCGCCAAACGCTGCAATCAACATCATGATATACGAGCCGCTGGTATCTGTTGCGGCAAAGGGAACCGGGTCCGTGTCATAGGGCTTGAGCATGCGCAGCGCATCGACAAATGCATCAACGGTCCAGCCGTTGGTCGGTTCCGGTACACCGGCCCAGATGAACTGCTCCTGGTCATATTGCAAAATCTGCGGCTCAATTGCCAGCGGCAGCGCCCAGGTGCGGTTGTCCTGTTGAAGCTGGACCAGGGTATTACCAATCACATCGTTCCGATCAAAGGTAGGATCGTTATCGATCAGAGGATCCAGGTTGAGCAGGGAACTGACATCACTTCCTTCAACGGCATTGGATGGCAGGATAAAACAATCGTATTGTTCGGCCAGCATCGCCAAGTCAGATTCTTGTACTGATTCCAGCGTGACAAGGCCCACATCCGGGTCACTCGCCACAAAATCCGCAATCACGCTGTCCCATTCTTCCTGGTTTTGCAGGCGATTTCGGCCACCCATACCGCCGCCGCCAAAGCCTAAATTAATGGCGCAGGTCAATTCAATTTTGCCAGCCTGAAGGGTGGGTTCAGCGGCGGGAGGTGTCACAAACAGGCTGATGGTGCCCGCGCGTGCAACTGCCGTTTGCATATCGCTGATCGCCTGGGCCTCAACGGTTTGCAGCGCGGTCAGGGCATCAGTCCCATTGGTACTCATATCGCTTAAAGCGGTGCTGAGATAGGATGAGTAGCGGAGTTCTGAAAGCGGCAGGGCAACGGTTAAACCTTGATCAACGGTTGGTTGGATTGTCTCAGGAATGGTCTGGCTCCCCATAAAGCCACCACCAGGGCCACCGCCGCCGGGAGCACCACCTGGTCCGGCATTGGGATCGGTGTTTGTTGTTGTCGCCTGAGCAGCAGCTAAACTGTAACGGGCAGGGGCGGCACTAAAACGGTTGGAAGCCAGGTCTGAACGAGAGGCCAAAAAGCTTGCCAGCGCATAGGCTAATTCGGGGTACTGCGTTCCGGCACTGACCGCGAAACCCTGGACATTCAAACCTGCAACACTGTTGGGCAGCAGCGAGGCGTAACGCGTTTCTTCCGTCTCGTCATCATTCATCGGGCCGCCACGCTGCGAATAACCGTTAATGCCTTCCAGTCGCAGCGGAATATCGTTCTCACGTCCGCCACCTTGCGCGAGCACTACCCCTTCGGTAATCAGTTCGGCCCAGATTTCCAGGATGTATTCCAGATTGGCATTGGTGGTAAGGCTGGGAGCGTTGGGCATGGTCGCTGAATCGTAAAAACCGGATCCGGCTAAGGCACGCAGGAATATAGTCTGATTGTTGCCACCTGATACCGTTGAAAAGCCAGGGGTCGCTACTGTGCCGTCAGCGTTATATTGGGTCAGCGTGCGGGCGGCATTTGCAAAATCATCGATTGTCCAGCGTTCATTCGGGTAGGCCAACCCGACTTCATCCAATGCGGCTGGATCATAGGTGATCAACAGCACATCAACGGACAGAGGCAGCGCCCACATCCCATTGTCCCACTGGTAAGACTGCCATGCAGCGGGCACAAAATCATCTACATTTATCGACGCATCACTCATCACCAGCGGCAAGAGGTCAAGGAAATAACCAGCCTGGGTATCTTCGACCGATAAGGAACTCGAATCGACATACAAGACATCTGCCGCCATGACGAGTTCTTCCGTTTCGTCCAGTTGATCGTCAATGGATGAAGAGCCGCCAGGACCAACACCGAAAAAGGATGTTTCAGAAAAGGTCGGGATTACATCGACGCCATACTGTGTCTCAAACTCGGCCAGCACTTCAGGTGTAAGTACGTCTTCCCATAGGGACGGAACACTTACCACCAGAGGAATCGTGCTTTGCGCATTCGCCCGTTCAGCCGCCAGCGGCGACAAGGCGCTCACCATTAAAATAAGCGTTACTGTTATTCCTATCCATTTCGAGAGCCACCGGTAACGGTTCACAAAAATCCTCCTCGAGACTGCGTATTCAATGTTCTCGATAATGGAGTGGTGACGTTACACTGTGCTTACAACGACATTACAATTCTGATATATGCCGGGAAGGATTTATTACAAGCGAGGGCAGACTGGATGAATTATCTGGCGCATCTTTTCTTGTCGGGACCTGATTCTGAAGTGCGGGTTGGTAATTTGATGGCGGACTTCAGAAAGGGGCCGTTAACCCTCGAATATCCTGATGGTATTCAGTTTGGACTGCGGTTGCATCAAAAAATTGATGCCTATACAGATGCGCATCCAGTTGTTTCCCTGAGCAAACAACTCATCAGCCCCCTTAATAGCCGGTTTGCGAGGATTTTGGTCGATGTCTTTTATGACCATTTTTTAGCCAAACAATGGACACATTATTCAGATGCATTCCTGCCGGTGTTTGCCCAACAGGTCTATCAGGCACTCCTGGATTACGAAACTTTTCTGCCTGAGAAACTTCACCAGATACTTCCAGATTTTATTCAACAAGACTGGCTGACATCCTACCAATCGCTGGAGGGGGTAAAAGACGCTTTAGATCGTATTTCTAAGCGGCTGAGCCGGGAAAACTGTCTGATAGACGCGACAAATGACCTGCAACGACATTACGCCAGTTTGCAGTCCCATTTCAATGAATTCTTCCCCGATATGGTGCAGTACATTGAGGTGTTACCCAATTCGGGTAGTAAGTTAAGTCCCTGATACAAAACAGCGATGAAGCGAAGCACTGCATTTCTCCAAACAATACAAGCTTCGGATAAACGCTATCAATAATTTTGGTTTATGAAAATGAGATGGAAATTAGATGGGAATCGGGTTGGGATGCTTTGACGCAGAAAGAGAACGGGATTTATACTGAATTTTGTGAACTACTGTGCTGGGGAGGGCTGTGCTGATGAGTACCCAAAATCTGGAAGGGCAAATGCTCGGCCAGTACGAGCTGCGCAAGCGATTAGGAACAGGCGGTATGGGGGCTGTTTATCGTGCTTACCAGCCCAGTCTGCGTCGTTATGTCGCAGTCAAAGTCATATCGCCCGAATTGGGTTTACAGCCAGACTATATGGAACGGTTTTATCGAGAGGCGCAAATTGCGGCTTCATTGGAACACACGCATATTGTGCCGGTCCATGATTATGGCGTGCAGAGTAATATCAGCTATGTCGTGATGCGTTTGCTGGAGGGTGGAACGCTTACCGAACGGCTGGCCGATCAAAAGCAAAGCGGCAAACCTTTGCCATCACTACCCGACATCGCGGAAGTTCTCAAGGAATTAGCCAGCGCACTGGATTATGCTCATGCGAAAGGGGTGGTTCACCGGGACATCAAACCCAGTAATGTGATGTTTGATGAGGCGGGCAATGCCTATCTGGTCGATTTCGGCATCGCTAAACTGCTCCAGGCAACCCAAGCCATTACAACCTCTGGCGTATTGATGGGCACACCCTCGTTTATGCCGCCGGAGCAATGGCGCGCCGAAGAAGTCACACCGGCATCCGATCAATATGCGCTGGGCGTGACCACGTATGCGATGCTCACCGGGCGCGTACCTTTTGAAGCCGAAACGCCGCATGGCCTGATGTATAAACATTTGTCTGAACCGCCTACACCGCCACAGGTATTCCGAGCAGATGTACCTGAAGCGGTTACGCATGTTCTGGAACGGAGCATGGCCAAAAAAGGATCGGAGCGTTTCCCCACAGTCACTGCATTTGCGCAGGCATTTGAGCGCGCTATTCAGGGCTGTGACAGCGAAAAGACGAATTTTTTCACAGCGCCCTTACGCCATACCAAAGAAGCCCCAATTGAGCATCAAGCCACCGCGCGCGATGTGATGACTCCCCGTGCAGCGCAGCCGAGCGCCACCAAATACCTTGCTGCGGCGGCCCTGGTCGTTATCGCCGTGCTGGTGCTGGCCGTGATATTTTTTTTGACCAGGGGGAACCACGAAAAAGATTCAGACTCTGACGCCAAAATTGAAACAGCCATCGCACAAACGGCCATCGCATTAGGACAAAATGGGGGAAGCACAAACCGCCCCGCAGCAACATCAGTTTCGTTGTTTCCACGAACGACCAAAACCGCAGACAGCCCGCTTGTTTTGCCCGAAACACAAGCCTGGCTTGATGTCAGCGCTACCGCGCAACAGTGGACACCCACGAAATCGCCAACGCCTACAAAAACACCGGATTACACTAAAACCTACCAGGCTCAGATGGATGTGGCCGGGCAGACGATGACGGCAGAGGCGTGGACGGATACACCGACCGTAACCTCCACGTTTACACCCACAGCGACATCATCGCCGACAACTACATCTACACCAACCGCAACGTCATCACCGACCCATACATTTACCCCGACTCACACCCCAACTGCTACATCGACCTGGACACCGGTTCCAACTGCAACCAGCACGTCAACACCGATTCCGCCGCCGGTCATTTCAGCCAGCAATGCAGCGCAAGTCAGCGAACAGTCGTGGGGCAGCGTCTTTGGTAGTGTCAATGAACTGAAGTGGCTGCCAGATGGTCAAACGCTTGTGGTCGCATCGGGATTCGACATTGGGATGTATGACATCCATAACCTGGAAGCGCCTACCCGCAACCTGGGCAACGATGATGTATTTTTCACTGATACTCTTGCTGTGAGCGGCACAACTGTTGCTTTTAACTCAAGCGGTGACATCAAACTGGGAATATGGGATTTCCGCACGGGTGGATTACGTTCGTTTGAAAGCCAGGGCGAAACGATTGTCTGTGTGGATTTCAGCCCAGATGGTTCGCTACTCGCAACGGGTGGAGGCGATAACGCGCTCCGTTTGTGGGATGTGGCAACAGGTGAGGAGCTATTCTTTTCACTCGATCATGGCAGTGGGGTTAAAGCCGTCGATTTTAGCGCCGATGGTTCGCTGCTGGCATCGGGCGGTGATGATGGTAATGTCCGGGTCTGGGATGTTCAGACGCAGCAAACGCTGTTCACGTTACCAATCGGCGCTTATTCGGTTGATGTTGTGGCTTTCAGCCCGGATGGGAATTTGCTGGCGGCAGGCAGCTATTATGATAACGAAGTCCATTTATGGAATCCGCACACAGGCGAAGCAATAGCCGAATTGTATGGACATGAAAGCGGTGTGAACAGTCTCGGATTCAGCCCAGATGGGACACTTCTCGCATCGGGCAGCGGCGATTGGTCAATCCGGTTGTGGAGTATGCCATCAGGCGAAGCCATTGCGGTGCTGAAACGCCATACGGATGCTGTTAATTCGGTTGCATTCAGCCCGGATGGGAGACTGTTGGCTTCAGCCGGACCGGATGCGATGCGGCTATGGAGTGTGCCGACTGCTGATCAAACCGCAGCACCTGTGCAAGCGCTTCCTGAACTGCCCATCGGACCAAGCCCGACGCCTGCGCCGTTGGCTGAGGGACTTCAGGTGATTACGGCTGGCAATGCAGCGCAGCTTGATCAGAAAGCCCAACTGGACATTTTTGGCTCACCCGTAGACCTCGTGATGCAGGTCGATAACCACACATTGATTGTGGGGAGCTTCTTTAACACGCTGCGCTACGATCTCGGTCATCTGGATGCCGAACCAACAGAACTTGCTCAGGAAAGCGTCCAATCACTCGCGCTCAGCCCGGATGGAAAACTGCTGGCAACCGGCGGGCAGTCTTTTGATAACCTTATCCGGCTGTGGGACCTGGCGGCGGGTGGTGTGCCTATCCGAACGCTAGCAGGCCATACGGATGGTGTTTACAGCGTGGCTTTCAGCCCGGACGGAAAAATTTTGGCGTCGGGCAGCCGAGATAAAACCGTGCGGCTGTGGGATATAACCACCGGACAGGAAATATTCTTCTCGCTCGATCACGGCGCAGGGGTAAAAGCGGTTGCCTTCAGCCCGGATGGTTCGCTGTTGGCGACGGGCGGAGAAGATGGCAAGGCACGACTATGGAATCTACAAACCATGCAGGTCGTTTATACCCTGGACACGGGCAATTATTCAGTCGATTGTGTTGCTTTCAGTCCAGATGGAAATCTGCTGGCAACGGGCGGCGCATATGATGACGCTGTGCGGTTGTGGAATTCGCATACTGGCGAAGCGATGATGGCGCTGTATGGACACGAAAGCCAAAACGGAAGCGGCGGTGTCTATAGTCTCGCCTTCAGTCCGGATGGAACCCTGCTGGCCACGGGCGGCGGCGACGGGACGGTCCGGCTGTGGGATGCTATAGTCGATTCGCCGTCCTTTGGCACCGCGCTGGCGGTGCTGCACCGTCATTCTGATTGGGTAGACAGCCTGAGCTTTAGTCCAAACGGCGCGATCCTGATCTCTGCCAGTGAGCGGGACAGCACCGTGCGGTTATGGGCGGTGGGAGACATTTTCTGATTTGAG
>CAYYNB010000015.1:0-61629 GCA_964472565.1 uncultured Anaerolineaceae bacterium
CCCCCCCCCCCCCCCCCCCCCCCCCCCCCCCCCCCCCCCCCCCCCCCCCCCGGCCGGGGGCAAAGAAAAGATTGGCGCAGCCTAGAGCCTCCTTGAAGTTCGCACCTTCCAGGGAGGTTTATAGTACCCCACAAACCGGTAGAACCCGCTGTATTGGACCACTGCCATAGGCAGTGAGTTTAACCTTTACTAAAATTCTATGAAGTGAGAAATGCTGATCCTTGTACTTTTCGAAAGGTATGAATGTGATCCGCAAAAACAATGGTGCTAAAGCGTTTGATAATCTTTTACGTGCGGGGATTATTGTTACCTCTATTTTATTTCTCACCCTCGCAATAACCACTATCGTTCTTGCTCTGGTTACAGCAGATAAGGGACGTTATCAAGATATACCTACGCCAACTTGCGAAACACAACTTTCATTGCCTTTACCTCGAAATGTAATCGCTGATTTGTGTAATAGAAATCTAGTTCCTGGTGACCTAGGCCAGTGCAGTGTTGAGATTCCACAACTGCGGAGGGATGATACAGCATCCATTTTTAAGGCAAGAATAGAACTCAACGTTACTCCATATCAACTTGTGGAAAAGGATTTTGGTCGGTATGAGATATCTTGTAGCAAGACAAACAGTTTTGGCAATTACTATACATGTGATTACAACTTAAGCGGAGAAGGTCCGATAGTAACAATTTCATTTGATGCAACTACTCAAGTAGCAAAAAATTTGTCCATCCTAATAATTGGCTGTTAAAGCACTTCTGAGGTCTAAGCTCGACTTTGCACATCTTAACAATTAGACCGTTGGGCGTTTTCCGGCGAGCGGAAATTGCTCCGGTGACTTTTCAAATGTCTTGAGATTACACCGATATTGGAAAAGTCTGACAAGTTTTGAAAACCTTCTTTAGCCGAAACGCTATAAACAAAGATTGTCATGTGCAAAGTCGAGCTAAGTTCTTGGCAGAAAAAACGACTTCCTGCCAACATCTCCCCCGTTTCAGATCGGTTTCTCCCTCAAAGTGACCCAAATAAGGGCCTAAAGGGGGGGGAGGGGTGTCAGCCCACCGGACCCGCGCCGACCCATTCTTCGAAGAACGAGTCGAGGTCCTGGCCGAGTGTCGCTTCAAAGCTGGCTAACATATCATCCGTCTCCGCGATCTCGTAGCGGTACTCTTCAAAGTATACTTGCAGCATGCGAATAACCGTCTCATATCCATACAGGTCATTCAGCGCGACATAAAATAGTGGTCCTTTTTCATACACCATGTAATAATACTGTGATCCGTTGTACGCGCTGACCGGCAGCCCAATCACCGCATCTTCGCCGCCGTTCGAGATATACGCGACATACTGCTCGGCATAAAATTCCAGCGCCGCATCATAGGCCTCTGCGCCTTCCAGGTCGCGGATATAAACCGCCACCGCATACTGCGCCAGCGCCTCGTCCATCCACGGATCAAGCGTCTGATCATTCCCTACCAGGCTGTACCACCATTCATGCGCGGCTTCGTGCGCAATCAAAAATTCAAAAAAGCTCTGTTCTTCGTCCCAGGTACTCGCTGCCACCACAAACACACCCGGATACTCGATTCCGCCCGCCGTCGTGGGTGTTTCCACCACGTCCAGTTCGCTGAACGGATACGCGCCAAACGCCGCGTTATAAATCCGCACCGCGTCCTGCGTCATCTGTAATCCGGCGGCAGCGGCCTCGCTCGCCCCTTCCTGATCGTTGTAATAATACATCCGGATAGTTACACCATCTTGTTCGCCCATCACTACATAATATTTTTCGCTGGCGGCAAGATAAAAATCGCGCATCAGCGGCGCGACAATATGGTATGTTCTGCTTCCATCCCCATTTTCCACCGTCTCCACTTCCGACCCGCTGCTGGCGATCACCAGCTTTTCTGGTGCGGTGAGTGTCACCTCATAAAAGGCCGTTTCGCTGTATACCGCGTCACCCTGTGGATGTTCTGTCACCTTCCACCAGCCGCCGCTGCTTTCCTCGTACACCGACAGCACCGGATACGCGTTCGGCAGCGCCAGCACCCCATCCACATAGCTGAACTGCGCATACAGCGGATCACACCCTTCCTGAAGCTCGATGCTGAATTCCATGCCGAGGGTGGTGCTTTGTCCCGGTTCCAGCGCGTTTGGCAGCGTCACCGTCATGATCGAGCGCGTATCGTCCAGTTTTGAACTCGCCGCTCCGCCATCCACCTGGATATGTGCCACGTCCATCTTCCCGCCATACGACTCCAGGTTCGGATACAGCCGGAAGACGATCTCCGTCAGTTTTACCGCCGTCCGATTGGTATATGTGACCGTTTGCTGTCCGGTGATCGTGGCGCTTGTGCGCTTCACATCGAGTTGTAGTTCGATCTCGTAGTGTGGAGCCTGCTCGAAATTCGCCATATCGCCCACATGATCCGGCAGCAGCGCCGCTGTCCAATCGACCCCATCTTGTGCATACGTGTGTGTGGGGCGAACAGCCAGCAGCAGAATAACCAACAGGAACCAGCGGTACATAATGACTCTCCCCGGTCAAAAAAGAGAAGGGTGACTGCTCACCCTCCCTATTTTGTGCTATTGTGCGTTGGCCTGCGAATCCTCTATCACTGCCGGATCAAGCCCAGGGAAATCACCGACCCACTCGTAAAAAATCTCATCCAGTTCTTGTCCGGTGGCTTCTTCAAACGCATTCAACACATCAGCCGATTGCACCACCTGATATTTATTTTGTTCGTAGTAGTGTTGCACTGCTTTGTTGAACATCTCAAGCCCCAACACCCGTTCCAGTTCCGCGAAGAACAGCGGCCCTTTCGTATAAATGATCAGGCCATAAATATCAGGATAAGCGCTCACTGGCAGCCCCAGCACCGCATCATTCACCCCTACATCCCGGTAGTTGCGGTAGCTGGTGCGTTCGTTGTCCACATACTCTTTACCATCCTCTTCACCATGCACCCCGCGCACATACACATACTCCGTATACGAAGTCAGCGACTCGTCCAGCCAGGGCTGATCCACCTGGTTATTGCCGATCACGCTGTAAAACCATTGGTGCCCGACCTCATGCGCCGTCGTAATTTCGAGGAATGAGTTGCCGCGTTCCCAGTTTCGTTCCGAAATAACCACAATCCCCGGATACTCAATCCCCGTATAGTTGAACGTTTCGGCCACATCCAACTCCGCAAACGGGTAATCACCGAATGTTTCACTGAAAATTCGCACTGAATCGGTGGAAAATTTTAATACATCCTGCGCCGTTGCTTCGTCGCCCGGATAGTAAAAGACGTTCACCTTGATGTCATCCACAGTGTCGGTCAGAATGCCGAAATCTGGCCCGGCGACCAGCAGCGAATCCCGCATCGGCCCGCTCACATAATGCACCGTTTTGGTGCCGTTTTCGCCTGGAATCGACTCGATCTCCGTGCCGCTCATCGCCACCACGAAGTTTTCCGGCACCGTCAGATACGTTTCGTACAGCCCTGTTTCGCTGAATGCCGCATCCCCGGATGAACTCGCCCGTTCGGTGAACCAACTGTGTGTTGTCTCATCGTACACCGACAGCGTGGGATACCATTCCGGGCCGGAAAATACATTCTGCTGGTAGCCAAACTGCCCGTAAGACGCATACATACCGCGTTCGGCGGCCACGCTGAACTGCATGGTCATCTCCACCGCCTCGCCCGGTTTCAGCGGCTCAGCCAGGTTCAGGGTGAGCACCGTATTTCGTTCAGCCAGTCCCGGTTCAACGGCTTCACCATTCACTGTGGCATTGTAAACGATCATCCGTCCGCCCATCGCGGGCAGATTCGGGTACAGCCGGAAGACAATTTGATCGAGTGTATCCTGCGAACGGTTGGTATACCGCACGCGCTGCGCGCCCCGCAGAATCGCCTCGCCGGTTTCAAACCCAAGTTCCGCCTGGATATAATAGCGGTTGGCCTCGGCCCAGGCGTCAATATCCCCCGCGTATGCCGGGCGCATCGCCGCGCGGAACTGTTCAATCTCATCCCAATTCACATCCGGCAGGGTAATCGCTTCAAATTCCGGCACATCCGTCGGGGTTGTCGCGGGCATCGCAGTCACGGTCGGTTGCAGATTCTCCGGCAGCCCCGACGAATCGTGGGTTAAATCATCACAGGCCGCCAGCAGTAGTGTCACAATAAGGACCACCGTCCCTAAACGTTTACTCGTCATTCATGCTACTCCTCAAAATAAGCACTCTGGAATATTATCATATACGTGTGTGCTGCCGTGAATGGTCTATTCAAGGGTTTTTCAGGCTATTGTCAAATTTTTGGAATTGATGTACAGTGAAATGCAGATTCTTACCACTGCCGGTGTGGGCTTCACAGACTGTGAATTTTGAACTTCAAAAATAGCACTGGAAAGGGAAAATAATATGCGTAAGATTAAAGCCTTGGGAGTACTCGCTCTCCTGGTTGTAACTTTAGTCGCTCTTGTAGTCCCTGCAATGGCTGCGCCTGTTAAGTCTAACTCCCATCAATTGGCCGCAGTAGACTTGCTCCTGTGGACGAAGGAATCGCAAGATTACTTCACCGCTATCGATTTCCAGGGTGCTTTCGACACCTGGGCCGCTGAAAATGCTCCCGGTTCGACCCTGACCATCGAATTCAAGGACGTAGAACAACTGCGTACCGAATTGCAGACGGTTGCAGTCGCGGGCGAAGGCGTGCCGGACTTCCTCTGGACCGTCTCTGACCACGCTGGCGTCTACACCGAAGCGGGCCTGATCCAGCCTTTGGACGAAATGTTTGATGTCGAAAATTACGCCAGCACCGTGGTGCTTGACGGCCAGACCTGGGGCATCCCCTTCACCGTCGGCAACCACCTGATGCTTATGTACAATAAGACTTTTGTTGAAACTCCTCCCACCACCATTGAAGAACTGTACACCCTGGCCGAACAAATCAAGGCCGATAACCCGGACGTTGCCCCCCTGGTTATGAACGAAACCGAACCCTTCTGGCTCGCGCCCTGGATGCAGGCCATTAATCCTGACGGCGTGCCCTTCGTGGGCTTCGAAGCCGACGGCGTAACCCCCGACGTCAACAACGAATCCGTCATCGCCTCCTATCAGCTCCTCCTGGACCTGAAGGAAGCTGGCGTGATCCCCGATGGCTGCGATTACAACTGCGCCTTCGGTAACTTCAAAGACGGTATCGCCGCCATGACCATCATGGGCGACTGGGCGCTGGGTGAAATCACCACCGCTCTCGGCGAAGAAAATCTTGGTTTGGCTCCGTTCCCGCAGTTCGAAGGCGGCCAGCCGGCTCCTCTGACCAGCGGCACCTATGCCATGATCCCCACCCTGACTTCGGGCGACAAACTGGAAGCCGTCAAGTCCTTCTTGACCTGGTACACCACCGATCCCGAAGTCGTGTTGAACTACAGCGTCAGCCAGGGTCGTCTGCCCGGCTACCTGCCGATCTACGAAGACCCCGCCTTAGCTGAGAATCGTCTGGTATTGGAAAGCGCTACCGTCTTTGCGACGGGCGTTCCGATGCCCACCGTTGCCGAAATGCGTTGTGTTTGGGACGGTCTGAAGCCCCCGCTGCAGGCGATATTCAGTGGTGAACAAACACCCGAAGAAGCTGCTGCGGCTGCTCAGGACTATGCCGATACCTGCATCGAGACTCTGCAGTAACTTTTAAGGGCCTCACCGACAGTGGACTTGTCAAACAGCGAGTCGAGGTGTGCCTTGCTCGCTGTTTGTCTTTCCTAGAGGAGCAAACAGCATGATTCTGGCAGATGGTGGCCTCACCTTCGAAATTGCGGTTGAGCGCCTGGTTGATTTGCTGCCCCTGATACTGGTCACGGTGGTCATGGTGGCAGTTCTGGAAGTGGGCATTTACCTCCTGTTGAAAAAGGTTCTCAGAAGTAAATATACCCTTCCGTATACGCTGGTCGCTCCAGCAGCCCTGGCGCTTTTGTTATTTACGGTTTACCCGTTCATTTATAACATCCGTTTAGCTTTTTCCGACCTTAAGATTTCAACCATTTCGTGTTATATCCCCAACAATGACATTACCAACCGCCCCTGTGCCCTGGCTCAGGCCGCGCCGAACAAAGATGTCAAACTGACGATTGACTATCCCGTGCGCGAGAACCGCCAGGAGGTTTCGGCGTTTATCACCGATCTCAGCTCAGGTCAGGAAGTGTATGTCAGCGACAAAAAAGCCAAAATTGATAACTACATCACCACCCCGGCTAATAAAGTCGTTATCAACGAAGATGGTAGTTTTGGTCGCACATGCAGCCCGCTCGACAAAGCCTGCAACGCGACGTTTGATGAATACAAAGAACGTTTTCTGGCGAACCAGGACGAGCGCGACTGGTGGCCGGTTGAGGTCGATGGCAAAAAGGGGTATATCCCCGATTGGATTCACCGTGCCAGCGCCGATGCGCCGGTTTATGCGGGCGCAACCGGCACCGCGACGTTGACATTGACCGATGGCGTCTATGCGCTGGCTGACGACCAGACCGATCAGACGGTTCTGATGACCAAAGGCCAGGAAGTCCGGCCTCGCGCAGCGGGCGTTCCGCCGACAGTCTGGTACCATGTTCAACTGAACGATGGCACCGCCGGCTGGATCGAAAAAGGCACCGAAGATAACCCGGTTGTGGTCGAAAGCCAGTCTTTCTTCCCCGCCGAAGACGCGGTGCTCTATCAGGCAACGTCTACCGGCAGCGAAGAAGTCGGCACAGTCACGGCGGAGCAGGAAACGGTGCTGCGCCAGGATATTACGCTGACTTGGTATCAGGTGCTGCTTCGCGCCCCCGATGTGGACGATGTAACCGGCTGGATTTATGTCCCTGCCGTTAACGAAGTCAAAACGATCACGACCTTCCTGGCCGAGTCCGATACCCCGCTCTATGAAGAGGTAGACGAAACCGGCAATCCCGTAGGCGATTCGATTGCCGAAGTCAAAGCCGGTTCGGAACTGATCCAACTGGTCCGCGACGATACCCGCTCCGAATCAACGATCTGGTATCAGGTCGAAACACTCGACGGCACGACAGGCTGGCTTGTCACCAATCCGATCAATCAATCCGAAGTCGAAGTGTTGACTTTCGGTGATGACGTGGTGTTGTATGAGGATTTTGGCTCCGCTACCGAAATCGGAACCCTTCCCGCCGATCAGCGTGCCCGTTTGGTTGAGCGTAATTCTTCCGCCGACCAGCACTGGACCCAAATCCTGACCTCCGACGGTGTCCAGGGCTGGACGACCACCGAAGGCACCATCACCCGTAACTTTACGGTTAACCCGAAGCTGGAAGCCGAAAACGGTGTCAGCCTCTATGCTCAACCCGGTGCGCTGGGTGGCGAAGTGGGCACGGTTCCGGTAGGCCAGCGTCTCAATGTGATCGACGCCAATCCCACCCAGTTTAAGCGGACTCATGTGGTGCTGCTCTCCGCCGAAGGGACTCCGATCCGGGTGGATGACACCGGGAAAATCGTTGAACCGGGTGACGAGGGTTATGCTACCGCCTTTTTGCTGGATGGTTGGCTGGACAACGAACCTCAGAAAGTGGCAACCACCGAGCGTGAGCCGGTGCTCTACAGCTTTGATTACGGTTGGGATAACTTCAAGCGCGTGTTCGTCAAGACCGACGCCAAAACCGGCGATGTTCAGGGTTGGGGCCGTTTGCTGCTGACGCAAAACTCGACCTTCCCCCGGATGATGCGCACCACGCTGGCCTGGACCAGCCTGAATGTGTTGTTCCACCTCATCTTCGGCATGATCTTGGCGCTGCTGCTCAACCGCCCCGGCATGAAGTTCCGCGGCATCTACCGCGCGATCCTCATCCTCCCCTGGGCCATCCCGCAGACCATCATCGCGCTGGCCTGGAAGGGCGAATTCCATTCGACCTATGGCTTCGTCAACATCCTGCTCAAGGATATCGGCTTGGAACCCGTCAACTGGCTGTTCAGCGCGACACCCGCCTTTGCTGCCGTGACGTTTGTCAACATCTGGCTGGGTATTCCGTTTTACATGGTGACGCTCTTGGGCGGCCTGCAATCCATTGCCGGTGAATACTATGAAGCCGCTGAAATTGACGGCGCGAATGGCTGGCAGCGGTTCCGCCACGTGACCGTTCCGCTGATCCGTCCGGTTGCCGTTCCTGTGTTGACGCTGGATGTGATCTGGACCTTTAACAACTTCAATGTCATCTACCTGATCTCGGAAGGAGGGCCAAACGAAAGCACCAACATTCTGGTCACGGCGCTGTACAATGCGGCGTTCGGCAGAAATGGCGCATTCCAACTCGGCTTTGCCGCGGCCTTCTCGCTGGTGATCTTTGCGGTGTTGTTCATCTTTGCCAGCGTGTGGGTGACGAGCAGTGGGGCTTTGAAGGGAGTATATGAGTCATGAATGCGAGTCTCCTTCTCAACTGGCGCAAAGAATACTGGGATGAACATCCCTATGAATCACCAGCCAAACGGTTGTGGCGTCGTGCTCGTGGCATCATTGCCCCGCTGGCTGTTTTGATTGGGCTGCTGCTTGGCTTCGCGGCAGGCGGCTGGATGCTCCTGGCCTATACGCTGGCAGGCATCTGGATCGGTGTCATGCTGCTTTGGCCCGATCACGGGTTTTTGTGGCTGTACTGCCTGCTCACCATCTATCCGATCTCTCGTGTGATCACGATCTCGCTCAAGCCCACCCAATCGCTCACGATCACATCGCTGGCGCTGATACCCAAAAACGCGACACTGGATAACTATCGGGAGTTGTTCACCGATCAGCCCTTCACCATCTGGGTCTGGAACAGCTTTCTGATCACCATCACCGTATCGATTATCGGCGTAATGATTGCGGCCACCAGCGCCTATGCGTTCTCGCGCTGGCGTTTTCCGGGCCGTTCGCTGGGCTTGCTCATCCTGCTCTCGACGCAGATGATCCCGGCTGGTATGCTGCTGATCCCGATCTTCATCATCGTGGCGCGGCTGGGTTTGCAGAACAATCTGATGGGTCTGGCGCTTGCCTATGTGACCACCGCCGTTCCGCTCTCGGTGTGGATTTTGCGCGGTTACTACGACACCATCCCGTTTGACCTGGAAGAGGCGGCGATGGTCGATGGCAGTGACCGCATGTCAACCTTCTGGCGGATCATTCTGCCGCTTTCCACACCGGCCCTGGCGGTGATCTTCCTGTTCAACTTCCTGAATGCCTGGAGCGACTGGCAGGTTGCCAACATCATTCTCAAAGCGAATGATATGAAAACCTGGCCGTTAGGCATCAATACCTACATCAACAATCTCACCACGCAGTGGGGCTTGTATGCTGCCGCGTCCGTGCTCATCACCGTTCCGGTTGTGATTCTTTTCCTCTACAGTTCGAAATACCTGATCAGCGGCCTCACACTGGGGTCCGTCAAAGGGTAAAAACAAATTAAATCCCCTCTTTGCGAGGGGATTTTTCTCTTTTGGAGCTAAAAGAACATGCTGCCCCGGTCCTGGTTGAACAGATCGTCGGGGTCTTTGCGAACTTCGTAAGACACATCACTTTCCGGCGGCCCACCGAAATAATCATCATACACCGCCGGCGCTTTCGACTTGCCGCCGGGTGCCAGTTGCAGCGGGAACGCTGATCCGGGCGACATCATCCGGCGGTTCAGCAGCATCTGTTTGCCGCTGCGCACCGTGACGATCACACGCCGTGATCGATGCATTTCTTCGTTCGAGCACTCAATATCAATCTGTGTTATTTTGGGCTGGCGCGGCAGTTGTCGTTTGCTGAGCCGGATTTTGTTGCTGTTATAATTGCCCAGGTTGATGTCCAGCAGGGTAGTCGAGTCCTGCCCATAATTTTCTACGCGCACAATCGTGAAGCGTCCCAGGCACACATGGTGACGGCGCACCATTTTGCCGCGCAGCACCATGCCAAGCGTGCCCACCACCAACACCCCGGCCACGCCTGCGCCGCCCCAGAAGGCATAAATCATCGGATTGCGCGTTACGGTGATCGTCGAAGTGACCACATTTTGATCGGGATCAATGATATACTGCCGTCCCGCCTCGCCCAGCAGTTGCCCCTGGATGCTCGCGTCAACCGTCCATTCGCCCGGCGCAAAATCATCCAGTGTCAGACGGTACCGTCCCGCTTGTTCTGAGTCGGGTGTGGCGTTTACCGTTTGGGTTTTGCCGTCGCCATCCGTCACGCTGACCGTGAGTACCGCCTGTGTAGGATCAATCGCCAGGGCATGAATGTCTAACAGTTGCCCATCTTTGGCGGAGCGCGTTTCCAGCACCACATCCAGTTTGGTGGGTGAGAACGGCGGAAAGCCGCCTGTAGCGCGGATCGATTTTTTTGCGCCTGGCTCAACCAGTGTCAGCGTTACTTTTTCACTTTCGCGTACCACAATCGGTGACGAGGGCATTTCCCACAGAATCACTTGCTGGGTTGCATCCGCCGCATCGGGCAGCGTCGCCCGCACAATAAGCCGGTACTGTCCCGGTGTGCTGTACCGCACATCACCCGCGTATAAACCATTTCCCTGATCGGTCAGCACAAACGGCAGTGTTGTTCCATCATCCGCGACCAGCATTGCCGTGACCCCCAGCCCTGGACGTACCAACGGCTGCCCGCTGGCATCCAACGCCGTCACTTCAATTGTATCGATTTGCCCGTCAAACCGATCTCCGCTGGGCAGGGTGCTGCTGGTAAACTGGAAATCGCCAATCGTGAAGGTGCCGACCTCCGGGTTTTTAAGCATCGGCGTTAGGGTTCCATCCGCGTTTTGCTGGTTGACCGTGACCCCAATCGCATATTCACCCGCTTCGAGCGGTGTGGCGCTGGTTTCGTATAACCCGCTTCCCAGGTCCGTCAGCGTGAGCGGTTGCTGGCTTCCATTGGGGAGTGTGAGATCGGCCTCGACCTGTAACACGATGCTGCTCGGCAGTGGATTGTTCAGTGTATCCGACACCCGGATTACAAATTCAGTCGTCTGTTGCAGCGCCCAATCGCTGCGATATTCGACGGTGGTTTGTACCTGGAAATCGCTCACCATCAGCGATCCCACGCGCTCATTCTGGTATACGGTCAGCGGTGCGCCGCTGGGGTTGGCGCTGGTGGCCTTGACCCCCACCACGTATTCGCCGCCCTGGTCAAACGTAATGCTGCCCTGATACGCGCCGCCGCCCATATCGGTGAGCGGGATCGTCTGTATGCTTGCATCCGGCTTGGTGATGGTCGCTTCAACGGTCAGCGCGTAGGTGCTGCCATACGGCGCGCCGTAATCCGCCAGCGGTTTACCCGCTGTATCGGTCAGCCGCAGGGTAAACTGGGCGGTTTGCGATTTAACGAATTGTTCGGTGGGCAGTTCGGCCTGCGCCTGCACCGGGATCAGTTCGAGATACGGCGAAAGTTGATCGCCCGGCTGTCCAGCGGTGAACTGCCATGTTCCGGCAGCCGGTGCGCTGATCGTCCATTCCTCGGTGAGTTGATCCTGCCCCGTAATGCTGACCTGGGGTGCCGTACTGCTCAGGCTGGAACCATCCGGCTGCTGCATCTGGACCGTACCCGGCAGTGTGTCCGGTTTGATGAGCGTAATTTTGATGGTGCTGTGATACGGTGACACTTCAACCGGCACCGCTGTGCCAGGGGTGAGCGCGGTGATTCCGGTGATGTCGATCAATTTTAACTGCACCAGCAGCGACCAGATTTGATCGCCCATCTGCTGCGGTGTGGTGAGTTGGACCGCGTGCGCCGGGTCGCGCACCACTTCTTCCCACAAACTGCGATAAGTCGGCCACAGTATCCCGCGATCATCCAACGCCATCACATACAGTTGGTAGTCGGGATCAGGGAAATAGCGCTGGGTCAGTTCCAGCACCTCGTCCATATGGTCAAATTTGGCTCCCGCATTGGTTGCGCAGTCAAATTCAGTCGGTACACACGGATCGCCGTCGGTGAGCAGCACCACCAGTCTTAAATGCGTGCTGCCATCGGCAGGCGGTGCCAGTTGGTCGAATGCGGTTTTGGCGTTTTCAAATGCTGCCGCGAAGTCCGTGTTTCCGAGGTCGTTCTCCGCCCCAAAATTCGCTAAAGAAAGCTGATCCAGTAGCGGGACAGCATCCCATGTATCGGGTGTTTCAGCGATTTTGGTCCAATCCAGCGCGGTCTGAATTTTGTCCGCATCGCCAAAATAGATCACGGACATCTGAACTTCAACCGGCGATGGTGTGCGCAGGCGATATTCACTCAGCCGGTTGAGCGCCAATTGCATGGCCTCAAACCGCCAGCCGTTTGGATCCGTCGGTTGTGTATACTTTCCACGCATGCTGCCGCTTTGATCGACCAAAAACAAAATATCGACGCCCGTCGGAGAAGTACTCTGCGCATTCGATGACAGTACGCCGGAGAGCAGCACAACCAGGGCTGCCAGCATCCACCAACGCCTCATTTTCATCTCTTTTATTCCTCGTCGTCGTCGTTCCGAACAGCCCGCCGCACCAGCCGCATTGCCTCTTCCAGAATCGCGCGATCTTCCTCGCTCAGTTTTTTCCACTGATTGTCACTCATATTGAGGCGAATTTCGCCGTCGGGCATGGCGGTAATGCTCACCCCGAAAACATCCGATACATACTGCACGGCATCATCTGCATCCTGCTGTTTTTTTGATGCCGAACGTGGCCCATGCCGCCGCATATCCACCGGGCCGTTTGTCTGTCGCCGGTGCGGTCCCGCTGATGGTTGCTGTGGTGAACTGGGTTCACCGCCTGTTCGTCTGCGCCGGATCGCATCGAATGGATCAACATCCGGTGGCGGTGCTGCTGGTCGGCTTCGTGGCGGGTTGTTCTCCGCTTCCTGCGGACGCTGTCGGCGGCGCGCACGATCTATCGGCAGATCATCATCGGGGCGTGACGCGCCAATCGTTGGGCGGCGGCGTGGCGTCGGCATATCGTCACTTGGCGGTGCGCCTTTCGCTGTCGTCAACCGCCGTCGCGGGGTTGTATCATCCACTTCCGGTTCTCTCGCTGTTGGATCAACTGGCGGCGGTGTTCGGCGCGAACGTTCATCTTCCCAGGCAGGCGCGCGGGTTGCAAATGTCGGTGGCGCTTGTTTGGCGGTCTCAGTTGCGGGTGGCAACTCAGCCGGTTCAACCGGTTCTGCCGTTCGATGTGGCGCTTCTTCGACGGGTTTGCTGTCAGCCAAAATATCATCCAGCGACCCCTCGCGGTTCAGCATCCGGTCCCCCGAACTTCGGCGGCGGCGACGTGGTATGAATGCTTCCTGGCTCTCACTGGAATCTTCCTCGCTCACCTGAGCCGCAAAGCTGCGGTGTTTAGGTGGCGTCGGCTGTGTTTTAGCGCCTGACGCCTCCTCGGTTGCGGACGAGTAGGTTTCCGCCGGAGGTGTCGCCGGTTGCTCGTCATCCCCGAACCGTGTGGATCGGGGTGCCTCTTGGGGCACAAATTCATCACCAGCTGGTGCATCCTCGACTTGTTCGGGCGTGGCGAAATCGACAAAATAGCCGCCAGTTTCCGGCGTGCCAATGGCTGTTTTATCGGTATAAATGCCTTGCTCACCATCAAACGCAGGCTGCTCGCCGGTGGGCGGCTCCGCATCCGTACCCATCGGATTATGCGGATCACTCAACCAGCCGCTGACCGCGAATTGTTGGGAATCAGCGTCCAGAATATCATGTGCGCCCGTTGCTGACCCATCGATCAGCTCATGGGTATTCCGTTTCTCACCATGCCGCTCGCGCGGCGCTTCTTCACTGGTTACTGTATCGTCCGGCTCTCCGGTGGGTGTATCCCATACCGCATCCGCTTCGGCTTCTGCCGGGCTGATCAGATCAAAATAGATCAGCAGTTCGACGGCTTTTTGGAGCGCGTTCTGTTCATCCTCATCCGGTTCGTGCTCAAATTCAGCGGCATATCCCAGCGTTTGATACGCTTCGTCACTATCGCCTGGTGGACGGTTATAGAGCGTTTTGGCAAACCAGCTTTGGCTCAGATGATCGCGGAACATCTGCCACGCCGACTGGGAATCAGACTTCCAGAGCGCATACCAGCGCCGGGTCGCGTCGTTATAGGCCCCTTCTTTATCAGCTCCCGTGGCATCCAGTAGCCCAATTTCCACATACAGTGCAAACGCGCCCGGAATAATTTTGGCGACCTGCCGGCGGCGGCGCTCTGGATCATCGCCCTCGATCTGGGGATAATCCCGATCATCCACATATTCTTTGACATTCTGTTTATTCAGCGCCACTCCCATTTGGCCGCCCGCTGCTTCAGCGATTGAAGCGAGCATGAGCAGCGTTTGTTTAGGTGAGAGGTGCGGACTGGGCAGCGGCTTCGGCATATGCTCTTCCCCTTTAGCGTCGTCGGCTGATGGCTATTATTATAATCCCAAGCAGCAGCAGCGCCGTGAGTGCCAATGGGATGATGATTGTGATCCGTTTGTAAATAGGCTGGCTCGGCAGCGGTTCGGTGTCCGGTGCCCGTCTTCCAGGCACCGCGCTGGCATCGACGGTATACCGGATCGTTGCTCCCAGCCATGTCCGGTCTTCCACTTCCAAACTGATTGGGAGTTCCCCGGATTTCGTTTCGGCGGAGGCGATCACCAGCTGCGCATCAATTTTGACATCATTCGCGCTCAGGTCTTTGATCACCAGCGCATCGGCTCCCGCATCCGCTGCAATCTGCCCTTCGCCCACAATCTGCCCGCCGCTCAACCCTTTATCCCACGCATCAAACGTATTTGTATCAAGCTGCACGCTGACGAAGCCCTTTCCTTCAGGGAAGCGATCCAGCGGCACCGTGAGATCGGTAGTTTCATAGCTGCGGCTGGGCGGCGCTTCGATATGAATCGCCAGTTCGCCGCCTAACAAATCCGGCCCATAGGACGGAATATTCAGCGTCATGGGGATGACGTTCAATTGGGCGATGTTGTTATCACACGCCACGTCATTTTCCAGTAACTGGTTGTCATCTTCGGCGATCACCAGCGCGCGCAGGGTGACATGCGGATCGCTGGGTGTCCAGGTGAAGGGGCCAACCCACACACCGTCCTCGTCGGGCGGCAGTGCCGGATCATAGGCGGGCAGATCGACGCTGGCCCGTCCGATTTCGCGCCAGTTGGCCGGGAATACGACCTCAAACGGGTTGTCCGAGGTATATACCGCCAGCCGCGCCGCCTGAACCGGAGTCGACCCCCGGTTGCGCACGCGGACATAGACATAATTCTCCTGCCCGACCTGTGGAAACTCGAAGACGCGGGCCTCATCCGGTTGGCGGCGGACAATAATATCGGGACTCTCCCAGAAGGGCACGCGGCTGTTCATATCATTCGTGCAGCCCGCGCCGTTGTCGGCCTCATTGTCTTTAATATAGACATCACTGCACAGGCGCGCATAGTCGAGCGTTGCGGACAGCGTGCCGTATTCACTTTCGCCGCCGACCAGTTTAAACGACAGGTCGTGAATACCGTCGGGCAGCACCGCTTGCGGCACATAGTAGGGGCAAATCGTGATCTCAACTTCGACTTCGCCGCCCTCGCGTGGATATTCAAAGGAAGTAGGATCGAACTGCGCCCATCCGCTGGTATCGACCAACTGCGCATCCAGCAGCGGCGTCAGGTTGATCTCCTGCTCATGGATCACCTGCCCGACCAGTGAAATGATCGTCTGCGGAATCTCATCCGCGCTGCGCAGCGTTTCATAGCTGCCGCCCGTCGCGCTCGCCAGTGGATTCAAAAATTCCCGCGAATCCGAAGACCCGGACGCATCAACCCCAAAAACAATGATTTCCTTGTTTTTGAGGATGCGTGTCACTTCGTTGCTTGCCAGGTCATCGTCGGTGCCCATCTGCTCATCGCGCCCCGGATCAGGATCGTGAGCGGTGGCATCGGTGAAGACGATGATCACATGCGCGGCATCCGGTCGCCAGTCCAACTCGGTGAGTTCCGACAGCGCCCGCCAGCCCGACTCGGCGAAGTCGCCGCCATCTTGCAGGGTCGCCTGATTGATCTGATCGCGGAATGTGGGCAGATCGGTGGTGAAGGGTGCCACCAGCCGGAAGGGTTCGTCACCCGCGCTGCCATCGTACATCGGATAGTCGGCATAAATCGCCAGCGCAAAACGCAGATCAGGGTTCAAATCTCGCAAATCGGTAACAACTTGTTCCGCGCTGTTCTGGGCCGTATGCAGCACGCTTTCCATGCTCCCCGTGACATCCAGCAGCAGCACGAGATCGACCCCGGCCATCGGCGGCGTAGGCAGCGGTGGCAGGGTGATTTTGATCCGCTGCGTATGGCAGTTATCGCCGCACAGCTTAACCGAGAACGTGTCCGGCGTGAAGGTCGCCTGTGGATTCTCTTGCGCCGTCACCGACCCGGCGCATATCACGATGATCAGCAAAACCAGTAAACGTATTTTCATAGCGTTATCCCTACCACATCGCCCGAATCAACAAGCGCGTAATGGCGATCAAGTCCTCAATGGCGTGGCGCGAAACATCGCCCAGGCTGGCATCCAGCCAATCTGCGCCCTCGTTGCCTTCCCATTCTTCCCAGGCATCCATATGCTGGTCATCCCGGTCATACCGCTGCCGGATCGCGCGGGCGGTTGTTTCGTCAATCTGGCGCATAAAGACAAACATGCCTTGAATCAGCCGTACCCCGCGTGGCGACTGTCTCGCCGGATCGTGCGGAACCAGGGTTAACTGCCATTCCGGGGCGTTGAACACTGCGCCGCGCTCCAGCACGAGTTCCTGTCCGCTTGCCGCTGCCAGCAGATACACTTCCGCTTTGACTCGGTTTGCCAGCAGTGTCACCGCCAGCGGCGAGAACAGGCGCGGCTGCTGTCGGAGGTCCGCTAACCGCCGCTCGAACAACAGCGCAGTGGCTTCCGCCTCGAAAATCGCTGTACGTACTGCCGTTGTGGGGTTAAATGTCTTGCTGCCGCGCAGCCCGGTTTCCTGCATATACTGCTCGTAATCCTGCACCACGCTGGGCACCGCGTCAACCGGCACTGTATCCCACACCTGCGCCAGTGTTAGCGTAAACGGATCAGTCGTCCGCAGCAGGACCAGATCATCCGGCTTGTGCAGACGGCTTCGCAGTGCCTGGTCCATCTTTTCGATGTCCGGCATCTTTTGGCTGGCCGAGAGAATCAGCCCTGGAATCGCGCTGCGGGCCACATCTTCGCGCACATTCAACGCGGGACCGGATTCTTGCATCAGTTCAACCATTGTTCGTTCGACGTTATCAGGATGCAGCACATTGTTGCGCAGAATGCTGGACAGACTCATCTGGTTGCGAATGTCCTGCGCCGCGAACTGTCCCAGTGTCAGCAGTGCTTGTTTGAAGTCCGTGAAGTCACCGGGGTTAAAGATGACATCCGCCCCGCCGGGCATATGCAGCGCCAGCACCGGATATTCTCCCTCAATTCGCCAATACATCTGTCCCAGCGCCTGATTTAAATGCTGGATCACCGGCTCATAAAAAACTTCACTGAGCGGATGATCTTTGGCGTCCGTCCAGATATAGCGGCGTGTGACCAGTTTGGACAGGTCTTCCTGGTTCTTTTTGATTTGTGCGCCTTGCCGGTCCAGGTCCCGGTAGAGCGACACGCCGGGCGCATAACCGAGCGCATCCGCGATCTGGCGCAGATTGCCACGAAGGGCATGCGTGTAACTCGCTACCCACCCGATCAGATTCGCGGCAGCGGGTTCGATTCCGTTGTCCTGTGCCGCCTGGAACGCCATCTGTGCCCAGTTTCCCAGCACACCCCCGCGCCCATTCGATCCCACGAGTTGGACTAAAAATTCATCCACCAGCGCAATTTTAGCGCCGCGCAGGACCGCAAATTGGGGCACGCTGCCATCGATTGGCGACTGCCCGTTCAGCAGCAGCGTGATCGTTCCGGCGAGCCACAGCCGCCAACCTTCTTGCACATCCGCTTCTACCGGAACGCGCCCCACCTGCTTATACACGGTGTCATAGTCGTTATTGACCAGGGCCGCTATCAGTGTCCGCCATTCAGGATCAAGTCGGGGTGAACCCAGCCGTTCCGTGACAAACGCGCGCGTGATGTCTTGCGCCGTCTCATCATTTTTGATAAATCGCTCCAACACATAGCGCGAATCCAATGCTGGACGATCCGTGCTGGTTCCCATCAAAAAGTGCTGGAGCACCTGCCGCGCATAGCGCAGCGTGATCTCTTCCAGCAGGTCCGCGAACGGCAGTCGATACTGCCGGATACCCAGGCTGCTGACCATCATCCGCCCGCGATAACGTTGTTGTTCGCGGGTCGCGCCCAGCCGTTCGTCACGCCGCGCCGCGAGATCGCCAATTTTGGCCGCTTTATCCAGCCACAGCGCGATACTGTCCGCGATAGCCGGGAAAGTACCATATTCCGGCTCGACGCTGTTCAGCCGAGCGGGACGCCCCTCGCCGTCATAGAGATAGAGTTCATCAAACAGCAGTTTATCAACCTGCCCATCATGCGGAGTCGGTTGGTCAGCGCGTTTGGCATACGACATCGGGAACGGTTGGTTCCCGGCCAGTTGGAACCGCTCCAGTTCGCGCAATGCGGCGGCGGTATTCACCTGATCCCGGAACTGGGCGCTTTGGCCTCGCACCCGATCCGTCACCAGGTGCCCGACAATTCGCACCCCGTTGAGGCCGAGCGCCGGTTCCAGCCGCCGCAGCAGATACGCCATATCCAGAAATTCACCCGACCCTATGTCATCGCTGGTATCCGTGACCAGGATCACGGTCAGGCGGCGATCCGTGACGGCGCGCTGTGCCAGTTCAACCAGCCGGTCCCAGAGTTGCACCCCGGTATCGTTGGCGATACCGCGCAAGTTCCCGATCAGCGCCATCCGTCCCAGCGCCCGCCGTCCCTGTAACCCGTTGCGCGGGTCTTGGGCGGCTTGCCCCAATGCCGTCAGATACGCACTGTTGATCCAGCCGCGCAGCGCATCATCCTGATCGGCGTCACGGGCCAGTGTTTGTAGGTTATCGCGCCATTCGATCAATTCGCTGGCGTCGAGTTCGCATCCACCAAAGGCAAAACCACTGGGCGCGCCTTCTTGCGAAATCTGCGCATAATCTCCCGCCGCCACACACAGCAGCGGCACATTCTCTGGCAGTGTTCCTAACCCCGCATCCCACAGCGTTTTCTTGAGATGCGTCAGCGTCCAGCGCCCCGCCAATCCCAGCCCTACGATCAGGGCCGACTGGGGTTCCCACAGCACATTCAGACCATCCCAGGGCGGCAGATCGAGCGGGCGCGCTTCGCTACGTGCCTGCTGCACCGGGCGCTCAATGACCACTTCCTCTTCCATCTTTTTTGAGCATCCCAGTTTGATCAGGATCAGCCAGGGGATGATCGGCAGCAGCCAGGGCAGCATGCCCAGCAGGAAATCCGCCCATGACAGTTCCGGCTCAATCGCCCACGTCGCCGGACTGCGCTCGAAGACACCCGGCAGCGCGGCTCCATTGACCGTCATCGCCTCGCCGAATGTCCCGTCCGGCTGCACCCGTACCACAAAAATATCCGAGGCGGGGTCTTGCTGCGTGCTGCTGTACGATAAATACTGCCCATCCGTGCTCCAACCGGGACGTGATGCGCCCGGCCCTGCCACCACAACCGGATCGCGTGACCCATCCAGCGGCATTAATAGAATCTCCGCTGCGGGATCGGCATAGGTTGATTGTCCCTGGTGGCGTGTAAAGGCCAATAGGCGGCTGCTTGACGAAACCACCGGATAATATTCAAAAACGCCCGGTGTGGAAGCGCCCGGCACCGCCTCAAGCGTTCCGCCGGTCACATCGACCCGGTACAGATCGGTGGGCACACGCACAATCGGGTGCGGTCCCGTCGGAGTCTCGCTGCGAACGAAAATAATCGCGCTGCCGTCACTTGTCCAGGTCGGCATCGTTTCGATATAAATCGGGTCCGCTGCGCCGGGCACCGGAGCCATCTCGCCCGATACAAAGTCATAAATGTAGATGTCCGCATCGTTCAGGGCCACCGCGAGTTGTTTGCCGTCCGGCGAAAATGCCATATACGAACTGCGCACGGTCACGTCATCGCCGCCGGAACGGGCGAAAGTCAGCGGTTTCTCGCTTCCATCTTCCCAAATGTAAACCGGTCCGGTCAGCCGTTCTCGTGTATAGGCCATCCGCCTGTTTTGGCCGTCATAGACATGACACCCCTGGCAGTCCGAGGTATTCTGCCCCTCAAAGACATACGCCGTTTCGGGTTCCTCTGCATCCACCGAGACGACTTTGGCGCTGCGGCTCGAATCGGCTCGCCAGATCAGCGTGCCCTTCTGACTGCATAACCCGCCTGCCAGCAGTCCGGCCACCAGCCCGATCAGCAGCAGATAGATCAAAAAGGCGGTGCGCATCAGCTTGCACAGCATGCTGGCCCATCCCGGCCAGTTCCATAGTTCATGTGCCAGCAGATAATGCAGTAGCAGCCATACAATCACCACGCTGAGCATGATCAGCGGGAAAATCCACAACCAGGGCAGGCACCGCCAACTGCTGCCCGATTCAGATGATTGCAGCGCTGTGCCCGGCGCTTTGGCTCCGGTGACACCTGCCACCGCACTATCGACGGTAGGCGTCGGGCTGATCTGCATGGCAATCGCCGTCGGCACAACGGGCAGCGCCAGCGTCGGCGGGATAACCGTGCTCAGCGGTGCAGCGGTGGCCGTTGGAGCCAGTGTGCGCAGCGGCTTGAAAGTGGGTGTCGGCTGCGGTGCCATCCCTGCCGGAGTCGCCGTAGGCAGTTCGGCCACCGCCGGCGCAGCGCCTGAAGCCAGTGCCTGATCGATCAGTCCGGCCAGATCAGCGTAAGAGGTCGCGCCGACATACATCGTGCCGTTCAAAAAGAAGGTGGGAATTCCCGGAAAACCGAGATCGATCCCGTCCTGCGTATCTTTGGCGACTTCCGCCGCAAAACGTCCCGAATTGAGGCATGCTTCAAATGCCGCCGTATCCAGCCCCAGGTCGCGGGCGTAGTTCACCATATCGGCAGTCGTCGAGAACATGCCAAAATGTTCATACAACATCTGCTCGAACTGCGCATAAAATTCGACGCGCTGCGCATCGCTGCTGCCCTGATCCTCGGCGCATTCCGCCGCCTGTGCCGCCAGATCCGACACCGGCCCAAACGCGACATAATCCCGGTGGATATACCGCACCTGGCCGGGATAGGCTTGTAAAATTTGCGGGACAACTTCCGTTCCAAACTGCGCGCAGTAGCCGCACTGGTAATCAGAGAAAACAACCAGTTCAATCGGTCCCGTCGAATTGCCTTGCACCGCGTCATCATCAGCCAGCGCGCTGCTGGTATCCGGCGGCTCCGGTGTCGCTAACGCCGGGATCGCCCCGCTGGTGATAGGCGTACTGGTGGCGACAGTTTCACCGCTGCCCAACAGAATGATCGTATCCGATGCGTTATAGCTGACCCCCGCGCCGGTTTGGATTTCAACTGCTACCGTATGTTCACCCGGCGTGTTGGGCAGCGTCAGGTCTTTGACGGGTGTGTAGGCTTCCCATGCGCCGAACATGCCGCCGTCTATGGCAAAGCGCATCTGGGTTGCACCCACCTCTTGCCCATAAATATACGCCTGCACCCCATTCGTCGCGGTGTAGTACGCTTCATTGGCCAGCACGATAGGGAAATAATCCGCTTGCGCGCCAAAATTCTGTGTCCAGAACGTTTTATAATTTTGCGGATCAGGATCGACATAGGCATACCCTGTGCCGATCTCTCGATAATCACCATTCAGTATATTGGCCCGATGTCCCGGACTGTTCATCCAGCCCGTGACGACATCCTGGGCATCCACATATCCCGCCGCGATATTCTCGGCACAGGTAAACCAGCCATAACCCGCCGCTGTGATCCGATCCTGGAATTGAGAGCCGGTCAACGGATTGACGTGATCATAAAAATGATCATCAGCCATCGCCTGCGAGTGCCCCTGCGCCGATTGTTCGAGGCGCAAGTTATACGCCAGCGGCGGCAGCCCTTCGCGCAAACGCTCCACATTGGTGAGTTCGATCACCTGCCAGGGGATGGGAACAGTGATAGCCTGTCGGGACACCTCGGCGCGAACCTCATCACCGTATCCTCCCAGTCCAACACGCCCTATCACCAATGCTAAAACAGCCAGCCAGACCCATTTTTTCATGGTTAAACTCTCGCTACAACAAGCTGCGGATCAGCAGCCGGGTAATGGCAATCAAGTCGTTGATCACGTCGCGGTCACGGTCCGTTTTAGCGGTGTTCAGCCATTCCTGATACCCGCTTTGTTCCCATTCATCCCAGGCGTCAATATACACATCGTCACGCAGATAACGATCTCGTATCGTGAGCGCGGCTTCATCGCTGATCGCCGTCTGGAAGCGCAGCAGCCCCAGCACAATCGGATTCGCCTCGCCTTCATCCCGGCTGACCAGTTCGCCCGCCCATTCCGGCGTATTGAAGCGTATTCCATGTTTGTAAGTCGCCTCTTGACCGCTTGCCAGCGCCAGCAGGAAGACTTCTGCCTTGATCCGATCCGCCAGCAGTGTGACCGTTACCGGATTGAACAGCCGTGTTTGTTGCCGCAGTTTGGGAAGCTGCCGTTCATACGCCAGGGCGGTTTCCTCGGCCTCAAACAGCGAGACATTCATGGCCGATTCCGATTGGAAGCTTTCGCCGGACAGTCCGGTTTCGCGCATATACTGTTCGAAATCCGCGTTCAGCGTGGGCACCGCATCGAGCGGCACCGTATCGATCATTTTCACCAGTGTCAGGCTGTACGGATCGGTGGTGCGCAGCACCAGCAGATTCGACGGGTTATGCAGCCGTTCACTCAGGGTTTTCCGAATTTGTTCGATCTCGCTGACATTGGGATTAGCCGACAGCACCAACGATGTGCTCATCACCCGTGCCCAGTCTTCGCGTACACCCAATCCTGCGCCGGATCGATCAAATAATTCCATCGCCGTTGTTTTGAGGTTATCCGGGTGAAGCAGGTTGCTGCGTAAGACCCCGGCCAATGTTTCTTCTGTGCGCACCTTCCGCGCGAAATACCGCCCGACTTCGAGCATCGCCGCCCCGAAGCTGTAAATATCGCGCGGATCAAACGGCACGATTTCGCCGCCGTTTTGGTTCTCGATCTGCGGCTTTTTGATCGCCAGCTTGATCTGCCAGCCATCTGCCACCCAGAAGATCGCCCCCAACCCTTCGGGAATGTGGTTGACCAGATATTGTTCGTACCACACCTCGCGCAGCGGTCGACCATCGCGGTCCTTCCAGATATATTGCCGCGTGACCAGGTTTGCCAGGTCTTGTTCGCGTCGGCTGAGCCAGCCTTCACGCTGCGCGAGCATCTGATACAAAGTATCTTGTGCTGGCGGCACCCCCAAAGCTGCCGCGATGCTGTGCAGGATGCGCTGAAGTTCGATGGCATACAGCGCCCAGTTCGCCAACTCCTTGCCCGCCGCCGAGTCCGGGCCTTCGATATTCCGCACGCGTTGTATCACGCGCGCCAGAATCCCGCCGCGTCCATCCTCACCCACCAGTTCGGCCAGGAAGCCGAGCGCTAACCCTAGTTTGGCGGACCGGCTTAACTGGTAGTCGGGTTGTTCGCCTTGTGGCGGCGCTTGCCCGTTGAGGATGATCAGCAGCGCTTGTTGCAGCCAGCGTTGCAGCACCGCCTGATCATGTTCCGTATTCACGCGCAGTTTGCCGAGTGCCCGCGCCAGATTGCTGTCGTCGCTGTCACCGAATCGCTGGAAGACCAGCCGCCATTCTTGTGAGAGCTGCGGCGAGGGTGCAAACTGTTCTACCATGAATGCCCCAGCCAGCATGCGGGGTGATTGTTCTGCTGCCGGGACAAACCGCTCGCGTGACCGCGCTGGATTGAGATCCGGCTTTTCTGTTGAATCGCCCATCAGCAGTTGTTGGAGCACCTGCCGCGCGTAACGTACGGTGATGTCTTCGATCAGATCGGCAAATGGCAGCCGGAACTGGTAGAGTCCCATACTGCCGAACATGAGCTGGTTACGATAAAGCTGCTGCTGGAGCGTCTCCCCGATCATCGTATCCCGCATTTGCGAGAGCCGCCCCTGCCGCGCCGCTGCATCCAGCCAGACCGCGATGCTGTCCGCGATCACCGGGTAGATGCCGCGCTCCGGCGGAATCTGGTTCAGTCGGCGGGGTTGGTTTTCGCCATCATAGACATACAGTTCATCGAACAGCAGTTTGTTCACCCCACCATCCAGTTCGGTGGGCTGTTGGGCCGACTGCGCATAGTGCATCGGGAAGGGCCATCCCGCCGCGAGTTGGAAGCGTGCCAGTTCGCGCATGGCGGCAGCCGTGTTCACCTGCTGGCGGAAATCCCCGCCCCGTATCTTGTCGGTGTACAGGTGTCCCACCACCCGAATCCCGCTGAGACGCAGCTTTTCTTCCAGGCGGCGCAGCAGATACGCCACGTCGAGGAACCCACCCGATCCGACATCATCGCTGAGATCCGACACCAGTAGAATCGTGAGGCGGCGATCCGGTGTGATCGCTTTTTGCGCTACCGCTTGCAGCACATCCCATAACGCCACGCCCGTTTCGCGGTTGTCGCCGCGCAGATTGCCAAGCACGGCCAGACGCCCCAAAGCGCGCCGCCCTTGCAGTCCCATGCGCGGGTCTTGTCCGGCTTGTCCCATCGACTCAAGGTAATCGCGCCGTATCCAACCGCGTAGCGCCCGATCCCCTTCCGCATTTCGAACCAGCGTTTGCAGGTTGTCCCGCCATTCCAGAACTTCATGACGTTCGAGTTCCACGCCGCCAACCTGGATGTCGCTGGTCATATCGGTTTGAGACAGCCGCGCCGAGTCTCCCGCCGCGAGACACAACAGCGAGACGTTCTGCGGTGCTTCGCCTAAATTTGCATCCAGGAGCGTTTTCTTAAGATGGGTGAGTGTCCATCGCCCCGCGCGTCCCAACCCGATCACCAGGGCAGGTTGCGGTTCCCACAGAACATCAATCCCGGTCCAGGGTTCAAATGGGATCGGCCCCAGTTCGCCCACCTGTCGCGCTGCTGGCCGGGGTTGTTCGCCATCATCGATAACTTTCGCTTGGCGGCGTGGCATAAAGCGGCACAGCAGCATCAGCAGCGCGAAAATCGGCAGGCCAAGCAGCCAGGGCAGCAGCGGTTTCCATTCCCCCCAGATACCTTCCGGTTCCATCGGATCGCCCCAGTAGGGCAGATATTCATGGACGCCCGGTTCCGACGCTCCGGCCAGCGTCTGCGGTTCGCCCGCCATACCGCTGGCGTCAATCGACACTATCACCACATCATAATTCGCATCGGTGCTCGTGGTTTGGAAAGCCAACTGGCGGCTGTCCTTGCTCCAACGCGGCCAAGCGTCACCCGCCGGACGTCCATCTTCGCTGATCGGTCCTTCGATAAACTGCCGAGTTCCACCCGGAGCCGGAACCAATGCGATTTGGGCCGCAGGATCATTATAAGTAGTGCCCGCGCTGTTATAGGTAAAGGCCAGCCACTTTCCATCGGGTGAGTAGGCCGGATAATAATTCAGCCCATCACCGCTTGCGCCGCTCAACGGTGCTGCAATACCACCACCTGCATCCACGATATAAATGTCGCACGGGCCATCGATAATCAGGCCGCTGCTTTCGCCCTGCCGCATGCTTTCCAGTGGCGCGCGTACAAACGCAATCGTGCGCCCATCTGGACTCCACGCGGGCATCAGTTCCGCGAATGCGGTGTCGGCTGCGCCGATCAGCGGCTCAAAAACCCCGGTGTCCAGCGTCAGGATATAAATATCCCCTGTGCGCGTTGAGTAGGCGAGCCGTTCACCATCGGGTGAGAAGGCGAGGTACATCACCTCGTTGATTTCAGGAATATCGACCAGTTCACCCTCAAACGAAGCGATCCGCAGGCGGTTTGGTTGCGGCGGACCCGCGACAGCCGCGATCATCTCCGCATCGTCGCTGACCGTGTGGCAGCCCAGGCATCCCCCATTATCATTCAGCGCTTTGACCTGTGCGGGGCTGTCGAGGTCTTTATGCGTCAGGAAAACGCCGCTGGTATTGCTATCCATCCGCCGGAAATAAACGCTTTCCGGTAATTCGCACTGTGACCCAAACAGCGCGGGTGTGAACAACCACAGCAGCCCGACGAGATACAACATAAACGTGGCCCGGACCAGAAAACAGAAAAATCCGCGCGGTGTACCGAAACTTCCATCCGCCAAGCGCCGCCTTGCCATCAGCAGCAGGATCACGACAACGATCAGCAGCGCCAACCCGACCAGCACCCAGCGTGCCCAATCCCACCAGCCATCGGGGCAGTAATCCGAGGTCACACCCGGCGCGTCAATCTCGCCGCCCGGTCCCGGCATGATCGCATTCGGCGCTAAGGGCGTGCCGGTTGCAGTAGCCGTTGGTGTAATTGTCGAGGTGGGCGTCATCGTTGGCCCCGGCGTATTCGTCGGAATTTGCGCCGTGATCATCGGGCCGGAGAATGTCGCCTGTGAGACTGTGCCTTCTTGTTCGCAGGGCGTATAGGTGATCAGAAGATTGCCAACTGCAACTGTAGAGTTATGTGTAGCGCGCACATCGAAGCTGAATGTCTCGGTGTCGCCTTCGTTCAGTTCACTCCACGTCCATACAATCTGGTTCCCCGCTACCGACGAAGCGCCCGGCGGCTGGATCGATCCATCCTGAAGTTCGTAATTATCGCGGTCATACGTGTAAGTAATCGTCAAATCTTGGGCATTCACAAACGTCTGAATTTCAAGCGCAATTTTGTTGTAGACATCGGTCAACGTGGCGGCATCAGACGCAAAATAAGCTAGCCCTGAGTCTGCCACTTGCCGCAGCGCATCTTGATCAACATCATCCCCCAGCCCAATCGTCGCAATTTTGTTGTTGAGCGGCAGTATGTCCTTCGCGCGTTCGGCCTGATCTTCTACCGGCCCCACATCAAATAGGCCATCCGATAGCAGGATAATAACCGGGAGCGCCCCGCCGAGCGCATTGTGCCTCGGCCCTGCCAGTTGATCGATTGCCAAAGTCATGCCGGTTTCCGGCTGTGTGCCCGAAATCGTAGATAGGCTGTTAATCGCGCTTTCAAGCAGCGTTCGATCAGAAGTCAATTCCTGAACCAGTTGCCCATCATCACTGTAGGCCACAATCGCCGCTTGATCGCTTGTCTCTCCACCGACCAGATTCAGTTGGCTGATGAAACTCAGTGCTGCCGCTTTGGTCGCGTCGATTTTAGATACGCTGCCCGCCGCTTCGTCCATGCTGGCCGAGACATCGATCACCAGCACGACATCGACTGGCGTTTTACGTTCAACAGCCGGGCACGCATCCGCCGGGGCATTCAGTGTAATCGTGACCGTTGCCACATCTTTCCCCGCTACGGCGATCACATCAGCTCCCCCCATCGTGGTATTCTGATAATCCACCTGGACCGTGATGGGATCACCACCGGTTTGGGCGCGCGTGGCGTGGGGTATGACCGGAAGAAGTAATAAAGCTGCCAACAGCAGCACAGCGAACAGCCAGCGGCGGGTTATAGTGGGCATGCTCTCCCCCTAAACATGATATTTCAAAAAGTCTAGTACTGGTCCCCATCCCGGTGATCTGGGATGGGGAAAAATTGTTAGCTGGAATTACCGCCGGTCCCCACGTCCTGAACCGGTGACACCGCCCCAGTCCGAAATACCCACATGCTCGTTATAACGGGTCCGAATGGTGCGGCGCAGAACTTCAAGCTGGTTTTGCAGTGCAATCACAGCGACGGAGAACAAATCGTATTCAGCTTCTTTACGGATCAACTCGTCGTGCCCCATGTGAGTGGCATGTTCATGGCGCATATCATTCAACTCTTCGATCCGCACGCCGAGATGTTCTTTTAAATCATAGGCCAGCCCGCTCAAGACATCGTGCTGCACCACCATCTCGGCAATATCCAGGAACGCGTCTTCGTCCTGGTCGGTCCAGTTATCCAGAATCTCGTTCCCCTCTTCGTCCACAGGCGGCATAAACGCTTCCAGCCACTTGCGCAAATCGGGATCATCCAGCGCCAGTTCATCACGGTCAATCAGTTTGGCGGCGACTTCGCGGCGCTTCTTGTCAAGATACTTCGCCGCCTCGTTCGCGTTCGGCAGTTCGACCATCCAGTTTTCATTTTTGCGCAGCGTTCGTACATCTTTTTGAACGAGCACATAAGTGAACGCCGCTTCCAGGAACGACGGGTCGTAATCGGCTTCGGTAAGCATATAATCTTCGATAGCGTCCCGCTGGCGCTGATCAGTGGATGGCATTTGTAGTGCCCAGAAGTGTTTCTTTTCGCCGCCAAAGCTGGTTTCCACCGGACGCACGATCCGGTAGGCGAACAGATAGAGGAATTGGCGGAACCGATCTTCATCTTCGAACAGTACCGATACCTGATCGTTCAGAATACGCCGTTGTTGTTTGAGCAGCGGAAGTGCCTCCTCGTACGCAACCGCGCGTACTTCAGCCGGGAAGATATGGGTGATCTGTCGCGCATCTTTGACCAGTTTGAGATAGTCAGCCTGGTTTTTATCGTAAGCATCCACATAATCAATCGGGACCAGTTCAACCCCGCTTAGCAGGGTCAGCCGGAACGGATCATCGCATGCCATAATCGTATGCAGCTTGGAGTCCATCCCGTGCCCAATATCCCCGACGCCTTGCCGGGCGGCCAGTTGGGCCAGTGCATCGCGCAGATATTCGCGCTGGCGGTTTTCGGATCGCTCATCAAAGGCCGCGAGGATCGCGTTGGTGGGGGTTTCGCCCGCGCCTGACCGGATCGCTAATTGGTGCCCGCTCTGCGCATAGAGAAAATCTCCCAGCCCGCGCGGGTTTTGGACAAAGTTGATCGGTTTGTTGTCCGGTCCGGTGGCGGTGTTAGACATCATCAGATAATTCAGCACATTATGGCGTGCCGTAGCCGCGCGGAAAACATGCCGCGAATAGGACAGTATCGCGTTCAGGTTGTCCACATTCCATTTGCCATAGCCGATGTCTTTGCGAATTTCCGCCCCATCGAGCATGGCATGCAGTGAAAGCGACAGCTTGCCGCGCTGATTCTCGACCAGCCGTGTGTCCCACTTCCAATCGACCAGAATCTGTTCATCGGCGCGTTCTGTATCCATAAATTCGCGGAAGCGTTCTTCTTCCCAGGTTGGATCGTTGATAATCCAATGATTCTCAACGTCGGCGGCGCTTCGTTTTTCGTTCTGAATGCGCCGCATGCCGTCCAGCAGCATGGTATACAGGCTCTTGTCATCGGTTGCCAGCACCTGTTTCCACACGCCGAGTTCTTCAATAACTTCGGTCAGGAAATCGCCAAACGCCTTGAAAGTAAATCCGACGTAATCGCGCGCCAGTTCCGTCCGGTGGAATTCTACATAGTCCTGCACCTGGACCAGATACATTTCCTGCGCCTGAATCGCGGGCGATTTCCCGAACATGGATTTGTCACCCGCCCGATCCCGCATCGCGCGCCCCGATGCTTCCAGGCCCTCGTCCATCATCCGGCGGCGGTTCTGCATCGCTTGGACGCTCATCCCCTGCCGCACCATTTCCAGCAGACGGTAGGCGGTGTTAAAGACGAGCTTCACTTCTTCCATCACCGCCAGCAGCCAGCCGAGTTTCCCACTCCGGCCATAGATCGGGTTGGGTGCGTCGTCGCCGTTCAGCGTATTCATGATATAAGCGCCCATCGCTTCTTTGAAGCGGGCCACTTGCAGTTCGGCCAACTGCTTGAGCGCATCGCCATACTGTCCGCCCTGACGATAACCGCCGCTTTCGACCTGGCCCAACTGCCGCACGATGTAGTTTTCGCTGCGTTTGCCAATGTCGCGCCAATCCACCGTCGGATCGCCCTGTGGTCTGCGCACGTTGGAAGTTTGTACGCTGTCAAACACCGCTTCTTGTAGAATACTGCGTGTCTCACCCATCACCCGCCGGATCGTCGGATCGGCTTCCGTTGCAGGCGGCGTCAGGATGCGCAGCCAGCCTTCCAGGTTATAAGCGCCGAGTGTGCGCGCTGCATTCTGTTCGTTATAGCGCATCTCGTTAAAGAATCCGTGCGCATGCCGCCACAAGGGTAAGGGAGCAAAGCGGCGGCGTCCCGTTTCATCATGCGGATCGCGGATTTCGACATTCGATGCCAGAATACGTTCCGCTTCTTCATCCGGGCGCATTTCCGTGCGCATCGGATTTGCTGCCGGGCTGAGTTCGATGATATAGCCCTTGTCGTCTGTCACGCGTCCGGGTGTGACCAGCCGGTACAGCGTATCCAGCCCCAGCTTATACGCCCAGCCTTCGATAATGCTCTGTATGGGCAGAATAATCGAGTACGAGCCGAGCGACCCCACATACGCCCGCCGCCCGGTTTTGGTCTGCCGGTCAACCACCGCCGCCCGGATGTTGGCAATATATTGGTTCTGATAGTTGCCATAGTGGTGATCGATATACGCGACAATCGAGTCGGCCACCACCGACGCCACGCCGCTTTCCAGCTTGCGGGCGCTCATCTTTTTGCGTTGGCCGTCGCCATCCACCAGATACGCGAAATCATACAGTTTTTCGCGCACTTCGGAGCGATACACGCGCTGATCCTGTCCCGCCGTCTCACTGACGTAGCGCATCGGGTAGCCGAAATCGTAGTTCTCGTGGAGTGTAAAACGTTGCAGTTCGCGTAATGCTGCAAAGCTGCGTTGGCGTGCCGATTCGAGTGCCGTATCGTTCAGCACCGCGCGGAACGCTTGGGGCAGGTAGAAAAAGCCGCGCACCGTCACCCCGATGTTATTCACCGCCGCCACCCGCCGCACCAGATGCGCGATGTCGAGGAACAGTCCTGCGCCCGTGCCGCCTGTCAGCGATCCAACAATCATCACGGAGACCGAGGTGTCCGCCCCGGCATCCCGTGCGATTCCCAGAAACTTGTTTTCGATGACTTGTTTGGCGGCGGATGTGGCCGGATTTAACAGATCGCGGAAAAGGGCCAATCGTCCCAGTTGCCGGAACATGCCCGCCCCTTGATCCAGGTTGAATTGACCGCGCGGCAGATTACGCAGCAGGTAATCGGCCAGGAGCCATGAGTCCAGGTGTGCATATCGGTCTGTCTTGGCAACATCCATCACCAGATCATAAGCATCCCCACCGATATAAGCATATTCAGTTGGGTCCAGTGTAACACCGCCCACGCCCGATCCGGCTTCGCGTTTCACATCGCGTGATCCCACCCACGCAATCGAGCGTTCTGCCGTATCCAGCGTATCCAGTGCTACCAGCGCGACATTCGGTGGAATTTCATTCCCATAAGCATCAAGGAGCTGGCGCTTAATATGCACCACCGTCCAGGCACCAGACCCCCCCAGACCAATTACGAGTGACGGAACGGGAGTATTCACAAGCTCCTCCTTAATATCTGTCCGTATATCCCATTCGATTTTTGCTTACCACTGTTTAGAACAACCCCGCCCAGGGATCAGCACCATAGCCAACATCTTTAGCGACGACGTATTCAACTCCGTAAGGATCGGCCCATACGCCCCGTTCCATCCCGGCCTCCAGGACAAAAGGTGGATATTCTTGTTGATCGGCGACGGTCAGTTGTTCCACAATCACCGCGCCGCGTTCAGTATAGGACGGATCCCCATGCGTTGTGACCACCATTCGCCGGAAAGGTTGGGGCATTTGACGCGCGCCCAACTTAACCCGGTTGCGGTTGTGGCCGCCCAGATCAAAGCTCGCCAGCACAAAATCCTGCGGACCCTGCGGTGTATGTTCGCGTTGCAGCAGGACCAGTGTCCCCGTGAGCGGACCAACACGGCCTTTATGGACCCGGTAGCCCAGGAACCAGATACTTCCAATCAGCGCCATCGTGCCGAACAGCAGTGCCGCGCCGCCCCACAGAATGAACGGCGCAAGGTGGCGTTTTTGGACAACCGTACTTTTGGTCGATGCCCAACTGTAGTCACCCGATGGTTTAATCGTCGCCGGAACCGACGCCGTGAACGTATATTCACCTCTGCCCAGTTTATCGGTTTTGAGCGTATACACGCCATCCTGCCCCGCTACCGGACGCAGCGGCACGCCAAGATCGACCTCATCCCCGTCTTTATTCGTGACCAGCAGTGAGGGCACACTTTGCACCCCGCCCGTTACCGCCGAGAGCGGCACCAGATTGTTATTGTTATCGCGCACTTCAACCCGGACTTCGACTTCTGCATTAGAAAACGGCTTGGGCAGTGGGCCAAACTCTTCCGCTTCGACATCTGACCCGTTTTCGGGCAGTGTAAAGAGCATCGATACCTGGATAAAAGGCCGCACCGTCAGATTATAGGTTTGTGGTCCAAGCGGCTCAATCGCCACAGGCACTCCGCCGGGAGGTGCAGCCATCGTATTGACCGTAACCAGATACTCGCCCGGCCCCGCCTTTGGGATGATTTCGCCTTCGATCACGCCCGGTGTTGTCGAAGTGTTCACCAGATCGAATGTCTCCGCCAGCGTCGGATCGTTGATCGGTGTGACCGTCACCTGGACCTTATAGTCTTTCGCATCTACTGGCGCGTCGGTATCCTTTTCCAGCACATCCACGCGAACTTTTGTCGTTCCGCCTTCCAGAATGCTCGGCTCCGATAACCCATAATGCTGTGGATACACATCGCGCGGCGCGATCACAAAATTTTGTTTTTCGTTTTGCAGCAAATAGTAAGTGGTGCCTTTAAAATCATATGATACGGTCATCCACGCTTCGACTTCCGTCGCATCAGCAGGCAGCCACGCGGCGGTATACTGGTGCAAATCTCCGGCAGCCGGATCGTGTGTGAGATCAAGAGTCGCCACCGATGTTTGGCGGCTGTAGGCGACTTTGGGTGGTGTGCGCAAATCCACCGTGACTTTGAGCGGTGAGATCGCCGGATCATACCCCGTCAGGGTATCGATTTTATTCGATTGGAGCACCCGAATGGTCAAGGGTACCGTGTTATAACGTAGCGGATTGAGGTCGGCGGGTGGGTCCATCACCACGCTGGCTCCAATGGTGTTTGCTACCAGTTGAATCTGAGGCTTAAGTGCGGCATCCGCTATATCGGCATTCCACACGCCGGGCACCGGGTCTTTGATCACCCGGACCTCAATCGGCATGTTTTCGCCATCCACCTTCGCTATCGATGGCGCTGCCCCCAACGGGTCCATCAGCACTAAATTGGCCCCTAGTGGATTGCTGTCCGGCTTGAAGGCGCTCACCTGTAAAACTTGCTGATACGGTGGAATCTCGCATCCGCCGGGCATCGCCAATACACAATGATAAACCAGCGTCGGCTGCACATTATTCAGCAGTTCGTTGAGGATGTCCTGGAAAGTCATCGCCATGCCCGTCATATTATCGACGCGTACGGCGCTGAGCGGGCTGGTAGGCCGTCCCCCCGACGACACCACCGATTGCCATCCTGCCTCCACGGTCTGCCACGCAGCGAGATCATCCATCGCGACCACGTAAAAAACGTAGTTAGGGGCAGGAAAATTGGTTTGGGCAAGCTGCGCGAGTTGGGCCAGATGATCCTGTTCAGTGTTAGTATAACCGCAGTCTGCACGTTCCGGCGCACAGGGTTTTCCGTCGGTCAGGATGATGACCGCGCGCAGATGATTCTGCCCTGATGGCAGCGGATCAGCTTTCTCAAACATCTGGCGTCCATATTCCAGCGCCTCGATAAAGTCGGTGTTGCCCAGATTGGTATGCCCAAAACGATCCGCCGAAACCTCGGTTGCGATTTGTTCATATTCTGCGTCCCATTCGGCTTCACCCGGCACAGTCCCTGTTGGATCGCCTTTATCAGACATCCACGTCCAGTTGCGCAGCATACGCGGTGCATCGCCAAATGTCAGCAGCGCTACCCGGATACGCGGCTTATCTGCGACGCCGAGGCTTTGTCGATAGAGGCCTAGCCATTGCATCACATACGGCGGCGCAGCGAACCGGATGCCATTGGGATCGTTCGGCGCGCCTGCCCATACGGTGTTACTCCAGGCTGTGCCTCCCATACTCCCGCTTTGGTCCACAATGAACAGAATATCCAACCCCGAATAGAGGGTTGCCGCGCTTGTTTGGAAGAGGGGGGCTAAGAGCAAGGGTTCAGTGGGCGGTGATGTGATCGCGCCTTGTGCCATGAAAGGGGGAACCAACATCAACGCGCAGACGGCTAGCCCGACCAGTGCTGATCGTGACCGCAAAGACCGTAAATTCATTCCCGCACCCCCTACTTAAAGCCAGAAGAACAGTATTGACGTGACTAACAATATAACTGCTCGGACAATCGAAGGATTTAAAAAGCCTCCGTCTAATCCCAAACTGGCCTGCTGGACTGACTTATTAGCCCTATTCTGGGATCGAACGCTGTTTTTTGTCAAATGAGCCTACATGGGCAATTTCCCACTGCCTGATTTGCGTCAACTTAAGGTCGTTATTCGGCAAAAACACCCGGTCCGTAGGGGCGCTGCTTGCTGCGCCCTGCTCCTCCTTTCTCCACGCGCGTGGAGAAAGGAGGTCGGGAGGATAGGGGTTCATCCTTTAAATTGACGTATATTGAGGCATTTCCCACTGCCCCCATCCTTTATGCAGGTGGCTCGTAATCTACCCCAGCTTTTAGAACTGGAATCTGTTCCGCCTGTGTTTCGTCGTCCAGTTCCACAAAATCGCTTGCGATCCAACCTTCATATTCACACCCTTGCGGGCTGTCCTGGGCACAAATCACCTTAATCTTGTACCAATTTGTGGCCTCAGTCGCTGAATTATTAAAATAGTTTTCCCCGTTATTGGTTCCCAATACCTGTATTTCCGCTCTGTTTGTTAATTTGCCTTCTACCTTATAGCGCGTTCCAGGTCCAGAGCGAACATTTATCTCAGCCTCTGCTGAAATTTTCCCTTGAATTATGATTGGCTCCGCCGTCGGCGTTGAAGTCGGCGGCGGTGGCGTGTTGCTGGGTTTGGCTGTCGGTGAACTGGTCGGTGCAGGTGTATTCGTTGGCGCACTTGCGGCTTGTTGGCCCGCATTTTCGGATACTTCCGCCGTCGTTTCAACTTCTGCGCTTGTTTGCTCTTCCGTCTGACTCGGCGGCGGCGTTATGGTTGATATGCCTGTCGCTGTCGCAGTCGGCGCTAGAGTCTGTGCTTGAGTCTGAGCCGCTGCGGTGCTGGTCATAGCGCTTAGGGTTTGTGTTCGCCCTGCCTCAAAAGCGGCCTGAGTTTCAGTCGAAGCCGCCGTTGCCAGCCGCCCCTGGGCGGTTCCGCCTTGTTCCGTCATCACTTTTAACACTTCATCCCGCGTATTATCTTCTGGCTCGCGTAATGACAGTCCCAGCGCGGCTCCCGCAAGCACCAGTGCCAGCAGCACGAGAAGAAATGTCAGCCAGCCGCCCCGTCCGCCTTGTTTAGCTGGGCGAGAAAATAGGCGGATTTTGGCGCTTGGCGGCAAACGCAGATCCGCCAGTGTATGTTCGGGTTTGCCGCTGGGCATCACAGGTGCTGCCGGAGGTATCTCGGTCAGTTCAGGCGGCGGGACTGTGCGCTCAGGAAAAGGACTGTTGGGCCGTTCTGCCATACGGGCCGGTTGATCAGGTCGAAAAGGCGAAAAATCTCGTTGACTGCTGTACGGCGGTTCCTGTGGAGACTGGCCTGGACGCTGCTGCTTCGGCGGCCATTCCGGATTATCAGGGCGATTCGGTGGATTCGGTGGTCGGTGCGTGCTCATCTTATTTTCGTCTCCCTACCGCGCTCTATTTCGAGGCGTCAATATCGTAGACCGGCTTGTATCGGACGTAAAAGCTTTGATCTTGCTCGCTTTTTCCTGCGCTTCGCGTCGATAGGGTTCGAACAAAGCCGGATTAAATGTTTTGCTGATTTTGGGATCGCTGTCTTTATAGCGTCCCACAACTTCCATAAAACAGCCGTCCCACCGCTGGCGCAGCGCTTCATTGAACGCATCGGGTGGGCACTGGCGCATCGTCCATACCAGCCAATCGAGCAGCGCTGCATATCCATCCGTATTCATAACTTCCGCTGGGCTGAACAATGATGCGCGAATTTCATCAATCGTCCCCTGGCAGGCTTCATAATTTGCCAGCCGCACTTCCCAGGCGCGGATCAATTCCACCGCCAACACATCCGCCAAGGTGTCTCCGCTGTGAACTTTGCGTAACTGGTTCAGCGTGTTGTGAACTTGCTCCAGGTTGTCTTTCTGGAAAGCGCTGTCCACCTGCTGCAACTGGGCTGCCAGTTCCTGCTGTTCGCGCCGCACCACATCCGCCAGCGGTGAATAGGTGCGCTCAGTTCGCAGTTTTTCAATCCGCACCGTCCAATAGCGTTCTTGCAGGGTCCGCAGCAGATACGAATCGCGCGCTTCTTGTTCCAGCCGGGTTACAAAATCATGATACATTTGGGCATCTGCATCTTCGGGCAGTTGGCTGAGATTCAAGAATTCATGTGCTTTGGCGTAATAGCCTGCATCGGGCAGGTGTTCCAGATCAACAACCGCGTTCCGCAGACTCTCGGCTTGTTCCCCCAATGTCCGCTTATCCCCGGTTGGCTGAAGATATTGGCTGTTCTGGTTTAACAGTTGTTCCACTGCCTTAAGCGCTTTCTGTGCTTCTTCGCGTTTGAAGACTTGTGCAGCCGCCAACCCCATGCTGATCTGGTGAGCGACCTGGGCCGAGGCTGCTTGCCGGATGACCTCTTGGGTGCGTTTCCGCTGCTCAGTCTGCATCTTGCCCATCTGCTCTTCCAGCACGTCCACCTGTTCGCCCCAGTTTTGTTTCAGTCCTTTGGCCCGCTGTGTAAATTCCTGCTCCAGATTGTTCAAATACTGCTTGGCCTGCGCCAGCGTTTCCGACAGGTTGAGCATATCCTGCCATTCTTCCTCAGTGAGTTGGATGAGGTCAGTCATATTCGCGTTTACCTCTCTGGCTTTGCGCAGAATCTCCGGCCACGTTGCCGCCGGAATTGCGATTCCTGTTGGGCCGGGTTGGAAATATTTTTGATAAAAATGGTACAGCGGGCGGTAATCATCCAGCAGATGTTCAAATTCTTCCCGATCTTTGTGAAACGCCTGCACGATCAATTCGCGGTAGCGAGTCAGTGCGGCATAAGCCGGGATCGTATCGGCATGGCAGACCAGGCTGAATGTCCGGTAATGACAGGCATCCATGACCCGCACAATCGCTTGTTCCAGTTCCGGTGCCAGCCATTCGAACGGTTTCTGTTCCAGTTTAAAATGCTGGACTCCACCATCTTTAGCCAGCCGTGTTGCTTCCACCAGCTTCCAGTCTAAAGATGTGGCCCGGCTCTCTGCCATAATACGCCGTTCAAATGTCATCAATTCCCGCAGCGGGCGTGTTTCACGTTCAAGCCGTACCGCCGCGTCGTTTTCACCAATGCCGCGCAGATAATTATGTTGGTCAGCATACACGTGGTTTGCTTCCGTCTGGTGGTTAGACATCAGCAGGTTAGTCATTTCTTGAACAGTCCGCTGGATGACTTTATCCGCATCCAGGCGCGCCCGGAGATGTTCTTCTTCCGCTTGCAGATCAAGCACACGCTCTAATAATCCGGCTTCCCGGCGCGGCGTATTTATTCCGCTCAGATAGCTGGCTTGCTGGAGCAGTTGCCGGATCGTGTCGATTCGCTCAAGTTGGGCTTGTAGCGGTTGTTTCTGTGTATAAAAAGCGAGCACTTGCTGCCGGAGTTTGATCTCAGCCAACACGCGCCCCAGGTGTTCGCGTGCGTCTGCGGTTTGCGCCATGCGCGAGATAATTTCTTCCAGCGTCGTTTCGTATCGTTGGAGCAGATCCGGTGATTGGTAGCGCCACTCGATTTTGTCCAGCCCCAGCCAGATGTCGAGCAGGGCATCACGGTTCTGGTAGAGGTGATCGGCGGTGCGGTCATCCCGGTCCCGCAGTGCTTCAATCAACAGTTTCCAGCGCTCCAACTGGCCCCACAGCGCCGCATCCGCCCGCGCTTGCAGCACCTCGATGTCTTCCAGTGTCTGTTTATAATCACCTTCGGCGGTTTTGGTCGCCAGTTGTTCCAGTTGATCGGCGTCCTGGCCGGACTGCGCTGCCTGGATTGCAGCATTACGCCGCGCGAACAGTTCCGACTGCCGATCAGCCCCTTTCTGCCGCCACATCAAATCCAGGCCAATCGCGCGCGCCTCAGCCGATGTCAGCGCCAGGTGTGGCTTGAACAAATCCGGCTTAAAGTCGTTCTCGCCCAGGCGTTGGGCCGTCAGCAGGTTGTCGAGAGTTTGGAGCGCTTCGCGCAGTTGGGCCGCATCTTGCCCAAAGCGTTTGGATACATCCGCCGCCAGTGTCTGCCCCAGAATAAAGCGCCGCCCGACTCCTGGCACCCCACCCGGTACTTCCTGCTCAATCGGCTGCCACCGGGCATCATCGAGCGGCGCAACATCCCCGACGCTTTTTCGCCCCAGGAACAATTCGTGCCAGATCTGCCCAATCGCCACGCCGATTTCAATGCCGCGATGATCGGATGTGTTTTCTTGGAGCAGATTCCAGTCAATCACGACCAGCGACTTGTGACCATCGGCCCCGGCGTAGAGAAACAGGTCCGCGACTTTGCGGTCAATGCAGGTGTAGCCAAGCTGGTGCAGACCGTCGAGAATACAGGTGAACTCAATCGCCGCCTGGACTGCCAGCCGGTCCGCCTCGATCAGTTTTCCTTCATCAATTGCTTTTCGCACCCGGTCAATCAGCCGCTCTTTGTACAGCGGCATCACCAGCACCGGCAGTTGATCATTATCTCGCCACCCCATCTGAACCAGGGGGGTGAACGCGTGGTGATGTAAACGGGCGGTTGCGTTCGCCAGTTTGCTCAAAATCTGAAATTCTTCCAGGATCAAATATTCTTTAGCTTTTGATAAAGGAATTTTGATCACCACATCGATGATCTCACCGCTCTCAAGCTGGCCCTGTCCCTGAAAAACTGCGCCGACTTCGCCCGAACGTAAATACCCCGCTTCGTCATAGGCGACATTGTCGAGCCAGTTATTTTCTTCTGCATTAAAAACAATTTTCGGCATCCCGCCTCCTTAAGTACCCATCTGGCGCACGCTTGTATGTTTGTCCTGCCGTTCCTGCCGGGCGGTGCATAGAATGACGGTATACAGATCGCTGACCTCGCGTGAGGTTGTGCGCGGCAGCCCTCGCCATTCTTCATAGGTGCGCTCGTAGTACGCGTCTATCGTGTCATGTGCAAAGGCTTCGCTGCGCGCCTCTTCATAAAAGGTGGAGTTTGCCAGCGCTTCCGCCGCCAGCCACACTTCCGTGTTGGGCGTGGCGGCTCCATCCATCTTCCACCGCTCGATATCTTTTTGCATCTCAAACGGAATCGCGTCCCACACCCATTCCACACACAACCCGTCGGGACTGTTCGCCGCCCCGTCGGCTGCCATGTGGTTGAATGTTTCCAACATGCTCACCCAGTCACTGTCGGCTTTTCCTAGCTTCTGTCTGAAGCGGCTTCCCGGCTTTTCATAATCGGGGATGACGATAATGGTCTGCCCGGTTTTGTCGTCTTTGCCGATGAATCCTAAAGCGTGTGCCCACACAAACACTTTGAGAAACGCCTGATTATCGAGCAAACGGACGACCTCATCCCGCAGCGGTTTCGCCTCGTGATTCAACAGCCGCACGCGTTCTCGCTCATAGAACACCGCGTTTTGTTCGGCCTTGAAGATATGCAGCGTTTCCGCCTGTCGCATCAATCGGCGGTAGGCCGTCTCCCACTGGGTGTAGGGTTCCAGGTCGCTCAGCGGAATCTGATCGCCCATCAGGACGAACGAAAAACGCGTGTCATCATCAACGGTTTCCACGGTAATGTTGCTGTTTGCCATCGCCCGTGAGAGTCCCGTTGCGATCTGCCGCACCATCTCGTCATGGGTGATCGGTGCCGTATCCAGCCGGGGTTTCAACAAAAAACTGCGCCACGTTTGATAGACTGAGACTCGAATCCCCTCTTGTGTGCGAGATCGGGCCAATGCGTTGATAATTCGCACCGGGGAACTGTAGCGTGCATCCTGTGCCAGCAGATAACTCCACACCGTCCAGGCTTCCACATGGAGCGCCGCAAACACCGTCTCTTCCCATATGGCGCGGTTATCATCGGCCCAGCCCTCGCGCATGATCAGCGACAGCGGACGATTACCCGCGTTTGCCTGGATAATCGGTGCGCCGCCTTCTCCCACACCAATCGCCCAGTTGAGTTGCTGCATAACATCCATCAGTGGACTGCCAGCCTCGCCGGTATACACGGTGCTGAAATAGCGTGTATCGGCCCACTGATCATCCATCAGCCACAGCCGCCCGTCGTTGTCCGGTTGCGGCGTGAGCACCAGCCCGGCGGATACCTGCCGCCACAGGCTGTGTCCATCATCCAGCAAAATTCGCCGCCACGCGGCGAGTGCTTGCAGCCACAGGGTAACAATCTGCTGCAAGCGCGTAACTTCCTGATGCAGCAGCGCGAGCAGCACTTCGGCGCGAAACTGCTCATTGATCGCGTCCGCCCCTTGCAGAAATGTGATCAGTTTGGGGTCGCGTTTATCTCGGATAAGCGGATGGTACAGCCGCTCAACATTCATTCCCAACTCGCGCAGATAGCGGGGCATATCCTGGAAACTCCGCGCGGCCATGTCGTACCGAATTTGCAGCGCCCCCGCCAGCGCCTTTTGTGCCAGCCGCAGCGCATCCGCCAACATGTCGAGTGCCGTACACAACCCCAGCAGTCCCAATCCGGGTTGGTTCAGCGTGTAGGCCGCTAACGCCCGCAAACTATCGGTTGCCCGCCGGACTCGCCCTTCGACAAACGGCGCAAGTGTTCGTTGGTAGAGGCCGTCACGTGGTGCATTGTTTAAGAGGGTTCCATACCGGCGCTCCAACTCGCGTTGAACGTCGTGTCGCAGCACATCCACACTGTACAGGGTGATGTCCTTCGATGGGAGCCATTGTAGAATCTGTTGGGTATCGACGCCCAGGCTTTCGCGTTCTTTGGCGTCGAGCACCCACCGTTCCATAAGATGTGATGGGCGGGCGCTGAGTTCTGCCGGAAGCGCCGATTTATGCGCATCATCCAGAAAATACCATTCTAATACCCGCCCGATCACGGCTGGACTGAGTGCCGCCTGATGATCAACCGGATCATATTGTGCGGCGCGCCCCGTGGACCAGTCGTACAGTAGATTCCCGATGGTGTCGCGCTCCACGCCTACGCCCAGCCACCACCGCAGCGCATCCACTCCCAGGCGTGACTGCCATGAATGCGCCAATGCCGCGCGCGGAAACACGGCAGTATTAGCCTGCCGCAGGCTGACGAAGAGTTCCGGCGGCAGCTTTTGTTTTTCGCGTTCGTGCTGCCGCAGCGTAATTGCGTTGCTCAGATTTTCGTCGTCATACTGTGCCACTTGCTCCCCAAATTGGACATCCAACTGGACCCGCAGCGTATCGGCTGTGAGGGCCGCTAATTCGCTTAGTGGATCAGCCGTTTGTCCTGGCGGATGGCAGTAAACCTGGATCGTTTCAAAAACCTTACCCACATACCCGTTTAGGATCGGATCCCCTTCGTCTGCAATATAGTTGAGCGGGTATCCCTGCGGTGGATGTTGGGCAAATCGCCGGATTTCCCGCAGCGCTGCGAAAGTTTGTGCGTTTATTCGCTCGTCAACCTGAGTTTGATCCGGCTGCTGAAATGCTTCCGGTGTCGCCAGGTATGCCGCGATCCGCAGCCCGTCGATATTTTCATAATCCGCGATCCGTCGCAGCAGCGCCGCCGTATCCAATACAAGCGTCCCGGCCCCTTCGCCCAGCGCCGCCACCAGGTAGACCAGCGGCTTACTTCCCGCTTGCAACTGGTGCAAGTGCATCCGCAAATCTTGCACCAATCCCCGGCTGGTTTGCAGATGGTGAAAAAAGGCCAGCCGGGCGATCTGTCGATCCGCTGGATGTTCAGCCGGAATCACGCGCCCACTGCGATGTTCCCGGCGGTGTCGCGCGGCCTCAAACCAACTGAGATGCGGCTGTAGAATGGCATCGCTGCGCATCCATGTGCCCAGGTCCGCATGCAGGCTGCGATACCCGATCTCAGTTGGTAATGAGATCGGGGGTTGTTCGGTGAGATCAATGCCCAGCCCGACTATCTGCCGCGTTTGTTCTGCTACTTGTTGCAGCACGCGCAGGCCAAACGGACCCAATCCCACCAATAGGGCAGGGCGCAGGATCAACGCTGCCCCCTGTATGGTTCTTCATAGACCTGTTGGGCTTCTTGTCGGATCACGGGTGGATCTTTGACGATGAAGTAAGCCGTTTCCTCCGCATCAATATAGAACGGTTCGGGTAGTGTTTCGCCCGCGTGGTAGCGGCGGCTGCGGTAAACCCGATCCTGTACTTTAACCGTCAGCACCACCGACCCATCTTTTGCACCTTCCGTTTTTGCCAGAATCCCCGTCACCGGCGGACGCCACAACGGGAGTTTGTCCAGCGGAATGTCGAAGGTATTGACCTTCGTTTTGCTCAAATCAAACGACCAGACTTCATTCGAATCCTGCCGGTTGACGCGCTGTTCAAAAATCGTGATTCGCCCCGATAACGGGTTGCGGTGGCTCAGCCGGTAGCGCAGCGTGCGCACGCCCACCAGCGCCAGCATCGCCGCCACCCCTGCGATCATCGAATAATTTAACAATTTCGGCCAGGGGTTCTGCTTGACCACCAGGGTTGCCGTGATTTGTTTTGCCATCTCCGGCGCAAACGCGAAATCGCTGTGCAGCGGCAGATTAGCTTTTAGCTCAACTTCAATCGTATACGTGCCCGCTTTCAGTCCCTTGATCGTGGCAGTATAAACGCCAGCTCTATCACTCGGCACCAGGGCAATGCCGTATTCAGGGGCAACATTTTTATCATCCTGGTTCAGCACGCGGAGATCAAAGGGGATCATCGGGCCTGCCTGCCGGGCCAGACTTTGCTGCCCGCCGCCAGTATCATCCGGCGGCTCGGCATTATTATCACCGGCATATTCCGGCCAGCGACCAATCAGCGGCTGGGCGACATCATCCCCAACGTGATACCCCACCATGACCTCAATTTTAAGCTCGTCTTCCGGCCATTTGATGAGTGATCCATCGCCTACTTTCGGCGCGCGATCATGATCATTCATTTTGAACTCATCGAGTTGGTCGATCTGCGTCCCATTTTCCGACCAGCCGTAGTACAACACCGTTGTTTTGCGGACGTTCACCGCCCCCAGCGTATTGTCGTCCCCCGCTCCTGCTGCCCCAAAGATAACCTGTGTGCCGCTCAAAGGGGGCTGGTTGCTGACTAAGGTCAGCCTGTAGGAGATCATGCAATCCCCCGCGCCAAAGGTTAATCCTCCCGGTACGAAGAACTGGTTCTCAATCGGTTCCAGTGTCTGCTCATTCACCAGACAGGCGTCACCCTCTAGCATCAGCGTGGCGGTCATCCCTTTCGGCAGCGGAACCCGCTGATCACTCTCGTCGTGCAGTTCAATGAAGAACGGCACGCTTTCTGTTCCGGCGATATACAGCTTCCCGGCCTGTTTTGCCGCCTGCTGAGCCTTTGATCCAAAATCATGCACCACATTAATATTCGTTACCCGAATTTCAGCCGGTGCCGGGTCAAGAAACTGCGGATCAACGATCAGATTATTCCAGTCTCCCGTCTGTCCTGTTGTTGGCGTCATTTGGGCTGCTACACGGTGCATTCCCGGCACAATGGGCAAAAATTCTCCGCGCCACAAATTACCCTCGCGCTGCATCGGCAGATCATATTCTGTCCCCGCTGCGTTGAGCGTCACTTTGAGATCAAACGGATAGTTCACATCCTCATAGGGCATCACATCCGGCAGCTTATACACCACTTCCACCGGGGCGTACTGTCCTACCGTTGGCATCGTCACCCCATCCGGCGACACCAGCGCCTGACCATCTACCGCTAGCTCAAGCGATGCACTGGCTGGCTTATAAGCTGCATAAGCGACGAAGTTAACCGTTGGACTCGGTGTAATCTGCCATATTCCCGGCGGCGGAAACTCGAATCGATAATGTCCGAATGCGCCGCTGTTAGACAGAAATAAGCTGTTCCCCGAAACATCCGTATCCCCGGTGCTGAAGGCAAATGTGGGTGCGGTATTGGTGGCAGGCGGATCGGAGGCTACAACCCAAATGTCTGCCGCCTCCTGATAAGGGGACATCTGGCGGCTCTCGAATGGTTTGATGGTGAGATTTTTTTGCTCGACTCCCAATGCGCGCGCCGACTCCGCCAGCAGCATATCCATTACACGCGGCCCCACCGCATACACGTTGCTAAGCACTTCGCTCCCCTGCGGCGAAATTTTCTGCCAATACGTGGCATACTCATTTTCGGTGTAGTAGGCATTTTTTAACACGTCGAGCGGTGTCACAATAAACGTGTACGTATTGGCTTCCCGCAGCCAGCCGGTAGTTTGCGCCGTATCATACGCGCGGTCAAAATGCGGCTGGGTTCGCTCTTTTTGATAACAACTGTCGTAAACGACTCCGCCCAGTTCTCCCACAGGCTGTTTGGTATCACACGGCAGACCATCCGTGATAACAAACACGACGGGTGTACGCGGCTGTTCCCCCTGGGGAAGCTCACTGCGTCCCGCCATCATTTCGCCCAGCTTGGTATACAGATTCACAAAGTTCGAATTCGCTTCACCGCTGGGGATCGGCGGCGCTTCTACCTGGAGTGCCGCGCCGCGTTCAGTGAGGGCTGTCCAGTCCACCAATGTTTCAGACGTCGTTCCAAATGTGACCACACTCGCATAAACATCGAAATTTTCCTGCTGATCGCCAAAATCACCCAACCAGTCCAGCATAAATTCCACCATCTCAAACCGCACATTATCGGGATCGGTGGGCGTTAGCTCATTGAGAATATACAGCACCTGCTCCGCGAGAATGAGGCCTTTGTCCACGCCATTGGATTGGCTCGTGTTGTACATGCTGCCCGACATATCAATCGCGAAGATGACATCCAGCCCACCCGCATTTTGCGTTTGGACAGCCGATATCGCGGCTGACGTAGGCGCATAGGCGCTGCTGATCAAAACAGCCAGGACAACAATCAAAACAATATAGTTGAGGCGGTGCATAAACCAGCTCCTGTGATTAGAAACCCTGGCACTGTTTGATTTCGTTTAAAAAATTCGGCGGATACCAGTCATCGATCTGCGTGCCCCGAATCTGGCTCTCCACATAGGGCCGCCAATCATACGGGACTTCGCGGAATTGCAGCGCGACATCGGTGGCCGAATGAATCGTCATCACCACGTAAGTTGGACAGGTATTCAACAGGCGCGGAAAACCCACGCTGCCGGGATTAAAATAAATGGGCGACTCGTCCAGATTCTCGAACCGCAGTTCGTGCTGCTGTTCCCCCTGGCTGAAAACCTCTTGATGGCTGAGTTTCGGTTGAACGTCGCGCACCTTACCCCATCCCCACAGCAGCGTCGGGTTTGCATCACCGCTCCGCCACTGCCACAGCGTCGGGATATGCGAATGGCCTACTGCAATCACATGCGGCGCGCTGTAACTGAACTCGCGCAGATCAGCGATCTGATTTTTAACCTGTTCTCCCACCCACGTATATTCCCGGTAGGTCATGTCTGCATCGACTTCATGTTCTGCCCGATTCATGACATACGCCCCGTGCGCAATATAAAAATGGGCGCGCGGCTTGGCATACGTCGGCAGCGCTTCCAGCCAGTCCCGGTATTCTTCATTCCCCGGCGCGAACACCACACGGTGATGCATTTCACTCACTTTTACAATCGGGTCCGATGTCCCGGTGAGGCTTGTCGTGGTGCGCGGATCGTTTTCACCGAGCGTTTGCACAAAATGATCAGCCTGGATGCGCCCCAGCACCATCATGTCATGATTGCCGATTAGCCATGATCGCGGATCGCACTCCTGGTAGAGTTCATACATTTTTTGCAGGGTTTGTTGTGCGCGTGGTCCGCGTCCGGTCAGATCTCCCAGAAACCAGAATGTCTCACATCCCTGCGCCCGTGCATCCTTGATCACAGCATCCAGTGCCAGATCATTGGCATGAACATCTGAAAGAACGGCTATCTTCACAGCATCACCCCCGCGCTAACAACGTCCGTGCGCTGACCAACAACACATGCCCCCGCATATCTGCCAGCAGCGGATGCTGCGGGCAGATGCGGTACAGCTCCCCTAATACAGCATCGGCCTGGCTCAATGCGGCTGCGACCTCGCTCCGTGAGCGGCTGTTCAGTTTGATCTTGGCGCGCTGCCTCAACTTTGACCGCTTCGATTTGTGGTTGTGCGTCATCGCGGTTGCCATTTGTTTCAGCACGGCCTGAAACTGCTTGTCATACTGCTGCCAGCCTTTTTCCCTGCGCCGCGCCGATTCGACCAGTTCTTCCGCCTCGGTCAGTTGGCGGCGGTAGAGCGGGACGCAGTAATCTTTGACCCATGTCAGAATTTCTTGCGCCCTGATCGATCCGGCATGCTGCATCGCGTAACGATAGCGTGACGATGCATCAACCAACTGCTCGACGGGGACGCGGGTGGTGCCCGGTTCGGCTACCGGCGGATTTTCCGCATGTTCGAGGGCTTCTTCGAGGCACATAAACTCCCCGTTCTGCCGGTTCGAACACACATGTTGCACGCGCCACCGTACCATGTCGAAGCGTCCTGCTTCCAGGTCTTCGTAGATTCGTTGTTTGGCCGAATCCCAATCGATCACCCAGCTCGCGCCACCCGTCGTGATCATCTGGGTTGTGCTGTCCGCCCCGAACCCATTTCCGCCGTTCGCGGATGCATCGCCCTGTAGGGCCGGCGTATCAAAGGGCGCGAACCAGTCTTGAATAATGCGGAAAGTTTCCATCCGCTCGCTGACCAGCGTCCGTATTTCGACCCAGGTATTGACCTGTCGTTTGCGCCATTTATCGGGAATAGCCAGCGTCCCATCCAACCCAAAACTTTGCAGTTCGTCGGGCTTAATGCCGTTCATCACGGCGTAAGCCTCTTGGAAATCTTCGGTTTCCATCGCCTGCCGCAGCGTTTTCAGCCGCCGCTGCACATCCGCTACCCCCGTTTTGATGCCGCTGAGTTGTCGCTTTAACTCGACTGTCATGGGGTGGGTGGGGAAATCCAGTTCCATCGTCCGGTAGAGTTCTTCAGCTTCTTCCTGCCGCCCGATTCCCATCCCCAGATGTCCGGTTGCGGCCTCATAGTTATGTTTCAACACAGTCAGCCGCCGCAGAACCTCGCGCAGCGTATCGGCGCGTTGTTTGGCGTTGCGTTCCAGCGTATCCGCCCGCTGCCGTAACTGCGGCGCGACACTGAACTGCCGCAGCAGCGAGCGCACCGTTTCGAGGTTTTGGCGGTGGTATTCAAAGTCCGCGATCTGCGCGTCGATCATGGCGCTCACGTTCCGGCTTTTTTCATACCCCCGTGCCGTCTCCATGCCTTGCAGCAGTTCATCAACCTGCCCATCCATCCGCATCGACAGTTCCACCAGCCCATTCAGCAGCGGCTGTCCCTGTGGACTGCCGAGAACCAGCAGTTTCGCTAAGGGTTGCAGATGGTTCAGATCGATTCCGGTTGATACATCGCCCACTTGCCGCCGCAGGTCGTCTACAACGGCTTCCACATGCTCCGCGTACCATGTTTTCAAAAATGGAAAATCTTCAACCGCCGGAGCCAGTTGGTTTTCCCAGCTTTGGACCGCTTCCTGAAGTTCGCCCAGCGTTTTGTTCGCGCCGAGCAAATCCTCGACCCGTTTCATCTCCTGTCCAATATCCGGTCCCAACCGCGCCCGCCGCAGAATCGTATCGGCTTCCGGGCTGGAAGGCAGGCGGATTTCCCGCGCGGCTTCGGCGGCATTCGTGAACAGGATGCGCCGTTTACGTGCATCTTGCGTGAGCGTGGCTTCTGTTAACATAATCTGGATATGCCAGATCGCGTAATCCGAATCAGACGGGTATTGTTTTGCTTTTTCGCTCAATTCCACGGCGAGATCGGTCAGCTCGGCGGCGAGGCTGGTCAGCCGTTCGTCCCCGGCATTGCCCACCCGGCCCAGCAGATTTTGCTGTTTGTTCCGCGTAATCGTCTTATCCAGCGCCGCAACCCGTCGATCAATAAATCGCTGTTCTTCAAATTTGCTGGTAGAAAGCCGCCGCGCTTCTTCCCAATAGTCGCGCGCCCGGTCATACTCACCCACCGCTTCCGCTTCGACTGCCCCTGCCGCTTGCAGATACGGTTGCAGCTTGTTCCGCCACATCCGCACGCGCACTTCGGGTGTTTCGAGCGTCACTTCCAAGTCTTCCAGGCTGGTTTCAATTGCTTCCCGGTTGACGGGTGTTTCAATCGTGATCGCTTTAAATTCTTCTTCGATCAGCCGCCGCCAATCTTGTCGCGCCCGTTCCAGCAGTTCATCCACCCTGCGGCGATCTTTCCGTGTGCTGGGTCGTGCCGAATCGCGCAGCAGTTGGAATGCGGTTTCCGGCTGCCCCTGGGCGATGAGTTCGGATGCCTGCGTGAGCATCTGATCCAGGTTCGCCGCGTGGCTGGCCGCATCCTGCACCTCGCCCAGTAGTTCATCCGCTTCCCGGTAATCCGGCGCGCGTTTGTCCTGCAAGACACGCTGCAAGCGGCCTTCAGCCTGATCCAACTGCCAGTCGTTGAATTCGCGCACCGCAATCAGATATTCCAGGTGCAGATTCAGTTCATCGGCCAGTTCATTAAACGCCATCGCAAAATCATCGTCCCGATCCGCGCCCGCCTTCCGCGCATTATCGCGTGCGCGTTCGACCTGCACCGGGTCCTGATGTTTTTTGTAGATTCCCAGCCGTTCCAGTTCCTTCGAAGCATCCGCCCGCACATTGATTTCGGACTTCACTTCCTCATACAGGGGGAAGCGTTCCAGGTAGTCGCCTTCGAAGCGGTTTTCCAGCCGGATCACGGCCTCCAGCGCGGCCCCCGGTTCCCCCTCCCGCGCTGTTTTGCGTGCCTTTTCCAGCGTCTGGATGACATCCTGTTGATCGCGGATCGCCCGGTCTGCGCGGGTCTGCAAATCCTGGATCGCCGCCAGCGCATCTTCGAGCCGTACATCAATTTCCTGGTAGTTTCGCAGCACCTCGTTCGCTTGTTTGACCACCTGTTGGAAATCCGCCCGCTCAAAGATGACATCGAGTTTCGCTTGATGATCGCCCAATTCCTGGCGCAGCCGCTCGATAATATCATCCCCAATACCCACGATCCGCTCTTGCTGGCGTACCCCGGCATGGGTTTTCTGCGCTTGCAAATACTGCTGCCATGCTTTTAAACCGTTATTACGGGCTGCGCGCCGTGCCTCTTCCGCGATCCGTTCGGCCTCTTCGAGCTTTTTGGTATCCTGGCGAATCTCGTCTTCCATCCGGGTCATCCGATCCCGGTCCTGGACTTCGAGGAATTCGTCTAACCCATCCTGATACCGCAGCAGTGATCCCAACGCCTCGCGCGGGCGGCCCTGGGTCAGGTGTGTCGAAGCTTCGTTGCGATACTCCGCCGCTTTTTGACGGGCATAGGCGCGCGCTTCGACCATCGTTTTTTCTATTGCTTCTTCTCTGGAAAAGTTGCCCAGAAACTCACCCTTCCGGTTGTAGAAGGGCACCAGCGAGTCTTCCGACTGCGCCGCGAAAAAGTCCAGCACCCGGCGGTAATCTCCCAATTGCCCGCCCGATGTGACAATGCCTTCAACTTCCCCGGCTTTGTCGCGCAGATTCTTCGCCTGGGCCAGCAGCGCCGCCAACACACTGTTCGTCGGATGGGCCGCCGACGCTTCCCGCACCGTATCATACGCGCGGTTGTAGAACCGCTCATACAGTTCCCCCGGCGTAATATCTTTACTGGTCTCTTTGAGTTGTTTCGCCTGGTTCCACAGCCCTTCAACTTCCTGGCGTACCGTTTCGGCTTCGACGAAGTAGCTGTAGTCGTCGCTGCGTTGATCGACGCGTTCGGTATAGCTGTCTAATAAGGGGTCTTCTTCCGTGAGGAGGTTGGTTTCCCACACACGCAGGGCCGCACGTGTTTCTTCTTCGTCAAACTCGGCGACAGGCTGGCGTAAGATGATGTCCAGGTGTTCCCGTGCTTCTTTTATTTTCCCGCGGGCGTTGCGTCGTGCCGTCCCTACCAAATCATCGTATTGGCTTTTCAGTTCTGGAAAATCGACCTCATGCTGTTTAACATCGTCTTCGACAGCTTGTAAGGTTTGATAAGCCAGCCGGTAATTACTAAGTTCAAGTAAGCGTGCTGCGCGTTCCAGGGCTTCCTGAATCGCTTGCCGCTTCTCTTCGTTCGAGACCATTACCGTCCCCTCCCCAGGAAAATAGTCTGTTGAACATCGATATTCTGTTAGAACCAATAAAGCGCGTGATAGTCTGTAACTTAAGAATGCATGATACTGGCGCTTAGCTTGTGGAACTACACTAATCTTCTTCCCCTCCCAAAACTGTAGCCCAGTCTCTCTACCGTGTCAACCGCTATACGTAAGAATCTTTAGCCCACAAACTAAAAATTAACGAAAATTTCACGATGTGTTCCAAAAACAAAACAGGTGCAGCCGCAGTGCTGCGCCATTTGTGGGTTGCGTATAGCTTCCCTCAGGGAAGGGGTAAGGGGGGATAGGGTAAAGAAAATATTGGCGTAGCCTTAGCGGCGTTAATCACCGGATTGGAGGGCTTCGAGTTCGGCACGCACATAGGCCAGTGATTCTTCGCGGGTAGGAAAAAGGAAAATCGCATAGGTATCGGCAAACCGCGCGCTTTCCTTTTTGAAGAGATCGACCCCATACTGCACCAGGTCCTGCGTACCCACGTAGATAGTGGTTACGTTCGGGTCATCAATCCCCCCCTCACCCTTATCCTTGATCATACCGTAAATGAGGTAATCAAAATCGAAGGTCTGATAGGTCAGATCGATAATGCGATAGATATGGCGGTTGACCAGGCGCTTGAAGCGGGACACCGCCTCCAACACCATAAGCGGATCGTCGCGCGAAACCGGATCTAGTCCTGTGATGATAATGATCGGTTCGGGCGTAAGCTCTTCGATCCGCAATCCCACACCCAGCTCCTTGATAAGGGATCGGAATGGTTTAGGGCCAGTATGTGCCTCAATTTTAAGACATTGACCCAGCTAGGTCAAGCATAACAAAAACAGGTAAGAGTGCCCACTTCTAAGCAATTGATATAAGGGCAAATACCCCAAAGATTACTAAAATCAGGCCGCTGAAACGATTCAAGAGAAATAAACGGGCAGGGTTAAATGTTATACGAAGCATACTCACCAAGCCGCTCAGAAATAACCACCACGAAGCTGATCCAAGAAAAACACCGAGGACCAGCACAAGCGCTGAAAAGTGACTATCGACAATACCCAGCCCGGCGAAAATGGCGGCAAAAGAGAGAACGGTGATGGGGTTGGTAAGAGTTAAACCCAACGTGGAGAAATAAGCGCCCAGCAAGCCTTCGGCGCGAGCTTGGGCGGCGTGATCGGCGGGCTGGGCGCGGAAGGTGCGCAGCCCGAGGTAGCAGAGAAACAGCCCTCCCAGCAAACGGAAGGCTGATTGTTGGTCCACCAGGAACTGCGAGACGACGGTCAGCCCAAACCCCGCAATGGAGCCGTAGATCGCGTCGGCGGAAGCGGCCCCCAACCCCGACACAAAACCAAACCAGCGGCCATGAGCCAGAGTCCGGCGAATGCATAACACGCCGATTGGCCCGACAGGAGCCGCTATTGAAAAACCGATCACCAATCCTTTGATTAAAAATTCGAGTACCATTGGGGGGTTCCTTTCGGTGCAAATAAAAAGGGCTTGCCGTGCTGAGTCACGCGGCAAGCCCGATAAGCTCTCGAAACAACGCGCAGCCCGGTCAGATTCTGATCAGGCGCTGATTTCGCAGAGATAAAACTAAAACAGAGATCATAGTCTTCATTGTATGGAAGGCGGCCCCGGCGTCAATTAGCCAGATTCACCAAGTTAGGCCGAACCAAGAAAATAATCATCCCATTCATCCGGTTTGACTCCCCTTCCCTCAGGGATGGGGTAAAGCAAATCTTGGTGCAGCCTTAACGGGCGCTCGGACTCAGAATACGGGCCAGCTCGGACTGCATCAAGGCAGTCCGCTCGTCACGGAGCAGCGGCAGACGGCTGCGCGTGCGGTGCAGTTCGTTCAGATCGATCTGGTGAACCAGCAGGGATTCTTCAAAATAGGGCGCATGGAGCAAAAATTCGCCATTCGGATCGATGATGGAGCTGCCACCCCAAAAGTTCAAACCACCCTCAAAACCGGTACGGTTGCAGTGGATCACATAATCGGTGAACAACCCGGCATAGGCCTGGTTGATTTGTTCAACCCACCGCGCGCTGCCCAGCCGCTCGCTTGAATCCAGGCCCCGGCCCGGACTCGCGCTGTGAAAGAGCAAGACATCCGCGCCGTCTAGCCAGAGGAGATAGGGCGGAGAAGCGTGCCAAAAATCTTCGCAGATAAGCACGCCCATTCGACCAAAGCGGGTATCGAAAGCGCGCACACTATCTCCCGCCGCAAAAAAACGGCCTTCGTCGAACAGGGTATAGGTGGGGAGATAGACCTTGTGATGGACATGCTTCACTTCGCCCTGGCTGAGATAGGCCGCCGCAATATAAAAACGGTTGCGGTGGTCTTCATCGACAAAACCGACCAGGACATCCATATTATGATCGCGTGTGGCCTGGAGTAGGGGGGCAAAGGTCGGATCATCCGCACGTGGGTGCGCGGCGACTTCGTAAACCAGGTCCTGCAAGTTGTAGCCAGTGAGCGAGAGTTCGGGGAACAGCAGCAGATCGACCCCCTGTGACGCGGCCAATTCGATTAATTCCAGGTGGCGCTTCAAATTGGCCGGAACATCACCCAGTTTGGGCGTGATCTGCGCTAAACCCAGGTTGATCTTCATTGACGGTTCCTTTCTGACGTGACCCCAGTGCAAGACCACAACCAATAAGCGTACTCAGCAGCAGCAAAAGCAGATCAAAAAGCTGATCGGCGCGGCGATCCAGTAAGGTTTGGGCGGGGTCGGCCCGAAAATAACCCAGCAGGTGGTGGGTTACCCCGGTGAGGCCGAACACCAGCCAGAGGCGAAGCCCCGCAAGCCAACCGCGCCAGGTCAGCAGCAGAACCAACACGAATAGAATCAGCCCGAACAATATACCCGCTGCCTGAACGTCCAGGCGAGGAGCCAAAACGCCGTAGACATCGGGCAGTTCTTCGACGGACCATTCCGGCCAGTCGGCCAGGGTGCGCACCTCATACCCATACCCACTGCCGATTTTGCGGCAGGCAAACCACGCGGCCATCAGCCCGGCGGGCCACGCTAAAGCTGCCGCATCCGTGAAGGGACGCAAGGGGACACGCCGCATCCAGGCGGCTAACAAGGCAGCAGGAATGCCAGTCAAAAGCGCACCGTGCCAGGCCAGCCCACCCAAACTAATTTTAGCGATTTCAGCCTGATGATCGCGAAAATAATCCCATTCTAAAGCAACGTGCAACAACCGCGCGCCGGCTACTCCACCGAGGATCGCGGCGAGGGCAACATCCTGCCAGCGGGTCACTGTCGATGCGTTATACCGATAGGCCCGCCACACCATGATCAACAGCGCCAACAGGATACCGCCGCCTAACCAGGCCGTGTAGGTACGGATAACCAGCGGACCCCCATCGAAAACGATTCGATTCATAAGGTTCTCCTGATACAGGGTAATTATTTTCTTGGAATGGCCCGAACGATCCAAACTTAGAGCGAAACACGGCTCCTGTCAAACTCTGACAGCGCAATGTCAGCGAAATATCAGTCACTGACACTACAGTCCTGATATAATGAAACTGGAATAGAAGTGAAAATCGCGCATCTAAAAAGAGGAGATGATTATGATCAGCCTACTGCTGACATTAATTGCACTGGCGGGGCTTGCTGCGGCGGGCTTCGGGGTCTTTTTGGTTGTTCAAGCAGTGCAGCGTGATCGTCCGGCACGAGGCGGCGCACTGCTTACGATTGTGGGCCTGCTGGCGGCGGTGCTGTTCTTCGTCATGAGCGCCGGTGTGGTGGAGATTCAACCCTCGGAAGTTGGCGTGGTGTTTAATTCGCTCAGCGGTGAACTGTCCGACGAACCGCTGGGGCCAGGGATGCATGTAATTATTCCCGGCGTGCAAAGCGTCACGATTTACTCGGTGGCACAGCAGAACTATACGATGTCGGGCCGTTCGGGGGAAGGCGCGGTTCAAGGCGACGATGCAGTTGAAGCGCTGACGAATGACGGGCAGCAAGTGCGCCTGGATATCGCCGTCATCTATGCCATTGATCCGACCAAAGCCAGCATTGTCCACCAGCGATGGCAAGAACGTTACCAGGATGGATTGATCCGTTCAACGGTACGGGCTGTCACCCGCGAAGTCTTAGGCCAGTTCGATGTACAGGAAATCTACGGTGAGAAGCGATCTGAGCTGGCGGACGAGATCCAAGTGCAGGTTCAAACCGCTATTGGAGACGACGGGTTCCTGGTCAACGATGTGCAGGTCCGCAACATCATCTTCTCGGAAGAATATGTAAACTCGATTGAGCAAAAGCAGGTTGCCCAACAGCAAGCGCTGGAAGCCGAGTTCCGCGTGGAGCAGAAGCGACAAGAAGCGGAACAATTGAAAGCGGAAGCGGAAGGTGATAAACAGGCGGCCATTACCCGCGCACAGGGTGAAGCCGAGGCGCTGCGCCTGATCAACGAGCAACTAGAAGGCAATCCGCTGCTGATCCAATGGCGGTATATTGAGAAGTTGAATGACAACGTGCGAATTGTGGTGATCCCGTCGAACAGCCCCTTCCTGTTTGATATGGAGTCGTTGATGCAGCAGGCCGGTGGGATCGATGGCGGCACGACAGAACCGGCTGAAGGGAACTAGGTCTCTATCCTCAGCGAAGTTTGGGCAATGCGTGAATTGCTTGAAGAACCTCACTCCCTGCCCCCTCGCCAATGCTTGGGGGAGGGATGAGACAAGCGGCGATGTCCTGAAGGCGCATCCAGCCACGCCAAAGCACCTTAATCCCCGGCTCGCCATCCGGTTGGCGTCACGCAGGCTTGCTAGGCGAGCCAGAGAAGCGCCAGGCGACAAGGTTGAACCCGCCCCGTAAGCGTTCGAGGCGGGTTGCTGTCTTCAATGAGCGCTCTGCACCCGCTCTCTATTTGTGGGCAACGTATAGTTGAGGGAAATTGATAACTGACGCTGAAAGGTTTTTAGTGATTAGTTTTTAGGCCGAACCAAGAAAATAATCATCCCATTCATCCGGTTTGACTCCCCTTGTCTGAGGGAAGGGGTAAGGGGGGATGGGGTAAAGAAAATATTGGCGCAGCCTTAGTAAAGACATGACGCGTTATAGCACCCTGTTCTTGCTTGTGAACTAAACACTAAAAACGAACAACGGTTTTTTTTAAAATTCCCCGCTTTCCCAAAATTTCCCCCTTGCCAAATCCAATCGCCTGATCTATACTAACCCACAGTTGAGCAATGCGGGCGTGGTTCAGTGGTAGAACGTCTCCTTGCCAAGGAGAAGGTCACGAGTTCGAATCTCGTCGCCCGCTCAAAAAACACCCTCAAGAACGCCTGACCAGGCGTTTTTTGTTGCCTCGCAAAGGTATCTTCTGACAGCAACTTGCTGTCAAGTTGCTGTCAAAATCGCCGCTCATTTTCGCCTCGGCAGTTGCTCACAACAACCACTTCGCCAGAGCATATTCGATTGTCAACGTACTTCCCGAAGTGTAATTCATCAAACAGTGAAGCACAAGAGACCGGCGAAGCCCAAAGTGAACACACCGGTACCCTGGCGTCTCTTGTCACTCTAGGGGTCTGACTCGACAAATCGAGATTTAAAGAGAACGTTCTCCGCCGTATTCCTCGACAGTCAGATGGGGTGATGGCTGCCCCACCCAGAAAATAGCTAATTCGTGAAGGGCGCGGGTAATACTCACGTAGAGGATGCGTCCGTCTAGCTCCGTCGCCGTGTAATTCTCGCTGTTGGCATTAGCGAGAATGCAGGCTTCAAATTCCAGACCCTTTGTCACGTGAGCAGGCAGAATCACCATACCCGTTTGATATTTCTGATTACTATCCAGAACGACAGGGACATTTAAGGACAACGCTCGTAACCCACGTCGCACCAGTTCACACTCCGTGCTGGATTTACAGATAACCGCAATATTCTCGTAGCCCTGGTCATGGTAATGACGCAGTTGGTCGAAAATCATCTGAAACAGCGTGCTTGGATTTTCGGCCTGCGAGCAGGTGACGGCTGGTCCATGCCTGTGAAAAGGTTCCGCTAGCCTATATTGTTTATCTTTCAAAACGGGGCCTTGCAGGATTTGATTAGCGAAGCTCGTTATCTCGTAGGTTGAACGATAGGTCTGGGTGATTTCCTCATATTGAATGGCGTCGCCTGGAAATACATCAATGAGTTCTTGCCATCGACTAATGCCCCGATAGGAATGGATGGACTGCGCCAAATCCCCCAGGATGGTCATTGCGCCGGAAGCCGAGTACTTTCTGAGCAGCCAGAACTGGAGCGGGGATAGGTCCTGCGCCTCATCGACAACGAGATAATCATACATGGTTTGAGCGTGTGATATGCCATCTAAACCGATATGTAAATAGGCAAGGGCTGCCATATCTTCAACTCTAAAGCGGTAATCCTTTGGCGCGCCCTTATGGAGCAGCGCCTGGGCTTCATTCCAGGGGACTATTCCAGTGGAAAGCTTTTGGAGAAGCTTGGCATCTGTTATGAGTCTGGCCCAGGCTTCAGTGGCATGGGTACTCGGCCAGCGGTGGTTGAAATCTTCCGTCACGAGGTGGACTACTTCGCCGCGAAAATTCTCCAGCGCGCGCCGCCGGTTGCGTTCTACGAGGTTGATGATGCTGGAGATATTCTGCTCGGATATTTTATGCTTTTGGACTTGCTCCTGAGTAGGAATACGCCTATCGTCATAGGGTTCGATGAGTTCGGCCCACTTTTGCATCTGTTGTCTGTCACCAGACCGTGTTTCAAGCAGATGGATGAGTTCTTGAACGCGTGCTGGAAACTGCTGCTGGTGCTGTTTGATAATCTGGTCCACTACTGCCGATAGGACGGCACTTCGCTGTTGGTTGATAGGAAGCTGTCCTGTCGCGGCCCAAATAGGTTGAATATCCTCTGGTGTAATGTGATAGTCGAGCGCTAAGCTGCCTTTTCCCTTGGGGAAGTAAGTCAAACCGTCGGGGGGAATGTCAAACTGGTTGCGGTATGTAGCGAGCAGCCGGTCTAGCACAGGCACCATCTTGAGTGAGCCTTTCAACCGGCTTCGGCTGTAAATTGTGACGCGTTGGTCGCGCGGGAGATTTTGATTCAATATATCAGTCAGAGTCGCGTCTTCAATTGTCTTTGGCGCTTGTCGTCCCATCAGGCGCGACACCCACTCGGTATAGGTAAGCTGCGGAACATCTTTGATGCCGAGGTGGGGGAGAACTTGCGAGATGAATTCCAGAAATACCTCGCTGGCTCCGATTATCAGCATCTTCTTGGTTTCAAAATGGCTTTCTGCGGAATGGGGATAGAGCAGAAATGCAACCCGATGCAGGGCAATGGTGGTTTTTCCACTTCCCGCTGCGCCTTGCACAATCAGAATCTGGTTGGGTTTCGCACGGATAAGCTCGTTCTGGCGTTCCTGAATGGTTGCGACAACATCCCGTAATTCTCGTCCCTTTTTGCCTTCCAGAACGAGGCGCAGGTACTCATCCGGGTCAATTAACGTATCACGGCGGTCATCTTCGGCTAATTCGATTCCTCTGAGTACAGGTCGCCGGTCGAGTTCATCCATTACATTAACCAGACGGCTGAACGCAATCTCCAGATGGCGTTTAAGGAACAACTCGCCATAAATCGTTCCATCAGGTGCATTGTATGAGACCTGAGCGCGATTCTTGGTATAGAAAAGAGATGCCAGCGGGGCGCGCCAATCAATGATACGAATGGGGCCATCCAGGTTCAGATAACCAATATAGAATTCCTCCACTTCAGGGTGTTCATCTTCCTGAAAGTCAATTCGCCCGATATAGGGGCTATCAAGTACTGCTGCGAGTCGTTCCAGCCGGGATTCTTTCTGCTGTTCCAGGTTGAAGCTGGCCCAATCATCGCCCCCATCCAAATGGGCTTGTCTGGTTGTCTGAATAGTTGCTTTGATACAGTCGAGCGTTTCCTGGAGGCGCGTGGTCTCAAGCTCAAATTCAGGATGGGAATTCTTCGCATTCGTCATATGCTTAGCCTGGAAGGAGCGGGTTAAGTCTTTCTGTCACAATATTTGCTCATACTATCCCATCCTATCATTTCGTTTTTCAGGACGCAACCTTCATAACAGCATGGACATACTTGTATAGTATCAGTTCGATTCCTCCAGTTTTCAGGCTGTACTATAATGAGCGAAAGTCCACTCGCCACAGGAGAACCTCTCCATGTCTCAGCGTATCGATGTTTTCATCAGCAGCACCTCCCGCGACCTACCCGAACACCGCAAGCAGGTGATGGATGCGTGTCTGCGCATGGGCATGTTCCCAATTATGATGGAACATCTGCCTGCCAGCGATGCCGACGCGATTGAAGCCTCGCTGAAAATGGTGGATGACGCCGAGATTTACCTGGGCATTTTCGCGTGGCGGTATGGATATATCCCTGCCGGACACGATATTTCCATCACGGAGATGGAATACAACCGGGCTGTAGAGCGGGATATTCCGCGTCTGATATTTGTGATGCATGATGACCACCCGGTGAAAGGCTCGGATGTCGAGAAGGGGATAGGGGCGGAGAAGCTTGAGGTATTCAAACAACGTCTGCTCACGGAGCAGGTTGTCAATTTCTATATCTCTCCCGAAGATTTGCGCGGACAGGTTATTCATAGCTTGGTTCCCTATCGCGTGGCTGACTCTGATAGCCTGCATTCTCGTTATGCCAGCGAAATTCCCCTACCGCCAGAGCCATATATTGCTCATCCCTATACTCTATTAGAAACTGGACAAGTAATCGGTCGCCAAAAAGAACTTCGTATGCTGACCGAATGGGCAGCGGCATCAACTACTGCTGTCTTTAATTTCGTAGTTGCTATAGGTGGAATGGGCAAAAGCGCTCTGACTTGGAAATGGTTTAATGAAATTGCTCCAGAAGTCATGAAACCTCTTGCTGGACGAATATGGTGGAGCTTTTATGAGAGCGATGCGCGTTTTGAAAATTTTATTATTCGAGCGCTGGCCTATGTTACTCGTCGTCGAAAAGAGGAAATTGAGAACATACTGCCATCTGAGCGGGAATCCCAACTGCTAGCCGCTTTGAATAAAGAGCCGTTTTTGCTTGTGTTCGATGGTCTCGAACGAGTCATGACAGCTTATGCACGTATGGATGCGGCGCGAATGCCCGATGATGATTTAGACGATAGAACAGCTAATTTTGTAGTTGGTGCCGAAAGTGTGCCGGATGATATGGCACAAGCATTTGTGGGTAGACACAATCTACGAAAAACGGCTGACCCTCGTATCGGTGCGTTTTTACGCAAAATGGCTCTCGCCAAGAAGACACGAGTTTTAGTCAGTACCCGTTTATATCCTGCGGAACTTCAGACCATTACGGGCGAGACATTCCCTGGCTGTAGAGCTTATTTTTTGCGAGGATTAGAGGATGAGGATGCCATAAAGCTGTGGCACGCCTATAAAGTGAGCGGTTCTCGTGAGGCCCTGCTGCCCATCTTTCGTACCTTCGATAACTATCCTCTTCTTATTCGTGCTTTAGCGGGTGAAGTTGCTAAACACCGGCGTGCTTGCGGGGACTTTGATGTATGGATACGTATCCATCCATCCTTTTCTCCAACAACTTTGCCTACGATTGAAGTGAAGTCTCATGTTCTTGACTACGCTATGCAGGATTTAGACGAAAAAGCCAGGAAAGTTATGTATACTCTGGCGGCTTTCCGTATGCCCTCCAGCTATGACACGTTAGTTGCTTTACTCGTCCAGAAGGATAAATTGTTCTCGAATGAAGTTGGACTGGATGAGATGTTAGGAGAGTTGGAGGATAGAGGATTATTGGGGTGGGATAAAAGAGCCAATCGATACGACTTACATCCCATTATCCGTGCCACCATATGGGATGGTTTAGGCACAGATTTGCGCAAAGACATCTACCTTTCTCTTCAGGACCATTTCAGCGCTATACCTTTTGTAGGTGAGAATAAAATTCATACGCTTGAAGATGTAAGCCCTATCATTGAGTTATATTGTTCCTTGGTGAATCTGGGGAGATTAACTGATGCTGTTGTGCTTTTTGAAGTTCGGCTGTTCGATATATTGTTCTTCCAACTTAGCAGTGTTCGTCACATGATTGAATTATTGGAGATGCTATTATCCACCGATTCGACCCTTTCCAGTGTGACAGATGACCTAAAAGCTTTCACTTATCGTGCCCTAGGTCAGGGATATCACAGAGAGGGAAGCATTGGCAGTTCCATCAAGTTTTATCAGAAAGCGATAGATATCTATCAGCAGTTGCGGAAAAACAGCAGCATTAATTTGACAAAGAGAAATTTGTCAGACGCGCTGAGATTATCTGGCGCTTTATACGAGGCAGAACGTAGTGCTAAAGAAGCACTTGCGATAAGTAGAAAACAATACAATTTTAGACGTGAGGCCTTATGCTTGATGCGACTAGGTTTAGTACTTGCGGCTAAGGGGGTGCTTTCAGATGCTGAAGTGACACTCCTACGTGCTGTTCGCATTTTTGAATATGAGCGTGAAGCAGAAGAGGTAAGTTTAGTCTGTTCCTATCTCTCAGAGTTATGTATTTGGAAGCAAACGTATGGTGAGGCCGCTCATTATGCTGACCGGGCATGGGAACTATCCAGCCACTTCGAGTCGATAAGGCAAGGCCACAAAGAGCGTACCTTCATTCGTGCAGCCTCAAAACAAGGGACTGCCGCATTGTTTTCGTGCGAATACGAACAGGCGAAAGAAAAATTGACTTATGCTCTCAGCCGGGCGCGCAGTGTTGATTTTAGACAAGAAGAAATAATATCGTTGAACTATTTGGCCGGATTAGCGGGCAAAAGACAAAGTAGCGCCGAGGCTAAAAGTTATCTGGAAGATGTCTGGGAACTCGTTGAGCGTGGCCCCTATCCCCTCTTTCACGCCGACGCCCTCAACCTCCTTGCCCAAATCGAGCGCGACGAGGGGAACACCACCGCCGCTATCGCCGCCGCCACGCAAGCCTACGAAAAAGCATGGTGCGACGGCCCACCCTACGCCTATCACTGGGGCCTCGAAGCAGCCAGGAAACACCTGGATGAACTCGGCGCGCCGTATCCCGATATGCCGCCGGTTGCCCCGGCCAAGTATGCGCCACTGCAGGAGGTAGCTATTTCTCCGTCGGATGGCTTTG
>CAYYNB010000016.1:0-38271 GCA_964472565.1 uncultured Anaerolineaceae bacterium
GGCGGGGGTGACGACGGCGGGCTTTTTTGTGCTGGGGATCAGCGCGTGGCATTTGCTGCGCAAAAGCGAAAACCGGGAGTTCTTCGCGCGTTCGGCACGGATCGCCACGATCTACGGGTTTGTTGGAATTGTGCTGGTGATCTTTGTGGGGCACAGCCAAGCCCAGCATATGGTCAAAACGCAGCCGATGAAAATGGCGGCGGCGGAAGGACTATTCAAGACGGAAGAACCGGCTTCGTTTTCGCTGCTGACGATTGGTTCGCTGGATCAAAAAGAGGAAAAATTTGCTATTCGTATTCCCCGACTGCTCAGCCTGCTGTCGTGCAATAACTTTGACTGTGAAGTGCAGGGTATGGATGATTTGCAGGACGAATACCAGCAGAAATACGCGGCGCTGTATGGCACGGATGTGGATTATCGCCCGCCGGCGGCTCTGAGCTACTGGGCGGACCGGGCGATGGTCGGTGCGGGCTTTGCCATGCTGGGGCTGGCAGGGTACAGCGTGTTCAGACAGGTAAGAAACAAACCGATTGATCAAAAGTGGTTTCTGCGATTACTCCCCCTGGCGATTCTACTCCCCTATATTGCCAATACGTCGGGCTGGATGATGACGGAATTGGGCCGCCAACCCTGGATCGTGTTCGGCCTGCAACTGACCGAAGAAGCGGTGTCGCCAAATGTGTCGGCGGCGATGGTCGGCTTCTCGCTGCTCGTGTTCGTGGCGCTGTACGGCGTGCTGATGGTGGCGGATGTCTTTTTGCTGGCGAAGTTTGGACGCAAGGGACCGGACGGCGGACACGATGCGGACGGCAAAAACGATGTTGACCCGGATTCGCGGCTGGTTGTGGCATAGGGAGGGATCGAGATGAGTCTGCCTGATGTGTGGTTTGTACTGATTTCTGTGCTGTTTGTCGGCTTTTTCTTCCTCGAAGGGTTTGATTATGGTGTCGGGATTCTGCTGCCGTTTCTGGGCAAGTCGGATGTTGAACGCCGCCAGTTGATCAATACGATTGGGCCGTTCTGGGATGCCAATGAAGTGTGGATGATCACGGCGGGCGGCGCGATCTTCGCGGCGTTTCCGCAGTGGTACGCGACGATGTTCAGCGGGTTTTATCTGGCGCTGGTGGTGATTCTGGTGGCGCTGATTGCGCGCGGCGTGGCGTTTGAGTTTCGCAGCAAACACGACGATCCCAAATGGCGGGCGACGTGGGACTGGGCGATCTTCTTCGGCAGCCTGATCCCGGCGATTCTGTGGGGCGTGGCCTTCGGGAACCTGGTGCAGGGTGTGCCGATTGATGAAAAGATGCACTTCACGGGGAATTTCTTCGATCTGCTCAGCCCGTATACGCTGCTGTGCGGGGTCGCAGCGGCGGCGGTGTTCACGCTGCACGGCGCGATCTTTATCAGCCTGCGGACGGATGGGAAAATGCGGCAGAAAGCCGAAGGGATCACCGAAAAGCTGTGGATCGTGGCGACGGGGGTCAGCGCGCTGCTGGCGGTTGCCAACTATGTGTACATTGATATTCTGGACAAAATCGGCGTGAATCCGGGAATTGTCCCGATTGCGACGGCGGCGACCCTGCTTTCGGTGGGCTATTTCATCCGGCAGAAGCAGTTCGGCTGGTCGTTTGCGATGATGGCGCTGACGATTGTGCTGGCGCTGGCGACGTTTTTCTGGTTCATGTATCCGAACGTGATGGTGTCGAGTACCAAAGACGCGTACAGCATGACGGTTGATGAAGCGGCGGCGAGCGACTATACTCTAGAGATTATGACGGTTGTCGCGCTGATCTTTGTGCCGGTGGTGCTGTTTTACCAGGGGTGGACCTACTGGGCCTTTCGGAAGCGCGTGTTGGATGACACGAAAGCGTTGGAGTATTGAGCATCGAACTGTTTCTTGAACGGCTGCGGCAGCGCGGCGAACGGGTAACTATGCAGCGCCGCCAGGTGATCGATGTGATGCTGGAACACGGCGAACACCTCGCCGTTCAGGATATTCAGTCGTGTTTGCAGGAACGTGGGGTCGATCTCACCCTACCAACGGTATACCGGATTCTGCAATGGCTCAAAGGTGTCGGGGCCGTGTGCCAGACGGATTTGGGGCAGGATCGGATTGTGTACCAGTTGGTGGGGGAACGACCCCACCATCATCTGGTGTGTCTGACGTGCGGTACGGTGATGGAGATTGAGGATCAAATGTTCGCGGAGGTGCGCGAACGGCTGCGGCGGGAATATGGTTTTGAGCCGCGCATTGATCATATGGCGGTGTTTGGGGTGTGCGAGGGGTGCCGGAAGGCGGAACGTGAGGGGTGAGAGGTAAGGGGGAAGCGGGCGCGGCAAGCCGACGCCCCTACGGATCATTCGTTGATCCGCGTGGGAAGAGGGGCAAAACGAGCGAAAGCAGACGCGTAAACTAATATTTTTACTGTTGTAATTTTTTACAACTAGCGGTACCATCCCCGCTGTGGTTTTCCTCGTCTTCAAGGAGCGGCTTCGAATGTTTCTCGCAATGCATATTCCCGACGGTTTTGTCAGTGTTCCGGTGGCGCTGGTGGGGTGGGTGTTTATGGCGGCTATGATCGGGTTTGCGCTGCGCCAGACGCGCGACCAGTTGGGCGAGCGCCAGATTCCGATGATGGGCGTGTTGGCGGCCTTCATCTTTGCAGCGCAGATGATCAATTTCCCGGTGGCGGGCGGCACATCGGGGCATTTGCTGGGCGGGACGCTGGCCGCGATTGTGCTGGGTCCCTGGGCGGCGGTGCTGGTGCTGACGACGGTAGTCAGCGTGCAGGCGCTGCTGTTTCAGGATGGCGGCCTGTTGGCGCTCGGATTCAATATTGTCAATATGGCTATCATCGCCGTGTTTGTCGGCTATATGATTTATGAGTGGTTCACCAAACGCGGCTGGCAGCAGATCGGAATCATGGTCGCGGCGTGGGTGAGTGTGGAAGCTGCCGCGATTGCGACTTCGCTCGAACTGGCGATTTCGGGCACGTCGGCGCTGGATGTGGCACTGCCCGCGATGGTGGGTGTGCATGCGCTGATCGGGATTGGGGAGGCGCTGGTCACTGTCGCCGTGATTTCGTTTGTGAAGCAGTCGCGGCCCGATCTGCTGGAAAAATCTCCGGCTTCATCGAAAAGCATGCGCTGGATCGCCGTCGGGCTGATTATTGCGCTGGCGGTGGCGTTTGCCTCGCCGCTGGCCGATTCCGATCCTGATGGGTTGGAGCGCGTGGCAGAGGATAAATCGTTTTTGGATGAAGCGGAAGACGCGCCCTTTGAAATTTTGCCCGATTATACGATTCCGTTTATTGAGAATGAAGCCGTGACGACGATTGCCGCCGGGGTGATCGGCGTGTTGGTGGTGTTGGGAATCGGCGTGGGTATTGGCCGCCTGAATGACCGTAAACGTCAAGGACCGGATGTCGCTTAATTTATTGCAAGAACGTTATCAGGAAGGCGCGAGTCCGCTGCATCGCTTTGATGCACGGGTTAAGGTTGCGGTGGCGCTGATCCTGATCCTCGGTATCACGCTCACGCCAGCCCAGGCATGGCCCGCCTATCCCCTGCTCTGGGCGCTGATCACAAGCCTGGCGCTGGTGGGCGAAATTCAAGCGGTCCGCCTGGCACGGCTGGGCGGACTTGCTTTGCCGTTTGTGTTGGCGGCGGCGACCTTATTGTTTACGACACCCGGTGATTCGATCCTCGTTCTCGGCCCGCTAACGATCAGTGACGCGGGACTAGCGCGTTTTGTCGCGATTCTGCTCAAAAGCTGGCTGTCGGTGCAGGTGGCGCTGCTGCTGGCGATGACCACCCCGTTTGTTGATTTGCTGTGGGCACTGCACCGGCTGCGTGTTCCCGGCACGCTGATCGCGATCATGTCGTTCATGTACCGCTATTTGTTCATGCTGCAAGATGAAGCCCAGCGGCTGATGCGGGCACGGGCAGCACGCAGCGGCGGAACCCAGCGGGGGAGTTTGCTGTTTCGCGCTCGCGTGACCGGTGGTATGATCGGCAGCCTGCTGCTGCGCAGTATGGAACGCAGCGAACGTATTTACACGGCGATGATCGCACGGGGGTATGCCGGACAGTTCCCGGCGCTGAATCCGCCGGTGTTGTCGCGCCGGACGGTGCTGTGGGGCAGTGTGCCCGTGCTGGCCCTGGTTGGGATCGAAGTTTGCGCTGTGCTCTGGTGGGGCCGCTGATGTGAGTCACCATACTATCGACGTACAAAATTTAACCTACCGGTATCCTGATGGCCGTTTGGCGCTGGATGATGTATCGCTGTTTGTGGCGCAGAATGAAAAGGTCGCGCTGGTGGGGCCGAATGGGGCCGGAAAATCGACGCTGCTGCTGCATCTGAACGGCATTCTGCGCGGCACAGCGGGCACTGTCAGCGTTGGCGGTTTACCCGTCACCGATAAAACTCTGCGCGAGATTCGCGCCTGGGTGGGGTTGGTCTTCCAGAATCCCGACGACCAGCTTTTTTCGCCGCGCGTGTTTCAGGACGTGGCGTTTGGCCCGCTGCAAATGGGACTGGCTGAGGCGGACGTCAAAACCCGCGTAGAACGGGCGCTGGTAGCGGTGGGCATGGACGATTACGCGGACCGGCTGAGTTTTCATCTGAGCGTGGGCGAGAAAAAACGGATCGCTATGGCGACGGTTTTGAGCATGGACCCGCAAATTCTGGTGCTGGATGAACCGACGGCGGGACTGGACCCGCGCGCCCGCCGCAACCTGATCACGCTGCTGCAAAGCCTGGATCAGCAGACGATGTTGATCAGCACGCATGATATGCGGCTGGCGGCGGAACTGTGCGCCCGCACAGTGATTCTGGATGGGGGGCGAGTCGCGGCTGATGGACCGTCCCCGACTATCCTGTATGATGCCGCGCTGATGGAACAACACGGGCTGGAAAGGCCCACTTAGGCGGGATGGCCTTAGCGCAGAATATCCAGCAGTTCCGCGAAATGTTGGATCGTATAATCGGGCTGCACTTCGGTGGGCGGCTGGGGGCCAAACCAGCAGGTAGGGACACCCGCACCCTGTGCGGCCCGCACGTCCAAATTTCGATCTCCGATAGAAAGACCATCCTCGCCGGAAAGCTGGTGTTTGCGGAGCAGGGCGATAAAGGCGGCGGGATCGGGTTTGCGGGGGAAGCCGTCATTGCGGGTGATGCAGTCGGCGAACAGCCCGGCCATGTGGTGCAGGTTCAGGTATTCGAACAGGGACGCATGCCCGCGATGGGTGATGATGTAATTTTTGCCTCCGGCGTTGATGACATGCTCGCAGACTTCCCGCACACCGGGAAACGGCCCCTGTGCTTCCAGCGGCATTTTTTCGTGGTGGACACTGGCGGCGGCATCCAGTTGGGCGGGGTCAAGCGCATATTGGGCGGCAAGCTGCTCCAGACAGTAGGCTAACGTTTCGGACAGCAGTTGACCAACGGCTTCTTCGGTGGAGCCGGTCACGCCTAAATCGGCTAACCCCAGCCGGATCGCTTCATTCAGCGCGGGGTAGGTGTCGAACAGGGTGCCGTCAAAATCCCAGATGAGATAGGTATACTTCATAGCGTCTCCTTTGGCGGCAATTGTAGCAGGGATAGGCCCGGATGAATATTGATAAACGGTTGATTCACGAAACTCCGCGCGGGGCGCTGGCGCTGACGGTGAGCACAGGGATCGGGGCGGGGGCGCTGCTGATTGGGCAGGCGTATCTGCTGAGCCAGATTGTGAGCCGGGTGTTTCTGGATGGGCATACCCTGACGCAGGTGGGCGGGCGGCTGGGGGCGCTGGTGGGGATCAGCGTGGCGCGGGCCGGGCTGCTGTGGGGCGGGGAGGTCGCTGCGAATCGCGCCGCCGGACAGGTCAAGCGGCAGATGCGCGAGCGGCTGTTCCGGCACCTGACCGCGCTGGGACCGGTGTTTGTGCGCGGGGAACGCACCGGGGAACTGGTCAACACGGCGGTTAAAGGGATCGAGGAGTTGGACGCCTATTTCAGCCAGTATCTGCCGCAGTTGGCGCTGGCGGTTTTGATCCCGCTGGTGACGCTGCTGTTCGTTTTTCCTATCGATCCATTGTCGGGTGTGGTGCTGCTGGTGACGGCCCCGCTGATTCCTTTTTTTATGATGCTGATCGGGAGCCTGGCGAGCGCTCTCTCGCGTCGCCAATGGACGACGCTCAGCCGGATGAGCGCGCATTTTCTGGATGTGCTGCAAGGGCTGACCACGCTGAAACTGTTGGGCCGCAGCCGTGATCAAATCCAGACGATCACGCGCATCAGTGACCGCTTCCGCGAGGCAACGATGGGCGTACTGCGGGTGGCGTTTTTGTCGGCGCTGGTGCTGGAAATGTTGGCGACGATCAGCACGGCGGTGATCGCGGTGGAGATCGGGTTACGGCTGTTGTATGACAAACTGCCGTTTGACGAGGCGTTTTTTGTGCTGATTCTCGCGCCGGAATTTTACCTGCCGCTGCGCCTGCTGGGGACACGGTTCCATGCGGGGATCGCGGGGGCAACGGCGGCGGCGCGTATGTTCGAGGTGCTGGAACAAGCGCCGCGCGTCAGTTCGACAGCAACCGACTGGATAGCCGCTGTTCAGACGATCCGGTTTGAGAACGTGCGGGCGGCGTATGAAGATCGCGCGGCGCTGAACGGCGTGAGTTTCGAGATGCAGCCGGGGCAAAAAGTCGCGCTGGTGGGGGCGAGTGGGGCGGGTAAAAGTACAGTAGCGACGCTGCTGCTGCGGTTGATTGATCCCAGCGCAGGGCACATCTGGATCGGGGATACGGCGCTGGGCACTATTCCGGCGAAGGTGTGGCGCGAACAAACGGCGTGGGTGCCGCAGAATCCGTATCTGTTTGCGGCGAGTGTGGCGGATAATATCCGGTTGGCGCGGCCTGCGGCTCCGCTGGATGATGTGAAACGCGCGGCTGAGGCGGCCCACGCCGCCGATTTTATCCAGCGGCTGCCGCAGGGGTATGAGACGGTGATCGGGGAGCGGGGCGCACGGTTGAGCGGTGGGCAGGCGCAGCGGATCGCGCTGGCGCGGGCGTTTCTGAAGGATGCGCCGCTGCTGGTGCTGGACGAGGCGACATCGAACCTGGACCCGGAAACGGAAACCCTTGTACAGCTTGCGATCCGACAACTGATGCAGGGGCGGACGACATTGATCATCGCGCACCGGCTCAGCACTGTGCAGGATGCGGATCAAATTGTGGTGTTAGAAAATGGATGGGTGGCCGAAGTGGGAAATCATGCCTCCCTGGTGGCGCGGCAAGGCGTATACTATAAATTGGTGTCGGCGTAGTTGAGGGAAGTTGTATGCAGATTTCACGGGATTTGATGCGATTCCATTTGCATGATGCGATTGTCCGGCGGATCACGCAGGAGCAAGCGTCGGGTATGCTGGTGGTCGAGTTAAAGCTGGTCGAGGCCCCGGATTGGGGGCAGGATGTGATTCATAATCAGGTCGGGCAACTGGTGTTTTATGATGTAGCGCCGGAGCAGGCGGATTTCGGCGGCGACAACCGGTGGGGGCGGATGCTCCATATCGATTACAAGCCGGAATTGGATGGTCAGCACGGCGAGGGCCTGCTGGCGCTGATGGATGTTTACCGGTGGGATAAGGTATCATGGGCCAGCGATGAAGTGAGGCCGGTTCGGATCGGAGTCCTGATGCTGGAGTTTGCGGCTCGCTATTTTGAATGGGTGCCCGATGAGACGTTTAATTAGCCTCGCCGCGCCGTTCCGGTGGTGGATGCTGCTGGCGGCGCTGTTGGGCTTTGCTACCATCGGGAGCAGCATCGGACTGATGGCGGTAGCGGCGTGGATTATCGCGACGGCGGCGCTGCATCCGTCGGTGGCGGTGTTAAATGTCGCGGTGGTCGGCGTGCGTTTTTTCGGGATTACACGCGGGGTCTTCCGGTATCTGGAGCGGTATGTGTCGCACCAGACGACGTTCCGGCTGCTGGCCCGGCTGCGCGTGTGGTTTTATGAGGCGCTGGAACCGCTGGCCCCGGCGCGGCTGATGCAGTATCGCAGCGGGGATTTGCTGGCACGGGCGGTGGCGGATATTGATACGCTCGAAAATTTCTATTTGCGCGTGATTGCGCCACCCGCGATTGCACTGCTGATCGGGCTGGTGATGTTCGTCTTTTTTGCGATCACCGATCTGGGGCTGGCGCTGGTGCTGATCGCGTTTCTGGCGCTAGCCGGGATCGGGGTGCCGCTGGTGACACAAGGACTCAGCCGTCGAACCGGGCGGGCACTGATCGCGGTGCGCAGTGAGCTAAACGTGGCGCTGGTCGATGGCATCCAGGGAATGGCGGATCTGACGGCTTTTGGCGCGGAGGATCGGCAGTGTGAGCGCGTGGCCGCATTAAGCCGCGAGTTGACGCGCGAACAGGCCCGGATGGCCCAGATCGGCGGGCTGAATACGGCGCTGGGGACGCTGCTGGTGTGGCTGGCGGCGGCGGCGATTCTGATGGTGGCGGTGCCGATGGTGCGGCGCGGTGAACTGGATGGGGTGATGCTGGCAGTGCTGGTGCTGGCGGCGAGCTCCAGTTTTGAAGCGGGGCTGCCTCTGCCGCAGGCGATCCAACATTGGGGGAGCCACCTGGACGCGGCGCGGCGGCTGTTTGAGATTGTGGATGCGGTCCCGGCGGTGGATGCGGGGCAGGGGCGTCGGGCGGTAGTTGACCATCCTGCTCTCGAAGTGCAAAATCTGCGGTTTCGTTATACACCGGACGATGTGCCCGCGCTGGATGGGATCAGCTTGACGCTGCCCGCGGGCGGGACGGTGGCTATTGTGGGGGCGAGCGGGGCCGGAAAATCGACGCTGGTTAATCTGCTGATGCGGTTTTGGGAGTATGAGGAAGGACAGATGCGACTCGGCGGGCGGGAACTGCGCGACTATACGCCGGAAGCCGTCCGCGCATATTTTGGCGTGGTCAGCCAGAATACGTATCTGTTTAACAGCACGATCCGCGATAACTTGCGGATCGCGCGGCCTGATGCGAGCGAGGAGGATTTGATCCTGGCGGCTCAGCGTGCCCAAATTCACGATTTTATTATGACGCTGCCGCAAGGGTACGATAGCTGGATTGGGGAACAGGGTTTGCGGTTGAGCGGCGGCGAACGACAGCGGATCGCATTGGCACGCGCTATTCTGAAAGATGCGCCGGTTTTGATTCTGGACGAGGCGACGGCGAACCTGGATACGATCACCGAACGGGAGGTGCTGCGGGCGATGCAGGCGGCGATGGCGGGCCGGAGCACGCTGGTGATCACTCACCGGCTGGTGGAAATGGAAAAAATGGATGAAATTCTCGTATTACAGGCAGGACAACTGGTTGAGCGGGGCACACATGCTGATCTGATGCAACTGGATGGTGTCTATCGCCGGATGTGGACGCTTCAGCGCGAGGCGCTCGAGGGGTAGGGGTAAGATAAGACTATGATCTTCGGCCTGGCGGTTTCATTGTTTTTTGTGGCAGTAGGGTTTGGGATTCTGCGCCTGGGGATACGCATCATTCGCGCGCAGGAATTCGTGGGCAAGCGGCGGCAGGATAACGAACTGGTTCCTTACCGGCTCACCGGGGCACGGGCGCTGTTGATGGGGCGAACACTGATCACGGCGGGGATCATGCTGATTGTGATTTTTGGATTGGCGAATCTGCTCAGCTTCAGCGATTTGAATAAGGCCGGGTATGTGATGTGCCTGTCGCCGCTGGCCTTGGTTGTGCTGGTGGTGGGATTTGTGCGGGCGCACCGCGGACTGGCGTAGATTCTAATACGAATCCTACACGGATTTGGTGGATTTCCTATGTACATCTGACGAATTTCTGGTATAAATGTAATATAGTGATGGCAGTTCGACTGGACACAATATGTAAGACCTAAGGACTATTGTGTTGGGAGGTTGCCATGACTAAAATAGCGCGATGGGATCCACTTCGAGACATGATTACCATGCGTCAGACGGTGGACCGGATGTTGGACGAAGCTTTTGCACGGGGCAGCGAATCACGCGGGACCGGGGCATGGCTTCTACCGATGGATGCCTTTATTACGGAAGACGCCATTATCATCCGGGCTGATGTTCCGGGTCTTAAGCCGGAAGAGTTAGATATCACGATGGAAGGTGATACGCTGACGATCCGGGGCGAGATTCAACGTGAGGAAGAGACAGGGCGAAAGTATGTCCTGCTTGAACGGCCTACGGGCAAGTTTGAGCGCACGTTGAGCATCAACACACCGATTGATCATGATAAGGTCGAGGCGTCCTTCTCGAATGGTGTACTGACCTTGACACTGCCGAAAGCTGAAGCAGTCAAGCCGCGTCAGATTGCCATCAAAACAACTAAATAAATTCGGACAGTTGTGATCCTAGTAAAAAGTCCGCTTCCCGCCGGCTCCCCCCTGGCCGTCGGGGGGCGGACCTTTTACTTTCTGGGATCAGGAGTCTCCAGCATATGATGCAAGCGGGATTTATCGGCCTGGGATCGCTCGGTATGGCGATGGCGAAACGGTTGATAGGCGAGGGTGTCTCGCTCGTGGTGTGGAATCGCACGGCGGAAAAAGCGCATGAACTGGGCGCGCCGACGGCATCCAGCCCGGCTGACTTACTTGCACAGGTTCCGGTGGTATTCATCAATATTCGGGACAGCGCGGCGGTAGAGGAAATCCTCACACGCGAGGATGGCCTGCTGGCCGGGGATATTTCCGGGAAGCTCATTATTGATACGACGACTAACCATTTTGAGGCGGTCACGCGGTTTCATGCGCTGGTTGCTGCGCGCGGCGGTGTGTATTTGGAAGCGCCTGTGGCGGGCAGCGTGGTGCCTGCGTCGCAAGGAAAACTGGTTGTGTTTGCCAGCGGCGAGCAGTCCGCACTGGAACAGGCGCGCCCGTACCTGGAAAAAATCAGCAGCAATCTGGTTTATTTTGAAACGCCGGGGAAAGCGACTCGCTGGAAACTGATCAACAATCTCGTGCTGGGATCGTTTATGGCGGCGCTGGGTGAAGCCGTTGCGCTGGGTGAGGCGGCAGGCTTCGATAAGGCTCAGGTGTTAGAACTGCTGGCGGCGGGGGCGGGGAATTCTGGTGTGTTGAATGCCAAACGGCAAAAACTGCTGGACGAAGATTTCAGCCCGCACTTTTCCGTGTCGATGATTCACAAAGACCTGCGCTACCTGGAAGACCTGGCCGATTATCTGGATCAGCCTGTATTCCTGGGGGCGGTGGTCAAACAGCTTTTTGGCGCGGCTGTGGCGGATGGCCTCAGCGAACAGGATTTTTCAGCGATCTATCAAACACTCAAGTAGGGGACTATCGTCCCGCTACCCATCAGGCGGCATCCTCAGTACAATACTACGCATAATCGGGAGGAATGATTGATGCGTAAAATACTACTTTGGATGCTGCTGCTTGTTGTCCTGGTGGCGTGTGGTGGGGGCGATGAAGACGATAAAACACCCGTGCCGCCGACCCGACCTGTCACATCCCCCGTTCCACCCACACCGATTCCGACGGCGACCTATACGCCGCTGCCGATGCCGGAGGTCCCCGAAGATAAAGAGGCCGAAAGCGCTCAACTGCGGATGGTGCATGCCAGCGCCGATTTACCGAAAGTGAGTTTTTATCTGGATGGCCTGCTGCTGGAACGCAATTTTAGCGTGGGTGTTGCCAGCCAGACGCCGCGTTCGGTGGCTCCCGGTAGTTATACGCTGCGGGTGGTGAATCCTGAAGATGATGTGCAGGAAGTCACCCCTTATGCGGAACTGCCACTGACCTTAAAATCCGGCCAGCGCGTGACGGCGCTGCTGGTGGGTGAGGCCGAGAATGCGCAGTTGGTGCTGTACGAGGAAGACCTCGCCCCGCTGCCGGAACACACCGCCCGGTTAAGTTTCCTCAATGCGGTTACAGACAGCGGCCCGGTCCAACTGGTTGAAAGTTCAGCGGCGCTCGTTGATGCCGTAGGGTATCCCGTTGTGGGCGGCCCGCTGGAAATCGCAGCGGGGGCGCATGCCTTCGACTTCAAGCAGGGTGAAGAGACACTCACTTCTTATAACCTGGGATTGGACGAACGGAAAGTCTACACGCTGGTGCTGGTGGGCCAGCCCGATAATTACCGGGTGCTGCGGATCGAAAGCCTGGCTCAACGTGAAACTCAGGTGCGCGTGATCCAGGTGTCGCCGGATGCACCCAAGCTGGATGTGTACCTGGGCGATACGGTGATTGCGACGGAGATGGGCTACCGGGAGGCAACCGAATGGGCGACGTATGCGACGGATACCTACCAACTGCGTATTCGTCCGGCGGGTCAGCCGGAAGCGGAACCGCTGGCCGAACGTGAGATCAGACTGACGCCCTACGGCGCGGTGGATATTGTCCTGCTGGATTCATTCCAACAGCTCAAAGTGGTCCAGGTGGAGCAGGACTTGAGCATGACCCCGGTAAACGCGGCCCGCTTTACGTTTATCCATGCGGCAATTGGCGTCAAGGGCCTGAAAATTGAAACCTTGGGCGGAGCACTGCCCGGAGTCAACGAGATCGGCTTAGGCGGCGCAACACGGCCCGCGCTGTTGAATGACGGCCTGTGGACGCTGAACTTTTATACATCCGAAGGCGGCGAAGATCGGCAGGTGGATTATCTGGCCGACTATGATTTCCCGGCGGGCGGGGCGTATACCATCATCGCGACGGGGATGCCCAATACCGGACCGCTGGTGCTCGAAACCGAGGTTGGCGCTGATCCTGGGCTGTTGGCGAGCGCCGAGGGCCTGGTGGAGTTGGAAGAACCGTCCGGCGACAGCGAATTTATGCTGCGCGTCGTGAATGCGCTGTCCAGCGGCAGCCGGGTGACGTTTGAAGTCGGCGATGAGATGATCTTTGACGATATTGAGCAAGGCACGACCACGCCGTATCACACGTTTAACACCGAAGGCACGATGATGGTGGTGCGCGATAAAACGAGCGGGAATATTATTGTGCAGGAAGAATTCGCACCGCTCCGCAATCCCCGTTCGGTGTTGTTCCTTTATATGGATGGGTATGGCACGGTTCAATATGAGATCGCAGCGGATAACAGCGAACCGGTTCCACAGGGCAACGCCCAGTTGCGCGTGATGCATGTGGCAACCCAAAAACCGGACCTGATTCTGCGCGGCGAAACACTGGACGGGGCAGAGCAGGTGGCTCCCGCCGCAACGGCTGATGTCGAAGGGGTAGAACCCACGCCTGTCCCTATGATTTCGATGTCGGAACCCGCCACGATAGGACAGCCGACCAACCCGTTCCTGGTGGTGGCGGGCACGTACCGGGTGCATATTTTCGAGCGCACCACCGATATTGTGGTGCTCACGGTGCCGGAGATGCGCTTTGATGCCGGCGTGTTCTACGATTTGATTTTGCTGCCGGATGAAACGGGATTGAGTTTGAATCCGGTGCTGATTGCGCAGCCGCAGTAAACCTCATCATGCAGGCGGTGGTCAACCAGTGGCTGCCGCCTGTTGTTTTCAGCCTTGCTCTGATCCGCTCACACGCTATAATGGCGCTGGACATCTGAAAGGACGGGAGATACGTGCGCGCTTTCATTACCGGTGCGGGTGGTTTTGTTGGCGGACATCTGGTCAACTATTTATTGACTCATTCCGATTTGACGCTCCACGCCGCCGTATTTGATCCCCCTGGTAAAAATCCGTCGCTGGATCACACGCCCGTGCTGCAATATGAATGTGATCTGCGCAGCGCGGGGGCGGTTCGGTCTTTGTTGGAAGCGGTGCGGCCTGATCTGATTTTTCATCTGGCGGCGCTGGCTGATGTCGGTAAATCATTTACGAATCCGTGGGAAACGCTCGAAAATAATATCGTGGCGCAGATCAATGTTCAGCAGGCGATTCTGCAACTGCGGCTGGAGGCGCGCATTCTGATCGTGAGTTCGGCAGAGATTTACGGCGCGACAGGCGGCAGCACGCCGATCCATGAGGATTATCCCTTTTTGCCGACCAGCCCCTACAGTGTGAGCAAAGTGGCGCAGGATATGCTGGGGCTGCAATATTTTCTGTCGCATAAAATGCCGATCATTCGGGCGCGGCCTTTTAACCATATTGGTCCCAGCCAGAAGGGCGGCTTTGTGGCGGCAGACTTTGCCAGCCAGATCGCGGAGATCGAGGCGGGGCAGCGTGATCCCGTGATGTATGTCGGGAATCTGGCTGCGCAGCGCGATTTTACGGATGTGCGCGACGTGGTGCGCGCGTATTATCTGCTCAGTAAAAAGGGCGAACCGGGCGAAGCGTATAATATCGCCAGTGGCAAAGCCTACAGCGTGCAGTACTTGCTCGATACACTGCTCAGTTTTAGTGCGGTGCAGATTGAAGTGCGGCAGGACCCGGCCCGGATGCGCCCTTCGGATGTGCCGCTGCGGGTGGGGGATGCATCCAGGTTACGCGCCTGCACGGGATGGGAACCGACTATTCCCTTTGAACAAACGTTACTCGATATTCTAAACGACTGGCGGCAGCGTTTTGGCGTTTCCGTCAGCTAGGAGTGAATTATGGCTAAACGCGCACTGATTACAGGCATCACCGGACAGGATGGATCGTATCTGGCGGAGTTTTTGCTCAGCCAGGGCTACGAGGTTTTCGGACTGGTTCGCCGGACCAGCACGGTGAACTTCAGCCGGATTAATCATATTCAGGATCAACTGACGCTGATCCCTGGTGATATGCTCGATCAAACCTCGCTGCAACTGGCGCTGCAACAATGCGAGCCGGATGAGGTCTATAACTTGGCGGCGCAGAGCTTTGTGCAAACTTCGTGGATGCAGCCGGTGTTTACGGGCGAAGTCACGGCGATTGGCGTCACCCGGTTTTTGGATGCGATCCGGCATGTGAATCCCAAAATCCGATTCTACCAGGCATCCAGCAGCGAAATGTTCGGCAAGGTGCGCGAAGTGCCGCAGCGCGAGACGACGCCGTTTTATCCGCGCAGTCCCTACGGCGTGGCGAAAGTCTACGGGCACTGGATTACAGTCAACTACCGCGAGAGTTATAACCTGCACGCGACCAGCGGCATTCTGTTCAATCACGAAAGTCCCCGGCGTGGAATTGAATTTGTGACACGTAAAGTCACTTATACCGTCGCCAAGATTAAGCTCGGCCTAGCGAAGGAACTGCGGCTCGGTAATCTCGATTCGCGGCGGGACTGGGGATTTGCGGGGGATTATGTGCGCGCGATGTGGGCCATGCTGCAACAGGATACGCCCGACGATTTTGTGATTGCCACCGGGGAAACCCATTCGGTGGAAGAGCTAGTACAAACCGCGTTCGATTATGTGGGCCTGGACTGGCACGCGTATGTGGCGCAGGACCCGCGTTTCATGCGTCCGGCGGAAGTTGATCTGCTGGTGGGCGATCCCTCGAAGGCGGGGCATGATTTGGGTTGGGAACCCAAAGTGGGCTTCAAAGAACTGGTGTATATGATGGTGGATGCCGATCTCGCGCTGCTCAAATCGGGGCAGCACGCGATCTAAGGTACGTTACCCTCAGCTAATCAAGTGAGGGCGGAGAGAAAAGCTAACGGGGCAATTCGTGAATTGCCCCGACGCGGAGCCGGTGATCGGTAATCGGGAAGATGTGGCCCATGATTAGTCAATCCATGCTCGTTGATACCCACTGCCACCTGGATTTTGACGAATACGACAGCATCCGCGACCACATTCTTCAGGAAGCGGCAGAGGCGGGGGTGACACGCATTCTTAATCCCGGCGTGGATTTGGAGCGCAACCGCCGGGCGTTGGAGATTGCCGACGCTTACCCGAATGTGTATGCGGCAGTGGGTATTCATCCGAACAGCACGGCGGATTGGTCGGATGTGATGCTGGATGAAGTGCGAACCACAGCGGCGCATCCGAAAGTGCTGGCGATTGGCGAAATCGGGCTGGATTATTACCGGGATCGCTCGCCTAAAGATGTGCAGCGGCGGGCATTCGAGGCGCAGCTCACGCTGGCGGCTGAGTTAAAACTGCCGGTTATTATTCACAACCGGGACGCGCACGACGATACGCTGGACGTGTTAAGCGCGTGGGCTGCCACTCTGCCCGATGAACTGAAGGCACGCCCCGGCGTGCTGCATTCGTTTTCCGCGCCGCTGGACGTGGCCGAACGCGCGCTGGCGCTGGGGTTTTATCTCGGTTTTACCGGACCGATTACCTATAAAAATGCCGATGACCTGCGGCGCACGGCGGCGCAGATTCCGGCGGATCAGATTCTGATCGAAACCGACGGCCCCTTCCTGACGCCGCACCCTTATCGTGGCAAGTTCCCCAATCATCCGGCTTATGTGCGGTATGTCGCGGAGCGGATCGCGGCGCTGCACATGATGCCTGACGATCTATTCGCGGCGCAGAGTACCGCCAACGCGGAACGGTTGTTTGCGCTGCCGCCGGTTCAATAAAGAGAGGTTATTTATATGAAACGCTTGATTTGTATGCTATTGATTGTTTGGTGTGCTGTGCCGGGTTTGTCTTTGGCGCAGGGAGATGAGCCGCCCATGTACCGTATCGTCGCTTACTATACCTCGTGGAGCGTTTATGATCGGGCGTATTTTGTGACGGATATTCCGGCGGATCAGATCACCCATATCAACTATGCGTTTGCCAATATTTCGGATGAGGGCGAGTGCGTGCAGGGGGATGCCTGGGCGGACACGGGATTGTCTTATCCGAACGACGAAACCGACGCGGAACTGCTCGGCAATTTCCGCCAACTGAATCTGCTCAAGGAAAAATATCCGCATCTCAAGACGCTGATCTCGGTGGGCGGCTGGACATGGTCGGGGAAGTTCTCCGACGTGGCGCTGACGGCAGAAGCGCGGGCGAAATTCGCGGCGTCGTGTGTGGCGTTTATGCAGCAGTATGGGTTTGATGGCATCGATCTCGATTGGGAATATCCGGTGGGCGGCGGCCTGACGGCGGGACGTCCTGAAGACAAGGAAAACTTCACGCTGCTGCTGGCCGAACTGCGCGCCCAGTTAGACGCCGCGGGGGAGGGCTATCTGCTGACGATTGCGGCTTCGGCCAGCCCGACGGTTTACAACGAACAGATGGAACTGGACAAAATTATTGAATATCTCGACTGGATTAATGTGATGGCGTATGACTTTTACGGCGGGTGGAGCGAAACCACCGGATTCCAGTCGGCTTTATACTCGGATACGGATAATCCGTCGGCGGATGCGGCGACGGTAAGTGCTGATGCAGCGCTGCAAGGGTATCTGGCGGCGGGTGTTCCTGCGGATAAACTGGTGATGGGCGTGCCGTTTTATGGGCGGGGATGGTCGAATGTGGGTGATACGGCGAATGGGTTATACCAGCCGTTTAACGGCCTGCCGAACGGGACATGGGAGCAGGGCGCGTTTGATTACAGTGACATCGAGCAGAACTATCTGCCGACCTTCAACCGCTACTGGCACGAACAGGCCCAGGTTCCCTGGTTGTACAACCCGGATCGCAAAATTATGATCGTGTATGAAGACCCTGAATCATTGGCGGTCAAGACCAACTATATCAAAGAGAACGGGCTGGGCGGCATCATGTTCTGGGAACTGAGCGCTGACAACGATGCCGCCGCTTTGTTAAACGCGGTCTACACCGGACTGCAAGCCCCGTAATTCCTCATCATCGTGTGTGCCACTCATGCAGGAGCGCGGTTTCGCGTTCGGGCGTGAGTGGCCCTGACATGGGATCGTGCAGCCTGGCGCGAGTCTGGTCCCAGGCTAACGTATCCCGAATCGTAGCGGCCAATGGATGAAAAACGAGTCCCGCTCCGATAGCGCGCGACAGATCGGTTTGGTGGAATCCCGCGCTGTCCGCCGGAACCCAGATCGGGAGTTCGCTCCAGGGCTGGACCTCGTGTTCGCGCAAAAATTCCTCGCTGACCCAGGTGAATTGAGCGTCGCTCTGGCTGACCGCCTGGCAGGTGTCGAGAAAAGCCTGCATGGTGAGCGGATAATCTGGCCCGGTGGCGTTGTAGATCGCGGTAGCACGTTGTTCGACCAGATGCAGCGTCCAATCCGCCAGATCGCGGACATCGATAAACTGAATCCGCTGGGCCGGATCGCCGGGGCACAGGACTTCGCCACCTTGCGCGACGCGCCGGACCCAGTAGGGAAAACGCGGGGTCGAGTCGTGTGGTCCCACGATCAGACCGGGGCGCACCACCAGCACGCGGCCCGGCAGGGCGGTTTCGGCAGCGCGTTCGCATAACACTTTCAACGCGCCGTACGTTTCGCCGGTGACTTCCTCGGTGCTTTCGTCTTCGAGGGTGTTCAGTGGGCTGTCATCCGCCAGCGGCAGCGGGCCGGAATCCTTGTAGACGGAAATGGTGGAAATGAACGTGTAATGGTCCACGGCACCGGCCAGCGCTTTGGCAGACAGGCGCACGATGCGCGGCACATACCCGCAGGTGTCGATGGCCGCATCCCAGTGCCGCCCCTGTAAAACTTCAAGCTGCCCGTCGCGGTTGCCGTGCAACTGTTCCACCTGGGGGAAAATGCCGGGGTTGGTTTGTCCGCGATTGAACAGGGTGACTTGATGGCCGCGCGCTAAGGCCCGTTCGGTGAGGTGATACCCTAAAAAGCGTGTCCCGCCTAAAATGAGAAGCTGCATGACCTTGCCTCCTTGTTGGTGTAGATTATACGGAGCAAGGTCATGATTATGTGCCCCACTTCTGCCGGGCACAAGCGGGGGAGCGGATGCTTTTAGAGAATCTGGTCGGGCAGGGGGGTATTGAAGCGGTTGACCAACCGGTCATGCAGGTTTTCCAGCAGGGCGTCGGCTATTTCCTGCGTGATTTTGCCAGCGGTGACGGCCTGGTTGACTTCAGCGGTGATCTGGGTTTCGGCTTGAGCGATCAGGGCGTCGGCATCCAGACTGTGTGCGGCGGCGATGTCGGCCAGGGTTTTACCGTCGCGCAGATCGCGGAGGACTGCACGCTTAGTGATCCCGGCTTCATCCGCGACGATGGTAATCAGGGAATTTTCGACACGAATTTGAATACGATCCCGCAACGGGGTGCCGGGGCGGTTGGCGTTGAGGATGAGATCAAGGGCGTCATCCAGGCGCGCGAGGGCCGTGTCAGCCTGTTCGCGGGTCAGCTTACCATCTGTCACGGCCTGCTCAATCTCGGCAGTCACTTCGGTTTTGACGGCCTCGATGACCGCCTGGGGATCGATACCGTTTTCAGTGCAGATGTCGGCCAGTGTTTTGTCGGCGGCGAGGGCATCACGCAGATCGGCGCGATCCAGCCCGGTGGCGTCGAGTACCGCCTTGAAGATTTTGAGGATCAGGCGGGCTTCGGCGCGTTCACGGGGACGATCTCCCGTTCCATCTTGCGCGCTCACGCTACCGACAGTTCCGAAAGCGATGACCACCAGCAGCAAGGCGGCGATAAGACGTGATTTTGACATGTGATTCTCTCCTATCCCTATGGTTCAGTGTGCTCATTCGTCCTTATTGTCGCTGGCAAATGTAATGGGAGTTCTGGTGATCTGTAAATTCCTGGTAAAATCCCAAAGGTATGCAGGATAGACTGGGCTTTACGTCAGATGAACTGGTTTTGAATCGCGCGGGGCAGTTGAGCAGCCGCCAGCGCCAACAGTTGTTTTTTCAGAGCATCGGGTATCTGGTGCGCGGTGCCGTGATGCTGGCGCTGAATAGCATACTGGCGTGCTATTTGGTGCCGCGTATCGATGAAACGTGGGAGAAACTTGCCGTTGGGGCGGTATGGCTGCTCATGGGTGTCAGCACGGGGCTGATGATCTTCGCGGCGGTGCAAGTTGCTTATCCGTCGGTGCGCTCGGTCACGGGATCGTTGGAACAGGCGGGGACGCTGAAAGATCCGCGTGTGCGCATCGGGACGCGGGAAATGCGCATTTCGCGCCGCAGATGGAAACATCTGGCGGCCAGCTATCCAGGAACTTACCGCGCGTATTATGTGCGTTTCGCGGGCAATTTGCTGAGTGTGGAACGTCAGGAGTAACACGATGGATCTGTCCATCCTGATTGTGAGTTGGAATGTGGCCGATTTGCTGGCGGACTGCCTGGACAGCATCCGGGCGGATGGGTTACAGTTGGAAGTGATTGTGGTCGATTCGGCCAGCGCGGATCACAGCGTCGAACTGATCCGCGAGCGGTATCCCTGGGTGCGGTTGTTCGCGCAGGATCAAAATATTGGCTTCACGCGCGGGAATAATCTCGCGTTGGAGCAGGCACAGGGCCGTTCTGTACTGCTGCTTAATCCTGATACGGTGGTGCATGGGGACGCGCTGCAAAAGATGGTGAACTACCTGGATCAGCATCCGGGCGTGGGGATTGTCGGGCCGCATGTGTTGAACGAAGATGGTTCCACGCAGTCTACACGGCGGCGCTTCCCAACTTTTTTGACGGCTATTTTCGAAAGCACCTGGATGCAGGGGTATGCCCCGAAACGGCTGCTTGATCATTTTTATGTGGCCGATCAGCCGGACGACGGTACTTTTGATGTGGACTGGGTGCAGGGATGCGCGTTGATGGCGCGGCGCGAGGTGTACGAAAAAATCGGCCCGCTGGATGTGGGGTATGTCATGTTTTCGGAGGAACTGGACTGGTGCAAGCGGACTAAAGAAGCCGGGTGGCGTGTCGTTTATGTGGGGGATGCGGCGATTACGCATTACGGCGGCAAAAGCACGGAGCAGGTACCCACCACTAAGCATATCTACTTCCAGCAGAGTAAAATAAGATACTTTCGCAAATTTCATGGGCGGTGGGCGGCGTGGTGCCTGCGGCTGTTTTTAGTCCTCAGTTATCTGGCTCAAATGGCGCAGGAAGGGCTAAAGGCACTTTTAGGTTCCAAACGCGCGATGCGAAAGGAACGCATACGGACCTATAGGCAGGTGGTGCGCGCGTTGGTCGGGTTAGGATGAGTTGTGGGTTTGGGGTTATAGTTGGGTGAAGAGGCGGCGCTGCATATTGATAGTCGGCGGATGTTGATTGCTTTGACTCAAAAAGTCACCACTCAAAACTTATAAGGGTTCCTTTCGAAAGATACGGACACTATGAGAATCGGACAAATTACAGGTGAGTATCCCCCGATGCAGGGTGGGGTGGGCGCATATACTCAGGAATTAAGTCAGGCGTTGGTGGAGCTGGGGCACGAATTATTCATTTTTACCGATCACCGTGCCGCCAAGGATGAGCGTTTTCCCCATATTCATGTGACGGCGGACGCTCATACCTGGGGGTGGGGAACGCTGAGCCGCATCCGGCGGTGGGCACAGGCGCAGCGGCTGGATGTGGTGAATATTCAGTACCAGGCGGCAGCGTATAACATGGCGGCTTTTGTGCATATTCTCCCGATGCGCCTGGATAATGTGTCTGTGGTCACGACCTTTCACGATCTGCTGGTACCGTACCTGTTCCCGAAGGCGGGACCGCTGCGGTATCAGGCGGTGCTGACGCTGGCCCGCAGCAGTGATGGCGTGGTGGTGACGAATCATGTGGATCATGAGCGGTTGTCGAACGAAAAGTCGATTGCCAGCCTGCAACATATCCCCATCGGGTCGAATATTCAGCCCGCGCTGCCGCCGGACTATACACGCAGCGTCTGGCGTAACGCGCTGGGATGCCAGCCGTCGGATATTGTGGTCGGCTATTTTGGCTTTCTGAACGCGAGCAAGGGCATCGAAACGCTGTTGCAAGGGGTGCGGATCGCGCGGAATAAGGAACTGCCGGTCAAACTGCTGATGATCGGCGGGCGGACCGGGACCAGCGACCCGAATAACATTGTCTATGCGCGCGAAGTCGATGAAATGGTCGAGGACCTGGGGCTGCTCGATCATATCATCTGGACGGGCTTTGTGGATGATGCGCAGGTGAGCGGCCATCTGATCGCGTCGGATATGATCGCGCTGCCGTACCGCGACGGGGTATCCTTCCGGCGGGGAAGTCTGATGGCGGCGCTGGCGCACGGCTGCCCGATCATTACCACTCAGCCGCAGTCGGATGTGCCGGAGTTGAGCGGTAACGTGGTGCGCCTGATCCCGCCGGATTCGCCGACTGCATTGGCGATTGCGATTGAAGACCTGGCCGATAACGCCGATCTGCGGGCGGTGATGGGCGAACATGCCCGGCAGTTGGCCGCCCAATTTAGCTGGGAGACGATTGCGGCGCGAACCGCCGCTTTTTTTGAAGACTTGGTGAAAAGAGGACAGCATGCGAACGGTAGAGTGGACGGAACAGAATCGCGTGCGGATGATTGACCAGCGGCAGGTACCCTGGCGGCTTGCGCATGTGGAATATGAAGATTACCGCGAAGTAGCGGACGCGATCAGCGATATGGTGGTGCGCGGCGCACCGGCGATTGGCGTGTCGGCGGCTTTTGCGATGGTGCTAGCGGCGAACCAGTGCCCCTGCCTGGACATCGGCAGCATGCAGGAATATCTGGACGTGGCGGGCGTGATCCTGAAAAAGGCGCGGCCTACGGCGGTGAATCTGGCGTGGGCCGTCGATCATATGCTGGAATTCGCACGAGATGAGCGCTTTGACCGGGTGAAGGATATTCGGGACGAAATGCTCATTGAAGCGCAGCGCATGGCCGACGAGGATGTCGCCATCAACCAGCAAATAGCGGAATACGGCGCGGCGCTGATCCAGGACGGCGACACGATTCTGCATCACTGCAATACCGGGATGCTGGCGACGGTGGACTATGGGACCGCGCTGGGCGTGATCCGCAAGGCGCACGAGCAGGGCAAGCGCATCCATGTGCTGCTGGACGAGACGCGGCCCCGGCTGCAAGGCGCGCGCCTGAGCGCCTGGGAATGTGAACAGCTTGGCATCCCCTACGACATTCTGCCGGACACAGCGGCGGGCTATTACATGCGGCGCGGCGAGGTCAAGCTGGTGCTCTTCGGGGCGGATCGCGTGGCGGCGAACGGCGATGTGGTCAACAAGGTGGGGTCGTACCAGATCGCGGTGCTGGCGCATGTGAACGGCATCCCGTGCTACTCGGTCTTCCCGACTTCGACGGCGGACCTGACGATGCTCAGCGGCGACGACATCCCTATCGAGGAGCGCGACCCGGCAGAAGTGCGTGCGCCTTACGGCTGCGAGATCGTCCCGGCGCACTACCACGTGCGGAATCCGGCCTTCGACATTACGCCCCACCGCTATCTGAGCGGGCTGGTGACGGAATGCGGCGTGCTACGGCCTCCCTTCGAGGAGACGCTGGCGGCGGCTGTGAAAAGTGCGCAGGGCAAATAAGCTGTTTTTGTTGCAGAGGCGCTAAGATAGAATTTGGTAGGGCGGGAACAGCATTCCTGCCCTTTTTGATCCAAGCCATTTTCAAACCGGGTACAGGTAAGAATGCGGTTAAAGTAGGTTACTTTGGGATACGATGTGGGATAAAGTAACCTGAATAGGGGCGCGATTCAGGCTACTTTGGGTGTGATTCAGGTGATTTGGTGCAATCCGTCAGAATGAGATGCTGCTTGTCAGGCAGGAATAAGTATAGAGGAAAAATCATGCGGAAAGTAATTATCTATACCGACGAGAATGGTGAGTGGTGTGCGACGGTTCCCAGCCTGCCCGGATGTAACAGCCAGGGGGATACGCGTGAAGAAGTCATTGCCAATATCAAAGAGGCAATCCGGTTGTATATTGAAGTTCTGGAAGAGGATGGACTTCCCGTGCCACAATAGTTTGGTGCAATCTCGTGGAAACTCGGCAAAGCTGCCCTATCGCTTTGATGGGGCAGCAACGAGATATAAAGCACAACGGCCTAGAGACCTGTTCCAGACTCATAGACTTCGATTTCGTCTAGTCGGTTGTTCCTGAAACGAAATATCAACCTGTAGCTATACTCGGTCCATAAATTGTAGAGTCGCGTCTTCTTGGGATCCAATGGATTATCTCCGCTTAAAACGGGACGAAAAGTCGGTATCCAGCAAGATATCTCCTCACTAGTTTGATAACATTCGTGCGAAGCCTCATGTTGGTCCAGGATAGATAACACATCATCGGGAGTTGACTGACCGAACGCTAAATTACTTTCCAACGTTGCTTGAACATCCTGCTCACTGCTGAGTGATGAAAGATCACTCTCCCATTCAGGATGAGTAGAGTCATGGATCACTATCATTCCACATAGGCAGGCGCACAATGCCAAAGGCACACCCACTCCTATTGCAGCTATGCGTTTGAATTTCATTTCTCTCTCCTACCAACTGTTCTCCCGAAATGGAAAAGAAAATTCAGGATGCGGGCCGCATTTCGTTTCAAGTTTCACCCTGGCTCCCATGCTAACTATTTCGGTTTCCGAGTCGTGTGCTTTTCCACGCCTGAGAATGGTATCAGGCGGGCAATGTGTGAATTGCCCCTACGGACACTCGCCCGGTAACTCTGCGATGGGCTGGACCTGCACCTGCGCGAGGATGGCCTGATCCGGGTCGGCGGACAGATCGGCTGGCGCGAAATCCAGCGGAAACGAGGCGCGGGCGGTGGTATCGCGGATTTCGAGGATCACCGTGCTGGGCTGACCCGCCGCGCTGACGAAACGCAGCGGCAGATCGAGGCGGTAGGGGGTGATGCCACAGAGCAGCACATCCGCGCCGCTGGTCGTGGCGGACCAATACAGGGTGTAGCGCGGCATCCCGCCTTGCAGCAGCCATTGATCGAAGAACCAGCTTAAATCCTGCCCGCTGACCTCTTCCGCCATCCGCCAAAAATCCAGTGATCCGGCGGGGCGATCACGGTAGGTGTCCACGTAGCGGCGCAGCAACTCGAAAAAGGCATCATCCCCAATTTCATCACGCAGCATATGCAGCAGCCACGCCCCTTGTTTATACGTCACGGTGCCGAAGGTTTCCGCCGGGGCAGGGAGCAGCAGCGGAGTCGTGCGGCTGTCGGAAAGCAGCGCCTGTTCCGCGAGGGTGCGCGAGGCCTGGGCCGATTCGAAGCCGTAGCGCTGTTCCTCAGCTAACCATTCCGCGTAGGTGGCAAATCCTTCGTTGAGCCAGATGTCCGCCCAGGTCGCCGGGGTGACGGTGTTGCCGTACCACTGGTGCGCGAGTTCATGGGCAATCAGCGCGAACATTTCCTCTTCGGTGGCGTCTAATACACTGTCGGGCATGAGGGTCAGAGTTTGGGTTTCGAGCGCCATACCCGCTTCCGGCGCGACGATGTGGCCATAGGTATCGAAGGGGTAGGGGCCGAATAAATCCGCCAGAATAGACAGTGTTTCCCCGGTGTAACTGAACACGGCGCGGCCATCCTCCTGGCGATCCGGATAAACATAGTGGCGGATGATCACGCCGTTGGATGTCGGCTCATCCAGGGCGGCGTAATCGCCCACCGCGACTTCAACCAGATAGGTCGCCATCGGGGCGGACATGGTGTAATGGTAGGTCTGGGTGTTGTCGTCGTGCAGCGTCGTGGCGATCAGATGGCCGTTTGCAATCGCATCCAGGGGATCACGGGTGCGCAGATAAAAATCATAGGTGGCGCGATCACTGGGGTGATCGTTGCAGGGGAACCAGGTCCGCGCGGCGTCGGGTTCGTTGAGCGTGTAGACCTGATCGCCGCGCATGATCATGCCGATGGAGAAATAGGGCATGTACGGGCTGGTATAGGGTTGGGGCGCGGCGGAATAGGTGATGCTCACCTCGAAGGTGGTCCCGTAATCAACGGACTTGGGAAGCTGGATGATCAGCTTGGTGTCTTTGGCGACAAAGGCGACCTGGGTGCCGTTGATATTCACATCGGTGACAGTCAGGCCGATGGCATCCAGACTGAAAGTGGCTAACTGGTGATTCGTGGCGCGGATGTCGAGCACCGTCTGGCCCTGAAGCGTGCCGTTGGGCAGATCGAAATCGAGATGGAGATCGTAGTGCAGCACGTCGATCCCGCCGTTGCCCGTGCCGGGAATCAGCGGATCGTCAAGCGAACTGGCTCCCATAACCGGGGTGGTGGCGGCTTCGGAGAGGACAGCGGTCAGCGCGTCATTCTGCATCTCATCGTTGGCCGCAAAGAGATCGTGAATCCAGGCGGCGGCGGGGGTGATCCAGGTGGTTTGATCGTCGCCCGCGCGCCACGCCAGCCCGATCAGATGGCCTGTTGCGGGATCGAAAACAGGCGTACCGGGACTCAGGGATTTGGTTGTGTTCAGAATGAGCGACGGGACGCGCCAGGGTCCGGTGAGTTGGTCGGCGGCGGGGAGAAGCTGCGGCTGGCCGGGTTGCAGCGAAGTATCTGTGGTGGGAATGAGCATGCTCAGGCGGGTGGGCACAAAACCGCGCGTTTCGGCGGTCAGGGCATCCACGGCAAAGATCGCAATATCGTAGCGGCGGCTGGCGTAGATCAGGTGATCGAGCGGGACGGGTTCGCCGTCGTTGGCGGTGAAGGTCGTCCCGGCGATGGTGGCATAAGGCGTGCAGGCGCTGTCCGATTCCGCCAGCGGCGTCCAGACGGAACCGCACAGCGCCAGGTTGAGCAGATTCTCGCCGGGATCGGTGGCTTTGTCGTCGTCGTAGCGGAGCAGTTGGCGGCTGGGAGAGAGCGGTGGATCGTCGGCGGTGTAGGCTGCGCCATCGAGTGTCCAGGGGTGCCAGTTGGTCAGGATCAGGCCGTGCCCCAGATAGACGCCCGACACGGTGCGGTTATCGGGTAAATGGGCGGATACCAGCGGCGAGGGCGGGGCATCCTGAGCCGCAACGTGCGGCGCAACCAAAACCAGGCACAGTATCAAACAGGCAAGCCGCTTGATCATAATTTCATCCCATTCTGTGGTGAGTAGACACGGCTGTGATCAATTATGGCAAAGAAACGGGGCGGGACCAATGCGACGTAGGTCAGGCGATTGTCAGGCGGCGGTTTTATAGGACATAATGAGGGGGCATTGGGGAGCCAACCATGAAAATATTTATCAGTTACGCTCAGGTTGATGAAAAAGATGTCCGCAAATTGGTGGAAGTTCTGCGCCGCGCGCACCATGAACCCTGGTTTGATCAACAATTGGTGGCGGGAAAGCTCTTCGATAAGCAGTTGTTGGCAGCCATCCAATCCTGTGACTGCTTTTTGTATGCGCTGACGCCGGAATCGGTGGCGTCGCGCTGGTGCCAGTGGGAATTTTCGCAGGCGGTGCATGCCGGGAAGCCGATCCTGCCAGTGTTGATGCAGTCGAATGCACCGCTGACGGGGATTTTGAAACGTATCCAGCATGTAGATTGGAGCCAGGGAGGGGATGTCAGCACGGCGGCGGAGTTGGTGGCCTGCGTGGATACGGCGGAGCCTGTTTCTTCCGATGATGTGCCGCTGCTGCCGGTGCCGGATGACGAACCGGAGCGCCCGGTAGAGCCTGAACCGTTGGTTCGGGATTGGGCGGGCGAGGCGTTCGATAAGGCGCATGAATTGTTTCTGGCGGGCGATTATGAGCGGGCGCTGAAACTGGTTACATACTGCCTGAAGCTGGAGCCGGAGCATCATGAAGCCATCGTTCTCTTCCAGCAGATCGAGGAAGGGCTTGGAAAACCGCCTACGCCGCCGCTGGTCCCGGTCGCCGAACCCAAAATTATGACTCCGGTTCCGACGGTTCCGCGCGCGCTGCGACTGGAAGGGATTCTGCCGCGCCCGTTCGATTGGATGCATGTGGGGGCGGGAACGGTGACGCTGGAAGATGCCCATAATCGAGGGGGAACACGCGGCGGCCAAACGTCGATTCCGGGGTTCTGGATCGCCAAGTATCCGATTACGAATGCGCAGTTCCAGGTGTTCGTGAAAAAAGGGTATGCCGAGGCGCAGTGGTGGGCGTATGCGGATAAGGCGAAACGCTGGTGGACCAAACATCCGAAGGCCGCGGAAACGGGCGTCGAAGGGAATGATCTGCCGCGTACGAATGTGTGCTGGTATGAGGCGCTGGCGTTTTGTGCCTGGTTGAGCGAGAAGGCCCAATTGACGGTGACGCTGCCGACGGAGCAGCAGTGGCAGCGCGCCGCTGTGGGGGATGAGGCGTGGGTGTATCCGTGGGGCGAACAGTTTGACAGCCGGTTGTGTAATGTCAGCAACGGCGGCCCCACCCCGGTGACGCAGTATCCCGATGGGGCGAGTCCGTTTGGGGTGATGGACCTGATCGGGAATGTGTGGGAGTGGTGTTTGAGCGACTGGAAAAATGGCACGCAGCGCGCGGTGCGGGGCGGGGCGTATTCCAGCGTGCCGTATGTCGCGCGGGCGGGGTACCGGTTGGGGCACGATCCCGAATTCCGGCATGAGAGTATTGGGTTTCGGGTGGTGCTTCAGCCGTGATTGTCAGGCGGGGGATTCCTGCGCATAATGAGGGGGTGCCGCGTGGATTCTAAGTGTCGAGTCAGTTTATGAAGATATTTATCAGTTATGCCCATGTAGACGAGTACCGGGTGCGGGAACTCGTGGACATTTTGCGCGATTCGGAATTTGAACCCTGGTTCGATCAGCGGTTGGTGGTCGGGCGGGCCTGGGAGGAACAAATTCTGGCTGCGATTCAGGATTGCGAACGATTTTTGTATGCCCTGACGCCGGAATCGGTTCAGTCGCGGTGGTGCCAGTGGGAATTTGCGCAGGCGGTGCATGCCGGGAAGCCGATTATTCCAGTGCTGGTGCAAAAAATGGGTACGCTGCCCGGCGTGTTAGCGGGAATCCAGTATGCGGATTTCAGCAATGGGCCGCAGCCGCGCGCGGTAGCCAAGCTGATCACGGGGGTGATGGGCGCGAAAGTCATCTCGCCGGATGGAGTGCCGCTGCTACCTGCTTCGCATGACAAGCCGGAGCGCCCGGTGGAGACAGTGAAAAGCAGCCGGAAGTTAGGTGATCAACTGTATGAGGATGCCTACAGCCTGTTCCGGCAGAAGCACTATGTTGAGGCGTTGGAACTGCTGCATGATTGTTTGTTGATCGATGAAAATCATGTTGAGGCGCAAAAACTGCTCGTGTTGGTGGAACGACGATTGCCGCTTGTTCCTGTAACTGATATTCTGCCGCCGCCGTTTGAGTGGGTGGAGATTCCGGCAGGGAAGGTGACGCTGGAAGATGCAAGCAGAGATGGCGGCACAGCGGGCGGAGAATACAAGGTTCCGGGGTTTTGGATGGCGAAGTATCCGATTACCAATGCGCAGTATCAGGTGTTTGTGGAGCAGGGGTATCGTGAGCCGAGGTGGTGGGATTATTCGGAAGCGGCGAGGGCGTGGCAGGATAAACACGAGGTAGCCGAAAAAACAGGATTTAAGGGGAATAATCTTCCCCGAACTAATGTGAATTGGTATGAGGCGATAGCATTTTGCCGCTGGCTGAGTGACCGGACATGGCTAAAGATTACGCTGCCGACGGAGCAGCAGTGGCAGCGTGCCGCGCAGGGGTATGATGGGCGGGAATATCCCTGGGGGAATGAGTTTGATGCAAAGCGCTGCAATGTAAACACGGACAGACCGACTTCTGTGACACAATATCCCAATGGGGTGAGTCCATTTGGGGTGATGGATCTGAGCGGGAATGTATGGGAGTGGTGTTTGACGACGTGGGGAGATGATAGTACTGCGCTGGATGGAGACGCGCGGCGTGTGGTGCGGGGCGGGTCGTGCTCCTCCATCACTCGGTCCAGCGCCCGCTGTGTGTCTCGCTTCGACTGCAATCCGGGCGACTGGTACGACTTTGTCGGTTTTCGGGTGGCATGCGCATCCCCCATCTAAAGGTGTTGCTGATCATTGATCGGCGCAGGGGATGGGCGCAAAGGGTGTTTGCTCGGCGGGCAGGGGATGAGCGGGGCAATTACGTGAACTGCCCCGGCTGCAAAACGGTGTCCAAACGCTGTTCGGCGTCAGTTGGCGCGGTAGCCGCTGAAAACCCGGTGCTGGGCCGCGTCAATAAACGCTTTGAGTTTCGCTTTCACTTCCTTTGCCACCGGCAGCCCAAATTCATTGTGGGCATAGAGGGCGCTGGTGCAGAACATGGCGTGCGCGTGCAGCGCGTCTTCGGTCCAGCAGTGCAGCGCATCCTCGGCATCCGGCGACATGACAAATTCGCTGGCCTTGACGATCAGGTCAAACGCCTGGGCGCGGTGGCTGGCCTCTTCGAACATGGTCAGGAAATGCGCGCGCTCCCGCGAATCGAGCATATCACCGGCATCAACCATCACCTGGACGTGGGCTTCGGGGCTGAGCGGCTGGTAGCCCGGTGAGACGAGCACAAAGCGAAAACCTTCAAGTGTGAGTTCGAGTTTGGCACCCATAGTTGTAGTCCAAATCTATATTAAGGCCAGAAATCGTCTGGCAGATCAAGCTCACGCATCGAACGATTGGCGCGCCAGCCGCTCTCGTGTTCAGACAGCAGCGGCGAGAGGGTCAGCGTGTCCGCCGACTCATCCAGAACCCATTCCGCGATCTGATGGGGCTTGTAAGCGACGACAAAAGGTAAATGCCGGGCCAGCGCGCGGTGGATGTCGCGCTGATCCACTGTTTGAAACTGCTTGCGGATGACCATGCTCAAGGCGCTGCGCAGGCGATCCGGCTGGCTGGTGCCGCGAAACACCCACAGGTAATGGGGCGCGTCGGGACGAGTTAAAGCATTCCAGACTGCCGCCGATTCGTCGCCGCGAATTTCATCGATCAGGAGCCAGTCGGGCTGATCGTCGAGCGCGGCCTGAATCTGGGTGACGAAATCTGCGCCGGGTTGATCGGAGCGGCGCTGGACTTCGGCGGGCAGATGCATCTCGGCGCTGCGTTCGACGGCGGTAATCGCGGCGTCAGGGGGCAGCGTCGCGGCGAGGGCGGCGGCCAATGTCGTTTTGCCCATACTCACATCCCCCACGATCAGCAGCCCGTAGCCTCCGCGTAAAATCGCTTGCAGCAGCGCGGCGGCTTGCGGCGGCACCAGCGCTTCGAGGGGATGCGGCTGGCGGGGATGCAGGCGGATCGTCAGGCTGTAATCGGGACTGACCGGCGGGCAGACGACGGTCACGCGGGCGGGACGTCCGAGCAGCACGACACCCGTTTCGACGAACGGATCGGCTTCGGACATCACGCGCCCGGCTGTCGCCAGCACGCGCTCCAGAATGCCGTGCAGGTGCGCCCGATCATCAAATTCAACCGGGATGCTCTGCATTTTCCCCAGCCCATAGCGGGCGTGAATATCGGCGGGGCCGTTGACGGTGATTTCGGTGATGTTGTCGTCGGCCAGATAGCTGTCCAGCGGGCCGAATGAGAACAGGTTGCGGTAGGTTTTGTCGAGCAGGGCGGCTTTTTCCGTGCCCGATAAGGTGATGGACTCTACCGCCAGCAGATAATCGATCACTTCGCGCAGCATGTCACGACGTTTGTCTTCGGTATCCAGGTCCAGCAGAATATCGGCGCGGCTGGCGGTTTCGTCCTGAAATTCCTGCTCGATCCGCTCACGCAGCGCTTCCAGCGAATACCGGGGCCTGCCGGATCGTCCGGGGATGATCGGGGAAAGGGGGCTGCTGGAATGCCCGTTTTTGTTGGCCTGTGAGTCGTCGTGCATATCTGCGTCCTTCCTTAATTCTAAGCTTATACAATTATGCGTAATTTGCAAGTGCTATGTTGCATTAATTTCTAGATACGTGTATGGAAACGTGACCGTACCTGTGCATCAGACATGATTCAGGTATGATAGATGATTTCCGTGAAAGGGGAGAATTTATGCGCGAAATCAAACTGCAAGATCGCCTGCGCTACCGCTTTGATAACCTGATGTCACGCGGCATGGTGGCGATCATCGGCTGGCTGTTTCTGATCACCCTGCTGGTGATTATCGTGGTGTCGGTAGTTGCCCTGCTGACCGGGGTGGGCGAGACGGATGGACTGCTCAAAACCATCTGGACGAGCCTGATGCATACTATCGACGCGGGCAACCTGGCGGGCGACGACACCGGGGACATCGGATTCGTGGCGCTGATGTTCGTGATCACCGGCTTCGGTGTGTTTGTGTTCAGCGTGTTGATCGGTATCCTGACTAACGCGATCAATACCAAAGTGGAAGACCTGCGCAAAGGCCGCTCGTTTGTGGTGGAACAGGATCACACGGTGATTCTGGGGTGGGGGCCGCAGATATTTTCGATCATCTCCGAACTGGTGATCGCCAACCAGAATCGCCCGCGCGCCTGCATCGCGATTCTGGCCGAACAGGATAAGGTCGAGATGGAAGACGAAATCCGCGCTCGCGTGGGCGATACGGGGCGGACGCGTGTGGTGTGCCGGACGGGAAGCCCGATTGATCTGGCGGATTTGCAGATCGTCAATCCAGAGGCGGCGCGGGCGGTGATCATACTGTCGGGCGAAAGTGATGATCCTGACGCGCATGTGATCAAAAGCATTCTGGCGCTGACCAGCATCGGACGCGATCACAAGTATCATATTGTGGCGGAAATTCGGGACAGCGAAAATCTCGAAGTGGCGCGGCTGGTCGGGCGGGATAGTGCGCTGTTTCTGCCGGTCAGCGATCTGATCTCGCGCATTGCGGTGCAAACATGCCGCCAGTCGGGGCTGTCGGTAGCGTATATGGAACTGCTCGATTTTGGCGGGGATGAGATTTATTTCCACGCGGAACCCGCGCTGGCTGGCAAAACATTAGGAGAGGCGCTGTTCGCGTATGAAACGTCCACTGTGATCGGGCTGCGGCGAAAGGATGGCCGCGTGCAGTTGAAGCCCGCGCTGGATACGACGATTCAACGCGGCGATCAACTGATCGCGATTTCGGAAGATGATGATACGGTGGTGCTGGCGGGGCACGCCAATGTGGAGCAGATGGTCCAACGGCAGATGATGGCGCGTCCGGCGAATGCGGCTCCGCAGCCGGAACGGACGCTGATTCTGGGCTGGAACCGCCGCGCGCCGATTGTGATCAATCAGCTTGATCTGTATGTCGCGCCGGGGTCGGAAGTGACGGTGGTGGCGGAGAGCAGCGGCGTCGAGGAGATGCTGGCGGCAGAATGCGGCGATCTGCAAAACCTCAAGGTGACGTATGTGGCGAGCAGCACGACCAGCCGCCGCACGCTCGATGATCTGCATGTGCAGTCGTATGATCACATCATCACGCTGAGTTATATGGACGATCTGGCGGTGCAGGAAGCGGACGCGCGCACGCTGATCACACTGCTGCATCTGCGCGATATTAGTGAAAAGATGGGCCGCAGTTTTTCGATTGTGAGCGAGATGCTGGACGTGCGGAACCGGGAACTGGCCGAAGTGACCCGCGCGGATGACTTCATTGTGAGCGACAAACTGATCAGCCTGATGCTGTCGCAGGTGTCGGAAAACCGCGAATTGATGGATGTACTGATGGATTTGTTCGATCCAGAAGGCGCGGAACTGTATCTGAAACCGGCGGCGGATTATGTGAAGTTGGGCCAACCCGTCAACTTTTATACGGTGGTGGCGGCGGCGCGCGAACGGGATGAGATCGCGGTGGGCTACCGGCTGGCGGCGGAAGCGGGCGAGGTGGCGCATGCCTACGGCGTGCATCTGAACCCCCACAAGGCACAGGCGATCACATTGGGCAGCGACGATAAGGTGATTGTATTGGCCGAGAACTAAATTGAGGTCTTTGCCACAGGTCATTTAACGGTTATACTTCCCCTGTTTTGTCTCCGGGGGATGAAGGATTTAGTTGCCATGAAAATTGTGATCAGCGGCTCCATCGCTTACGATTATTTGATGCGCTTTCCGGGGCGGTTTCGGGATCATCTGATCGCGGATAAGCTGGACCGGATCAGCGTCAGTTTTCTCGTGGAAGACCTGACCCGGCAGCGGGGTGGGTCGGGCGCGAATATTGCGTATAACATGGCGCTGCTCGGCGAACGCCCGATTCTGATGGGCACTGCCGGAATGGACTTTGAGGACTACCGGCGCTGGCTGAACGATCACGGTGTGGATACGTCCGCCGTGCGCGATATTCCCGGCGTGTTTACGGCCTCCTTTTTCGTCAACACGGATGTTGAAAACAACCAGATCGGATCGTTTTTCACGGGGGCGATGGCGTCTTCCAAAGGCTATAAGCTGATCGAAGCGGTGCCGAGTCTGCCCGATCTGGTCATGGTGTCGCCTAACGACCCGACTGCTATGTCGGAACTGGCCGACGAATGTTTCCAACTCAAGGTGCCGTTTATGTTCGACCCCAGCCAGCAGGTGATCTGGCTGGATGCGGAATTTTTGCTGCACGGCACGGATCGCTGCTCGCTGCTGATCTGCAACGAATATGAATGGGCGATGATCGCCAAAAAAACCGGGCTGACGCGGGAAGCGCTGCTCAACGCCGGGAAAAAGCTGATCGTCACACATGGCAGCGAAGGCTCCCATATTTATGTGGAAGGGGAGCATTATCATGTCCCGGTGTTCCCGGTGGAACAGATCGTCGATCCCACCGGGGTGGGGGATGCCTTCCGCGCAGGGCTGCTCAAAGGGATCGCGTCTGGGTTTGGCTGGGAATTATGCGGCCAACTGGGATCGCTGGCGGCGGCGTATGTGCTGGAATGCAACGGCCCGCAGAGTCACGACTATACGTTGGCGGATTTTGTGAAGCGGTTCCGCACCGTGTTTGATGATCAAGGCCAGTTGGACGTATGGCAGGCATGAGACTCACGGATCGGGCGGAGATTCGCGCTTTTCTCAACCGGGATCGCGGATTGAGTGCGTATGCGCTGGGCGATCTGGATGATGCCTTCTGGCCGCAGAGCTTTTTTATGGGCGCGCGGCAGGACGGGAAACTGGCGGCGGTGGTGCTGCTGTACCAGGGATTCGATCCGCCCGTACTGACCGCTTACGGTGATCCGGCTGATGTGTGTGCGGCGCTGGATCGTCACGCGCTGCCGGAAGAGGTGTATTATCTGTGCCCGGAACCATTGGAAAGCGTGCTGCGTGATTATTATGATCTGTCGCATCTGCACCGCGAATGGCGAATGGTGTTGGATGCGGCGGCGTTTCCCCAGGTCGATCTCGGCAATGTGCGGCGGATTGTGCCGGATATGGCGGCTGAACTGGCGGCGCTGTACCAACATGCGGCTGAACCGGGTGAAGCGGTGGCGGCGTTTGATCCCTGGCAGATCGCGCACGGCGTATTTTTTGGCGTGTGGGAAGGTGATCAGTTAGTGGCAACCGCCGGGACGCATGTCTGGTCGCAGGCCGAAGGGGTCGCGGCGGTGGGGAATGTCTTCACCATGCCGGAATGCCGGGGTAAGGGCTACGCGACACGCTGCACGGCAGCCGTAACGCGTGTGGCACTGGAAACCGGCCTGGATACGATTGTGTTGAATGTGAGGCACGACAACGCGCCTGCGGTTCATGTGTATGAAAAACTAGGGTTCCGGTGCTCCCAATTGTTTATTGAGGGGCCAGGGCTAAAAGTAAACAACCAACCTGTTGCATAGTCAACAGGACCAGTTAGAATCGGATTATGAGAGCCATTGTCACAGGAGAAAAGTGAATGACGGTAGAACACGATGTTCGTGACCTCAAACTGGCAACCGGGGGACGTTACCGCATGGAATGGGCGGAGCGCGATATGCCGGTGCTGCGCCAGATTCGGGAACGGTTTGCCAAAGAGCGTCCGCTGGAAGGGCTGCGGCTGTCGGCGTGTCTGCATGTGACCACCGAAACCGCCAATCTCGCCCGCACACTGCAAGCTGGCGGCGCGGATGTTGTGCTGACAGCATCCAACCCCCTCAGCACCCAGGATGACGTGGCGGCGGCGCTGGTCAGCCACTTTGAAATTCCTGTGTATGCCATCAAAGGCGAAGACAACGCCACCTATTACGATCATCTGAAGCGCGCGTTAGATCACAAGCCCCAGATCACGATGGACGACGGGGCGGACCTCGTGAGCGAACTGCACAAAAACCGCACCGAACTGCTGAAGGATATCGTGGGCGGCACCGAAGAAACCACGACGGGCGTGATCCGGCTGCGCGCGATGGCGAACGACGGCGCGCTGAAGTTCCCGGTGATCGCCGTGAACGATAGCATGACCAAGCACCTGTTTGACAATCGCTACGGCACGGGCCAAAGCACGATTGACGGCATCGTCCGCGCGACGAACGTGCTGCTGGCCGGGCGTACCCTCGTGGTGGCGGGCTACGGCTGGGGCAGCCGGGGAATCGCCAGCCGCGCGACGGGCAGGGGCGCGAATGTGATCGTCACCGAAATCGATCCACTCAAGGCGCTCGAAGCCGTGATGGATGGCTTCCGCGTGCTGCCGATGATGGAAGCCGCGCCGCAGGGTGATATTTTTGTGACCTCAACGGGCGACATCAGCGTATTGGATAAACATCACTTTGAAGTGATGAAAGACGGCGCGATTATCTGCAACAGCGGCCATTTCAACGTCGAAATCAATATCCCCGGCCTGCGTGAAATGGCAGTCGAAGACCCCAAGCTGGTCCGCCCGTTTGTGGAGCAGTTCCGTATGGCAGATGGCCGCACGATCAATCTGCTGGCCGAAGGACGGCTGGTGAATCTCGCAGCGGCAGAAGGCCATCCGGCGAGTGTGATGGATATGAGCTTTGCGAATCAGGCGCTGGGCGCGGAATTTATGCTGGTCAACGGCAAAACACTGGAAGCCCGCGTGTATACCATCCCGCAGGAAATCGACCAGGAAATTGCCCGCCTGAAACTGGAAGCGATGGGCGTTCAGATCGATACACTCACCGCGGAACAGGTGCATTACCTGAATCAGTGGCAGGAAGGCACGTAAAAGGTAAAAGAGACAGCCGGGATCATGCTTGAATGATTCCGGCTGGCGTTGGCTAAACGTGGGGACCGCGTTGGGTACAACGGGGTCTTCGCGTTAGAATGAGGCCGCGAAAGGTACTGAGGAGAAGAGAACATGAATTATCGAAAATGGTTACTGACCGGACTGCTGCTGGTGGCCGTGTGGGTCGCCGCTGTTGCGCCGGTTGCACAAGCCCAAACGGGTGCCTCGCGCGTGCGGTTTCTGCATGCTGTGCCAGGCGCGCCGAATATGGATGTCTACCTGGATGGCGCACGCGTAGCGGCTGACGTTGCTTACGGCGAAGCCACCCCTCATTTTAATGTGACTGATGGATCGCATCAGGTGGCGCTGCGTCAGGCGGGCACGGATGCCGCCGCCGCACCGCTGTTAGAAGTTGCGGTCCCCCTGTCGGCAAATCTGGCCTTTATGGTGGTGGTGCAAGGCACACCCGATGCCCTGTCCGCCGTGCTCTATGAAGATATTCTCGATCCGCTTGATCCTGGTTTTGCACGCCTGACGGCTGTCAACGCGATTGCGGATGCCCCGGCGCTGGATGTTGTCACGGCGGAAGGCGGCGCACTGCTGCAAGGTGTGAGCTTTGGCGTACAGTTCGGCTCGATTAATATTCCGACCAGCGCGCAGAATCTGGTGATGGTTCCGGCGGGCGGCGCGGTAGACAGCGCGATTGCCACAGTGGGCGACATCTCACTACAAAGCGGCGTGCTGTATACGCTGGTGACGCTGGGCACGCTGGACGGCGATGTGACCCCGACGACGCTGGTTCTGACGAACGCGGTTAACCCGGCTGAAGGGGCGATCCGGGTTCGGGTGGCGCATGGCAGCCCGGACGCGGGCGCGGTGGACGTGTACGCGAACGATCAACTGCTTGTGCCGAATCTGAACCTGGGCGGGATCACACCGCACTTCGCACTGCCCGCAGGCGATTATGCATTTGCACTGCGTCCGGCGGGCGCGGCGGCAGGAGATGCTCCTGTCTTTGCGGCGGATGTCACACTTGACGCGGCGACTCCGGCGGTGACGCTGGTGGCGCGCGGCGAAGTGGCCGACAGCTCGCTGGCGGTGGATGTGGTGCCCGATGATGTGGCCGATCTGCCTGCCGAGCAAGCGCGGGTGAAGGTGATCAATGCGGTGCCCGGTGGTACGGCAGCGGTTGCCCTCAGCGGCGCAGCCACTATCGAACTCGCGTCGGCACTCGAAGCCAGCGCGGGCAGCGATGTGGTGGATGTTGCGTCGGGTGAATATGTGCTGACGGCCAGCGTGCAGGGCCTCGAAACCCCGGTAGATGTGGCTGTTCCTGCTACGTCGTTCATGGGCGGCACGTATTACACGGTGTTGGTCTATGGCGGTGGCGCGGCGAATGGGCTGGTGGATGCGCGCGTGGCGGGGACTGAACTGAACATCACCCCAGCCAGCATGCCTTCAGCCACCGGTGGTGCTGCTGTCGCGGCGGAACCGACTCCGGCTGAGGCTGC
>CAYYNB010000016.1:38371-58575 GCA_964472565.1 uncultured Anaerolineaceae bacterium
CGAACCGACTCCGGCTGAGGCTGCACCCGCTGAAGCGACAGCTACCGACGCGCCTGCCGCCGAACTGCCGACCGCGACGCCCGCTGATGCGGCTTCGAGCGAAGTAGTTCAGGCGACACCGACGCAATCGACCGAACTGGTCCAGACCACACCGACCACCGATCCGGCGAGTTCGGAAGTGGTTGTCGGCGAGGCGACACCGACCCTGGCTCCGATTGGCGCGCAGCCAGCCAAACCGATTGCGTATGTCCAGCTTGATCCTGGCGCGAATCTGCACTGCCGCCAACTGCCCGGTTCAACGGCGCTGTCTTTGGGCCTGATCCCCAGCGGCCAAACGCTGACGGTGGTCGGACGTACGGGCACCGCGCTCGAACCCGAAACCGGAAGCCCCACCCCGATTCCAACACCCGTTGTGGAAGCGCTGGAAGAGTTGTGGTTGTCGGTGGAATGGTATCCGGAAGGCGGCGGTTATGTGCGTTGCTGGGTGGCGGCGCAGTTCCTGCGGGTTGAATTCCAGGGCAAACTGCTCGATACACTGGAAGAACTGTGGGCGCTGCCCGAAGAACCGTTCAACCGTCCCGGCGAAGTGGTGGACGCGAACATTACGTCGCCGACGCCTGTTTATGATGCGATTGTGACCACCGTGAATCTTGATCCCGGTGTGAGTCTGCAACTGCGCCGCAATCCGCAGACCTCGGCGGAATCGCTGGATCTCGTACCCGCGCAGGCGCAGCTTGAAGTGTTGGGGTATGCGGAAGTGCCCAGCGAAGGACTCGTGGGCCAGCCCACCGATCCCAACTGGTTGTATGTGCGTTATCGTAAGGAAAACCAGGGCGCGACTATCGGCTGGGTGTCGCTGCAATATGTCGGCGCGATCACGAAGTTGGATCGTACGGTTCCACTCACCGATCTGGTGGTGATTGATCCCAGCGAAGACGGGTACTATGAAACGCCCGGTATCCAGCCGGTGATCCCGCTGGAACAACAGTCGATTGTCGCGGTGGTGAATCTGGACGCGGGCGCGAATCTGAACCTGCGGGATCGTCCCAGCTCGGATGGGCGCGTGGTGATCGGCATTCCCAGCGGGGGATCGATGACGGTGAATGGGCGTAACGGCGACGGCACCTGGCTTCAGGTGACGTATACCGCGCCGACGGGCGATCTCGAAGGGTGGATTGCTACCCAGTACGTGATTGTCACACGCGGCGGCCAGCCCGTTGATCTGAAGATCATCACCAATGTGACGACGGATCCCGACGTACTGAACGGCGCGGCTCCGGCAGTGTCGCCTACGCCGGGTGGGGAAGTGACTCTCACCCCCACGCCGGGTGGGTAAACACTGAATTTCTGATATGAAAAAAGCCCCTCTCCATGTGGACAGGGGCTTTTCTTTAGTTGGGGGGAACAGCTTATTCTTCGATCAGGTTCTGGATCGTGCCGTAATCCCGATCTACTTTGGTCCAGGTGCCGGTGCTGCCCTTGCGGAAGAGCATCGTCGGGGTGCCGGTGACACCATAGCTGTAGGTGACAGGGGTATAGCTGCCGATGATGGGGCTGTAGCGGTTCGAGGTCACACAGCTTTCCAGCGTGTTTCCATTCAGACCCATCGCATTTGCCGATTCCCGCATCTGGCTGAGGGTGAAGGCTTCCTGCACGGACATGCTGTTGCCCAAGCGGAAGATTTCATCCGACATTTCCCAGAATGCGCCTTGTTCACCCGCGCACATGGCTGCTTGAGATACTGTTTCCGAGAAGGTGCCGCCGGTGCCGGTGGTCATTAAAAAGGTGAGATTGGCCTTGCCGGTCAGCACGAAATCCTTGATGATGTTCGACAGTTCGCCTTGATGATAGGTCTGACAGTGGGAGCAGGCGAAATCGGCAACCAGCATCAGTTGGAAAGGCGCGTTGGGATCACCGATGAACGGCGTGTAGACCGAATTTTGATCGTTGGCATCTGAGATGGACGTAAAACCGCGTATTACCCCCTCGACTCCGGCGCTGTCCGCGTCCAGTGTACGAGTTTCGGCAGTTTCATTCTTCTGGAAATTTTCGTCGCCCTGCGCGCCGCCTGCCAGCGGAACGCAGTACTGAGGATAATCATCGCAGCTTGCCGATTTGGTCGAGCCTGCGCCGCGATAGTTGATAAAGATGAACAACAGCCCCGCGACGAGGGTCACACCGAACAGCACCCCAAACACGGTGAGTTGGTGGTTGTACTGCTCCTGGCGCTGGCGGCGGGTTGCTCCTGCCTGGTACCTGGCGCGAACGGTCCAGGGAATGGAAAAGCGCGGTTCTTTGGCTGCTGCCTCAGATTTATGGGGAGATTCCTTCTTGTCGAGTTTGGTGCGTTCAGCTTTGTCTTTGACTTTTTCTTTGGTCACCATAAAGATTTTCCATTGTGCATACAGAGCTTTTCACTTCCATAAATCTACCGCACTGCGAGGACGTGTCAAATAAGTAATTGGTGAAAAGGGAAAAATAGGCAGTTTTGTTCTATACTTAAGGCGTAACTGTATTTATTCATGAGGGACAATTACCTATGCGCGCAACGGATATTATTGCGAAAAAACGCGACGGCGGAGAACTCTCGACGGAGGAAATTCGCTGGTTTATTGATGGCTTCACCACGGGTGATGTGCCCGATTATCAGGCGGCGGCATGGTTGATGGCGGTGTATCTGCGCGGGATGTCGCGCCGCGAAACGCTGGACCTGACGATGGCAATGGCGGCCAGCGGCGAACAGCTTGATCTATCCCCGGTGATCGATTATGCCGTCGATAAACACTCGACTGGTGGGGTAGGGGATAAGGTGACGCTGATCGTGCTGCCGTTGGTGGCGGCGGCGGGCATCAAGGTCGCCAAGATGAGCGGGCGCGGGTTGGGCTTTTCCGGCGGCACGCTGGATAAGCTCGAAGCGATCTCCGGCTACCGGGTGGAGCTTTCGGATGAGGAGATTCTGAAGCAGGTCCGCGAGCATGGGATTGTGCTGTGCGGCCAAACGAAAAGCCTGGCCCCGGCGGATGGCGCGCTGTATGCGCTGCGGGATGTCACATCGACGGTGTCGAGCCTGCCGCTGATCGCCAGCAGCATTATGAGCAAAAAATTGGCCTCCGGCGCGAACGCGATTGTGCTCGATGTGAAGGTGGGCATGGGCGCGTTTATGCAGCGCGTCGAAGAGGCGGGCGAACTGGCGCGGATTATGGTGGACATCGGCACGATGGCCGGGCGTAAAATGGTCGCCGTGCTGTCCGATATGAACCAGCCATTAGGCGACGCGGTGGGGAATGCGCTCGAAGTCAAAGAGGCGATTGATACGCTGCGCGGCGGCGGCCCGACCGATCTGCGTGAGCACTGCATTGCGGTGGGCGGGCATATGGTGCGTTTGGGGCGGCGCGATGAAAGCGAGGCGGCGCTCAGTACGGCGATGGCCGAAGTTGCCGCCTTGATGGACGCCGGGAAGGGGTTGGCGAAACTGCGCGAACTGGTCGCGGCCCAGGGCGGCGATCCCACCGTGATTGATGATCCTGATAAACTGGCAAAAGCCCGCCTGATCGAAACGATCCCCGCGCGGCAGGATGGATTTGTGGCACAGGTGAACGCGCTGCTGGTCGCCCAGGCGAGTCTGGAACTGGGAGCCGGGCGCGCAGTGAAGAGCGATCCGGTTGATCCGGCGGTGGGGGTGGTGGTTCATAAAAAGGTGGGCAACGCCGTGCGCGCCAACGACGTATTATTTACTATACATGCGAACGACGAGGCGAAACTCGAACGGGCGAAAGAACTGCTCAAGCATGCGCCGCTGATCCGGGACCGCGAACAGCAACCTTTGCCCGCGTTTTATGATACGATTTATGGAGAGTAAGGCATCGAGCCGGAGGGTTTGCCATGACCTTGATAACTGTGATCCAGCGCGTTGAAGTCGCGCTAAAGGCCCTCGGAATAGCAGAAGGAGTGTTAGGCATGGAAGAACAGCAGGAAAAAACAGAGCAGCAAGAGCAAGAAGGACGCCGCCCGATTGTCGAAGAAATTGAACTCCAGGGCAGCCAACTGTTGGAGCGCGTGAAAGAGATCATCCAGGAAGGGAATGTCCGCAAACTGAGCATTAAGGATCAGAATGGCCGCTATCTGCTGGAAATCCCGCTGACGGTGGGCGTGGTAGCGGGCAGTGTGCTGGCTCTGACTGCGCCGGTGTGGGCCGCGTTGGGCGCGGTGGCGGCGCTGCTGGCCCGCGTGAAGATCGAAATTCATCGTGAAGGCTAATGTCACTCCCCTCTCACTGCCCCGGAGCCATTCTGGGGCAGTTGATTCCTGACCACCGCTAAGGGTTGATTGAGCAGAAACAGCCGGATGTATCCGAGGTATTCGCTCGGCTGCGGCGAGCTAAGTTTGCGCGTTATACAGGAGCTGAAGTCTAATGCATCGTTTTGAAGTGGGTAACGTTGAGTGTGTGGTGTTGAATACCGGTCGGTTTAACCTGAATGCGGAGACGTTAATGGGTAATGCACCGCCGCCAGCCCGTGCAGCAGCGTGTGAGCAATATGGGTTGGATCCGGCGGCGATTGTCTTCCAGATGAACCCCCTGGTCGTCAGGACCGATCAGCACCTCGTCGTGATCGATCCGGGCACGGCGTTTGATGCACGGGGAACGTTGATCACTGCCCTGGCGGCGGCTGGAATCCACCCGGAGCAGATCACCGGCGTGATCATTACACATGGGCATTCCGATCATTTCAACGGCTGCGTGAATGAGGATGGCACACCGGCTTTCCCCAACGCCCCGTATTACATCCAGCGGGCGGAGTGGGATCACTGGTTTGCCGATGTGAATCCTGAACCCCACCATGCGGCGAGCTTCCAGGCTATTCTGGGACCCCACAAAGACCGGATGGTCTTTTTAGAGGGCGATGGGGCGATCATATCGGGGTTTGAGGCCGTGCTGACGCCGGGGCATTCACCGGGGCATATGGTGGTCGTGATCAACCAGCAGATAATCTGTGTGGGCGATGTGCTGCAACATGAGGTGTATGTCGGGAATGCGGCGTGGGTGGGTACCTTCGATTGTTGGCCGGAGCAGGTGATTCGCATCCGGCAGGCGCTGCTGCGGCGGATTGTGGACGAGAACCTGCTGGTGAGTACCTATCATTTTGCGCCGCCGGGCATTGGGCATGTGGTGCCAGCGGGTGACAGCTACCGGTGGCTTGGGGATTCGTCATTGTCTGGATAAAATACCGCTCCGATGCGTTTTGATCCTGGATCATTATGAATCCTTCCGACTGCCTTTTGACCTATTACCGTACGCATTTTCCCGACTGGACTAACATCCAGATTGGCGGTTTCACGCGCATGGCGGACGGACTCGCCAGCGATGTGTTTGGCTGCACGCTGTCCTACGTTGAAAACGGCACGGCGATCACCCGTGATCTGATCGTGAAAAGTTATCCCGGCAGCACCGATGCCGCGCGCAAAGCCGCCCATGAATATCACACTATGCAGCGCCTACACATGCGGGGCTATCCGGTGCCGCAGGTGTTCACGCTGGAAACCGACCCGGCTCCATTAGGCGCGCCTTTTATGACGATGGAGCGCATTCAGGGCCGCGTGTTGTGGAATGTGATCCACGACTCATCCCCCGAACGCCGCCATGATCTGATCGGGCGGTTTGCGCGCCTGTTTCTTGATCTGCACCAACTCCCGCTTGACTCTGTGCCGGGCGACTGCATCGCGGCGGAAATTGTCAGCATCCGGCAGTTGATCGGCGTGCTGGGGGATGATCAGTTTGGCGCGGTGGTCGACTGGCTGGAAAACCACCGCGCGGACGCAGGCGATCCCCATCCCGTGCTGATCCACCGCGATTATCACCCCTGGAATGTGCTGCTGACCGGCGCGGATCGCATGGTGGTGATCGATTGGAACGCGGAAATTTCCGATGCACGTTTTGATCTCGCCTGGACGCTGGCGCTGCTGCGGCGCGCGGGATTTGGTGATTTTGCAGCGGAAGTATGGACTGCTTACAAGGACCTGGCCCCGTTTTCCGTTGAGCCGCTGACCTACTTCGAGATCGCCGCGCAGTTGCGCTGGATGGTGATTGTGCTAACCTCACTCACATCCGGGGCGGCGCTGCGCAGCGATGTGGCGGCAAATTTCGCGCGCTACATTGTGCCGATGGTCCGTGCCGCCTGTGAGCAGATTGCATCGATCACCGGGATCGTTTTAAAACCCGCGGCGGTGTATGATAGTGGGCATGACCAAAAATAGCCTCCATATCCTTCACCTTGAACCCTATGATGATGCGGTGTCCGTACGGGACCGCCTCGCCTTTATTGATGCGCGGTTTGTGCTGCTGGTCTGGCCCGCGCAAAAATCCGTGCTGCGGCGCAAACTCGATCTGCTGCTGGTCCAGCGGCAGGCGACCAGAATGGCGCAGCGGATCGCGCTCGTCACCGACGATCCCGACGTGATCGACTACGCCGCCGATCTGAATATTTCGGTGTTTCCCAACGAGCAGGCCGCCACACTGGGATCGTGGAAAAAGCCGCGTAACAAAGTCTTTCTGCCTCCGCGTGATCCGGTAGCCTCGGCGGTGCTGGCCGATCAGATTCTGGCGGCGCGCGGCAGCATTCCCACGCCCGCCGGGCGGCGCATCCGGCGCTTGGGGCGGGTGATTGTGTTTCTCGGCATTCTGGTGGCGGTGGGTTTCAGTTTTTTTGTAGCCGCGCCGAGCGCCACTGTGACGATCACCCCCGCCAGCGATCAGGTCTTTGTGCGCGTGCCGATCATCGCCGATCCGAATCTGACCGATATTGATATTGTGGCGAACCAGATTCCCGCCACGATTATCACGCATCAGGCGACCAGCCGTGTCACGATTGAAACATCGGGGCGCGAAACGTCGGGCACGTCGCAGTCACAGGGCGTGGTGGTCTTCACCAATACCACCGATCAGCCGCTGGTGATCCCGCTGGGGACCATCGTCGCCACCGGCGACATTTACCCGATCCGGTTTGCGACCATGCAGGAGATGACGCTGCCCGCCGGAGTGGATGCCCGCGTGGAAGTTCCGATCCAGGCATTGCCCGAACAGTCCGGGGCAGGGGGCAATGTTAATCCGGGGGCGATCACACGCATCGAGAGTAACTTTGCGGATTGGGTATCCGTGACGAATCCCAACGCGACCTTTGGCGGCGCAACGCAGGAGCGTTCTTATGTTACAGCAGATGATCAGCAGCGGCTGCTGGATCGGGGGCGGCTGCAACTGCTGCAAAATGCGCGGGATGAACTGCTGCACCAGTTGGGCGGCGATCAGCTTCTGGTTCCCGGCTCGCTGATGATCATCGAGGAGCGCCCCGAATGGACGCTTTACACGCCGCAGGTGGTGGGCGAAACATCGGAAAGCCTGACGCTGGACCTGCGCGCGAATGTCAGCGCCGTTGTGATCGATGAGTCGCTGGCGCGGACGGTAGCCTATGGCGCGCTGGGGCCGCAGCTCCCGCCGAATCTGGAAGTGCTGCCCAGCACGCTCACCTTTACCATCCGCGACATTATCCCGCCCGATTCCAGCGGGCGCGTATCGTTCGAGATGGAAGTGTCCGGCAGCGGGGCGGTGGATGTCGATACCGACGCGGTGCGCGAACGGATCGCCGGAGTCAGCGAAAAAACGGCCATGCAGCGGATGCAGGATGAATGGGTGCTCGATCCCAGCCAACCGCCGGTGATCGAAACCTGGCCGGGCTGGTATAACCGCCTGCCGGTGCTGCCCGTGCGGATTACGGTGGAGGTGAACACGCCATAGGAGGAAAGGCAATGGGTGTGAAAGAAAGTGTTTATGGAAGTTATTCTGAAAGAAAAAACTATGAGATATTAAAGTCACGGTGGGAGAAAAAATATCAAATTTATCATAACCTCCCATTCTTGAATATTTTCACGACTTCAGGGTTACGTGATTATAGTATTACCCCTTCCAGATCTTTTAGGGTTGATCGCAAAGATTTCAATTTCCTAAAAAATACCAGTGTGGATTACACATTGTGCAATGAAAAAGGTAAACCCCTGTTATGCATAGAATTTGATGGGATGCAGCAGGGCTTTAACGTAGGATTAGAATATGTACCTAAGTTCCCTCAAGAAGAGCAAGCTGCCCAAAAGCGAAAATCATCTATTGAGCTAAAACTGAAGGTCGCTCATGGTTCTGACTTTCCATTTTTTGTTCTAAGCTCTGAAGAATTTAGAGATCTAGCGGATGATATCAAGTTCAGTATAGTTGATGGCATAATTGGGGAAGTGTTTGCCCGAAAAGCTGTGAAAGATGAGAGCAATAAAGGTGGTTTAGAACCTGGAGACTACTTATGGATTGAAACAATGGCAGAAGTTAAGCATAACCCTGTCTATAAAATGGTGGCAGATTTAGAGATACAATTAGGTCTTGAATCATGGTCAGTAGAATTTCTCCAAGAACCAAATTTAAATACAGCCAAAACATGGGAAGAAAGAATCGAACTGCTCATTAATAGACGCCGGGAAGGAGCAAAGTGCATTATTCATTCTAAAGATTTCGGAGATATCGAGTCTACTGTCTGGTTTCCTCATTTTAAAAGTCCTGGATTTTTTACAGGCTTAACTTTAGCGGAAGAACTCGCTCATCTTATGAGCCTAACTAAACTGAAAAAACTAAAAGATGGCGCTATCTAATTTGCAGGGGCGGCTGTTGGGCGTCGATTATGGGATGAAAGTGATCGGGCTGGCGGTCAGCGATCCGTCGGGCATGCTGGCGCGCCCGCTGCAACTGATCTACCGCAAATCCAAAAAGGAAGATTTCGCCAAAATCAACACGGCGATTCGCGAACAGAAAACGGTGGCGCTCGTCGTGGGCCTGCCGGAATCTCCGCCGGCGATCACCGACTATACCCAGGCGGATCGCGTCCGGCTGTGGGCGAGCCGCTTGGCGGCGGCGGTCAACGTGCCGGTCATGTTCTGGAATGAGCGTTATTCTTCGTGGGAAGCGGAAGAAGCGCTCGCGGCAGCGGGGAAAGCGCGCCCCGAACGCATCGATGCGCACGCCGCCGCGATCATCTTGCAGGAATTTCTCGACGCGCACCGCGACGGCACCCCCTGGCCGGATGCCGTACCGCCGAGCGCGACGGAGTGATCAGCGTTTGCCCGCGGATGCCATGCCAAGCGCCCGCGCGACCTGTTTGCCTGCTTCGGAGGGCGAAGAGGCGGTCAGAAATTGGAGGCCGCGCATCAGGTCGGGCACCTGTTCGGGGGCCATATCCGGCCCTAACACCGGGATGATCCGCTTGTGATCGGCCACCGCCGCGCCCCATTCAAAAAACGTCCAGGGACTCTGGCTGCTGCTGGGGCTGAGGATGAAGATCATCGTATCGCTTGCGCGCAGCGCCTGTTCGACCTGTTCCGCCCAGCGATCACCGGGCTGGATATGATGCGCATCGAACCAGACCTCGACACCCGCCGCTTGCAGGGATGCGCTAAACTGGTCCGCCCAGGCGCGATCCGAATGCGAATACGATAAAAAGATTTCAGGCATGATCCGCCATCCGTTCACTCAGTTCGTCCAGATACTTGTCGATGTCGTTTAAACTAATCATATTCCGCTTTTTAAGAAAAACCAGCGCGTTCGGCTGCGCCTGAAATTCAGCCGGGGAAATGCCGTGCAGCACCACCACAATCGGAATCTGCCGCAGCCACGCGGCACCGAGTTCGGCCCACACATACGGGCGCTGCAAGGCCCAGGGCGTGATGAGCACCACCAGTTCGTGCGCCTTGTCTAAATTTTTAAGTAAAACGTCCTCAAATTCCTCACCGATGGCGATCTGGGCCTCGTCCAGAAAAGGGGATGCGCCGCGCGCCGCGATCTCCCGCGCGATCTGCCGGGCAACCCAGGTGTCTTCCCCTGAATGGCTGATAAAGATAAACCGCTCCGAAGTGGTCACGCGTTCCCGCCCTTCGTTGATTGAATCACGATCCGGGGCCATTGTACAACAGAGGTTGAGAATTGTGAATTCGTAGCCCAGTCGCCCTTTTCATGCGGCGGCTTTTCCGCCTATAATTTTCCCCGAAGAAGGAGATTCGCATGAACCAAACAAAAACGCCGAATATTGCGGCTGCGCTCTTCCTGAGTTGTTTTATGGTGGTCTGCCTGCTGGTGACGGTGGTCGGCGGCGGGCTGTATCTGTGGGCGCGGCAGGAGGGCTTGAATCCGGTCAAGGCGATCCAACTGCGCGTGAGTCTGGCCCGTCACAACGATGAACTCAACACCGCTGCGGGCAGTGACGCCACGTACCGCGAATTTATTATTGCCGCCGGGGATACTGCCGACGCGGTAGCCAATAATCTGTACCGTCAGGCGCTGATCACCAACCCTAACCTGTTTGTAGATTACGTGCAGTATCACCGCCTGGACAGCCAGCTCAATGCAGGCACCTACTATTTGCAGCAAACACAGACGATCCCCGAAATTGCCGAAGCGATTGCCGAAGGCAAAACCGCCCTGATTCCCCTCCAGACGATTGAAGGCTGGCGGCTGGAAGAGATCGCGGAAACCATCGACAACACGCCCGCGCTGCCGTTCACGGGGGCGGACTTTATCCGGCTGGTGCGGCCTGATGGCAGCGGCGCGCCCATCGAGATTCCGGCGGATTTCAAGCTGTGGGCGGGGATTCCTGATGTGCTGTATGATGGCAGTCAGCCCTCGTTGGAAGGCTTTTTGTTCCCGGCGCGCTATGATCTCAACCCCGGCAGCACGGCGATCCAACTGCGCGATCAGATGCTGCTGACCTTCCGTACCAATGTGGAGCCGCTGTACAGTCAGTATCTCGCGCAGACGCCCGCCGATCAGCAGATGACGCTGTTTGAGATTGTGACGATGGCTGCGATTGTGGAGCGCGAATCGGTCCAGCCGGAAGAAAGCCCGATCATCGCCTCGTTATATCTCAACCGCCTGCGCCTGCCGATGAAACTCGATGCCGATCCCACCGTGCAGTATGCCATCGGCTACCGGGATGGGCGGTGGTGGCCGCGTCTGACCGGGCAAAATGATTATTATGCGCTGGGCGTGGTGCAGGAAAAGCCCGCCTACAACACCTATCTCAAGCAGGACGCCGATCCGCATCTGCTGCCGCCGGGGCCGATTGCCTCGCCGGGGCTGGCGGCGATCCGCGCGGTGATGCAGCCCGCCACGACGCAGTATTATTATATGTTCTCATGTGATGGCTCGACGCACCTGTTTGCCATGACGCTGGATGAGCATAACAACAACATCGCCACCTGCCAGCAGTGATCGATTTAATGTGAATCCCCTGCGATTTAGCCTGAATCGGGACGCATTCAGGCTAAATCTCGCCCCACATTATCCCCATTAAGCCTTAATTTATCCCACATAAGGCTGAATGATTCAGGCTGAATTGACCCAATTCTAACCTACAGCGCGTTAGGAAAAGGTTGCTGCGCGGAATCACCTTTTTGTGTTAAACGGGTCTGTTAGCAGTGGGTGTACAAAAACTGCCCCGGTAGCGTGGGGCAGTTCGTGCGTAAAGTCAGGGGGGGCGCGCTAGTTCAGCGCTGCTGTGATCAGGTCATGGGCGCGGGCGAGCGCATCGTCCAGCTTGTCGGCATCTTTGCCGCCCGCCTGCGCGAGATCAGGCCGTCCGCCGCCGCCCCCGCCGACGATCCGGGCGATGTCCTTGATGATGTCGCCCGCCTTGACGCTGCTGGTCAGGTCTTTGGTCACGGCGGCGACAAGCTGCGGCTTGCCGTTGTCGGCCACCATGCCCAGCACGGCCACGCCCGGCGCGACGGCATCGCGGAACCAGTCGGTCATTTCGCGCAGGGTGTCGGGGGTTGTGCCGCTGACCCGGCAGACCATCACGGCCACCTCGCCGTGCATCTCCACCGCCGTATTGAGCAGCTCCTCGAATTCATAGCGGGCCAGTTGACGGCGCAGGCGCGCGTTTTCGTGCTGCTGCGCGCGGATTTCGTCTTGCAGCGCGTCGAGGCGTTCCGGCAGCGCGTCCGGCGTGGTGCCAAGCTGCCCCGCGACAGCGCGCAGTTGGCCCAGCTTGCGGCGGATATAAGCATTCGCGCCGCGCCCGGTGAGCGCTTCCACGCGGCGGATACCCTGCGCTACGCTGCTTTCGGACGTGATCACGAAGGGGCCGATCACGCCCGTATGCTCGACATGGTTGCCGCCGCACAGTTCATAGCTGTAGCGGTCCTGTTCCGTCTCCATGATGTTGATCGTGCGGACGCGTTCGCCGTATTTTTCGCCAAAGAGCGCCATCGCGCCCTCGGATTTGGCGCTGTCCAGGTCTTTCCAGGTGGCGATCACGGGCATGTCGGCCAGAATCGCTGCGTTGATGCGGTGGGTGATCTCGTCCAGTTCCTCGTCAGTGATCGGCTGGTCGTGGCTGAAGTCGAAGCGCAGCCGATCCGGCGCGACAAGCGATCCGCGCTGCTGGACATGCGTGCCCAGCACGGCGCGAAGCTGCGCATGGAGCAGGTGAGTCGCGGTGTGGTTGCGGATCACATCCAGGCGGCGTTCAGCATCGACTTCAGCCCAGCACGGTGTTCCCACGTTCGGCTGGCCCTCGACCACTTCGCCGCTGTGGACGATCAGGCCGCCGATGGGCTGGCGCGCATCTTCCACATCGACGGTCCAGCCGTCGCCCTCAATTGCACCCGTATCGCTGACCTGACCGCCTGCTTCGACGTAGAAGGGCGTTTTTTCCAGCACGATTTCCACTTGTTCGCCCACGCTGGCGCTTTCGACCATTTCACCGTCGCGCAGAATTGCCAGCACGCGCGTTTCGAGGCTCAAGGGGCCATACTGATCCTGTTGGGCGCGTTCGATGCCCTGTGCGCGCAGGGTGGAAAGCGCTTTGCGGTAGGCTTCGCCCATGTCGATTGTACCGAATGCGCCGCCTTCGACGCCCCGGCTGACCGCTTCATGATGTTTTTGGGCCGCGCGGAAGCCCGGCTCATCGACGGTGAAGCCGCGTTCCTGGGCGATGTCGCGCGTAATTTCGAGCGGCAGACCTTTTTCCGCGTGCAGCCGGAAGGCCTGATCGCCGGGGAGTTCGCCGCCTGCGGGCTGCGCCGCCAGCATGTCGTCCAGTTCGCCCAGCGCGCGATCCATCGCACGGCGGAAGCGGATTTCTTCGTTGGTGATCGTGCGGCGGATGGCGTCGCGCTTATCGACCACTTCGGGATAAGCCGAACCCATCGTATCGATCACCGCGTCGGTCACGTCGGCCAGGAAGGGCTGTTCAAAGCCGAGCTTGGTGCCAAAACGGACCGCGCGGCGGATGACCATCCGGCAGACATAATCGCGCCCGGTTGCGCCTGGACGCACGCCATCCGCGATCAAAAAGGTCGCGGCGCGCATATGATCGGCAATGACGCGGTAGGGCACATAATTGGCGTCGCGCTGGGCGTCACTGTCGCCCGTAAGCGACTGCACGCGGCGGATGATTGGCATGAACAGATCGGTGTCATAATTGGCAGGGGCATTCTGCACCACGCTCACGATCCGTTCCAGCCCTGCGCCGGTATCTACGCCGGGGGCGGGCAGCGGTTCGCGGTGGCCATCTTCGAACTGCTGGAACTGCATAAAGACGAGGTTCCAGATTTCGAGGTAGCGGTCACAGCCGTTATCAAGTTCAAAATGCGGCTTGTCGCCGATTCCGCACGAGCAGAAGCCGGCACCCCAGTCCCAATGGACTTCGCTGGTGGGACCGCATGGCCCGACATCGGCCATCTGCCAGAAATTCGTTTTGTCGCCCATGCGGTAAATCTGCGCGGCGGGCACGCCGATTTCGTTCAGCCAGATGTTATAGGCTTCGTCGTCGGTGTGATGGACCGTGAAAATCAGCCGGTCTACGGGCATATCATAGACGCGGGTCAGCAGATCGTAGGCGTAGCGGATCGCATCGCGCTTGAAATAATCGCCAAAGCTGAAGTTGCCGAGCATCTCAAAAAACGTGTGGTGGCGCGGTGACGGCCCGACATTTTCAAGATCGTTGTGTTTGCCGCTGACGCGCATGCATTTCTGGGATGTGGTGGCGCGGGTATAGGGGCGCTTATCCATGCCCAGGAACACGTCCTTAAACTGGACCATGCCCGCGTTGGTGAACAGCAGAGTCGGATCGTTGCCGGGGACCAGCGACGACGACGCGACACGCTTATGCCCCATTTCTTCAAAGAAGTCCAGGAACGCCTCGCGCACCTGGGCGCTGGTTAACTTTTTCATGGCTGCCGTATCTTTCTTCTGTGATTTGTCCAGAACGGAGCCATTATAGTAAACGGCGGGGTGGTTGGCAATGCTTCTTCAGGGATAGCGCTTTAATGCGATCAGGAGTTGGCGTTCAATGACTCTCTCTCGTTTGTTGAGTTGGAGTAATTGGATTGTCACACGGGCTTGAGGTGTCAGTGGCTCAATGACAGGGCCATTTAAGCGAAAATGTTCAATCCAGTTATCTTTTCGGGGATGAAATAACGGGGTGATTTGTCCGGTTTGCGGATCGAGTGAAGTTAGATCGCTGCCTTTGTAGCGATTACACAGGCTGTAACACAGACATAGATTGTCTGGAACAGTTTGTCCGCCGTGTTTCTCCGCATAGATATGATCGATTTCATGTGGCATGTAACTGTCGGATTCGTGAATACGACAGTATTCGCAGTGACCGGAGGCTCTTTCGAATACTAAACGGCGTAAGGCAGGCGGAATATAGCTCATTGCTGATCTAAAAGTTGGTGTGCATGTGCCTTCAACATGCGTACAAAGTGCTCAACCTGCTCGAACTCGTCGAGTTCGGCTTGTTCTTCGCGGCTGAGATGCCCCTGGCGGTTGACTTCTAAAAGGTAAGACACGCGCGCCTGTGTCGTCTCTGAGGGGCGAAATGAGATGATTTGCTCTAAAGTAGGGGAAGATACCAGGAACGAAAATACTTCCTCATAAATGGGTGATTGGGTAACGGCCATTGGCTTTTCCTTATCTCGATGCCACTTCTATTTTACTGGTACCGCAAAATATCCGATACCGTGCGGCGGGCGGCGACCAGTGACGGGTAGAGCGTGGCGGCGGCGGTGAGAAACATCACCCCGACAAAACCCAGGATCACAGTCAGCGCGGGGAACTGGAAGCGGATCACTTCGCTGAAGGGGACATTTTCGATCAATAGGCGGCTCAAAAAGTAGCTGACCGGTAGGCCGATCAGCCACGCGATTAGGCCGATGAGCAAGCCTTCGAGCAAAAACTGGCCGAAGATCTGGCGCGAGGTTGCGCCGACGGAGCGCATCACGCCGATTTCGCGCTGGCGCTCAAAAACGCTGATCAGGGTGATGGTGAGCAGGCCAATCGTGCCGACGAGCGCCATCAGCAGCGAGGCGAACGTCATGAGCATGCCGAGACCGACAATCGTTTGCGCGATACGATCTGCAAAGCTGAGTTCATTGTTATAGACGGCTACCGGGCGCGCAAAATAGTAGTCGGGATCGGTGGGGTTGGCGAGATTAAAGGAAAACGTGCGCGGCGTGATCTGGCGGTAGTCGAAGTTCATCAGCGTCGCCAGATCGGACCAGTAGAGGGCGACGATCAGCAGATCGGGGTTATGCTGTACTTCTTCCGGGGCGAAGCGCAGCAGCAGGTTACGTTCCGAGGCGCTGGCCTGCACCACGTTGATAATGGGATAAGTGCCCTCCGTTGAGGCGGTGATCGCATCCAGCGTAGATGTGTCTGCTTTTTCGACGATCAGCATTTCTCCGGCAACTAACCCGGCGGCGGCGGCTAAATCCTCGCTGATGATGAGGCCCGGCGCTGCCGGATCGTAACCGGGAACCAGATAATCCCCGACGCGCTCATCAATGCCAATCGCCCAGATCATTTGATCGTCCAGAACGGCATCACCATTCTCCGTTTTGAGGCGAACTTTTTCCCAATAGGCGTTGGGGGTCGGCGCATCTTTAATTTCGCCCACAAACGCCGCCAGATGCTGCCATTCCATAAAGGCCGTTTCGAGCGGATATTCGGCAATGCCGATCACTTCAAATTCGCCCGCATGGGTTGGAGTTTCAAGGTGGATGGTATCGCCGACCTGTTTTTCGAAGCGCTCCGCCAGTTTTGGAGTCAAAACCACGCCGGGGCGGTTTGGATCGTCTTTCCAGTCCGAACCCTCGATAATGACGAGGTTGTCCAGCGCGGTTTGGGTATCGATCCCCGTGACGAATAGGCGGTTGTTTTCTTCGTCGGCGGTTTCGGCAGCCGAGCCATCTGTCACCGCAGGATCAGGCCAGTTGAGCCGCAGTTCAATTGCCACGCCGGGTTGAATCTGCCGGACCGGATCGCTGATCAGAAGGCTCTGCATCAGGTCTTGCATTTCAAGGTGGGTGGGGTCGAGGATCGCTTTGTAATTCAGCCGGTCACGCACATCATGAATAACCGAGTTGAGCGTATAAAAAACAGCGAACATCCCCATAAAGGCCGAGACGGCCAGCGTCAGGGTGAGGATGGTGAGCGCTAAGCGTGCTTTGCGGTGAACAATTTGATTCAAGGCCTGGTGGGCGGTGGCGGGCAGGTGGAGCTTTTTGATCAGCCGGGGGAACAGTCCTTTGCCGTAGACGGCATTGATGCCGATGTCTGTCATCGCCTCAATGATCGTGACGTGCGAGGCGTTTAACACGGGCAGCAGCGCCGCCAGAATCGGGATTCCCAATCCCAGCCCCAAACCCAGGCCAACGGCGCGCAGGGGCGGGGTGGTGTCTTCGAGAATGGTGTTGGCGAGGGGGGCGACTGCTTCGGCGGCGCGCTGCCCCAGCGGAATTCCTAAGAGCAGGCCGGGAAGTGTGCCAATTACCCCGTAACCGAACGCCATCAACAGATAGATGATAATAATATCGAAGCGGGTCGCCCCCATCGCTTTCATCGCGCCCATCTGTTGGCGCTGTTCGGCCACAATCGTGCTGACGACATTTGTCACCAGGAAACCCGCCACAATGATCGCTACGACGGCCAGAATCACGAGCACCCGGTCAAGCTGGCGCACCCCCACGATAAAGGCATTCTGATCGGGATTATCCAGCAGATAGAATACAATTTTGTAGGGGCTGCTGTTGGTGAGCGTTTTACGTACATTGCCCGCTTCCTGGCGCGCGATGCTGAAGTTTTCGAAGCGAACATAAATCGAGCTGTAGCCCGTAAAACCGATAATCTGCTGGGCATCATCGTAAGCCGCATAAAACGCCGCCTCACCCTGATTGCCGCCGAAATACAGATAAGGCTGGAACACCAGCCCTACAATGCGGTAGCTGTCCAGACCGAGACGGTTCACGCGCAGTGTGACTAAATCCCCAATGGCGAGATCGTAACGGTCTGCCATCCGCTGTTCGATGGCGATCTCGTGGCGGTTGGCGATAGGGTAGTGGCCTTGCAGCAGGCGAACGGGTTCAAGATCGATCTGGCGAAACGGATCAGAATAGGCGTAGAGATTCCCCTCGTGCAAGCCGTCGTGATCGGGGAGTTTCCAGGAGATATTATAAACGGCCTGCCCTTCGACATTGGTGACTCCGGGTTGGTTGGCAAGCGTGGCGAGCAAAGCCTCGTTGTCTACCGGATCGGCGTCATCCGGCAGATCGAGGTAGATCTGAAGCATCGACATTTCGCCGGGGATAAGGTCTTTTTCAAGCTGGCGGGTAATCAGTTCGCCCGTGGTGGTCAGGACGACGACGCCCAACACGCCAATAAACACACTAACCGACACCAGGAATGTTCGCGTTTTGCGGGCTACGATGTCGCGGATAACCTTGCGGAGATGGGTGTTGGACATTGACGGCGGAAAAAAACCTTTCTGAAATGGTCACATTCATCATTCAATTTTAAGTCCAGAAAGCTTATTTACCAATGGTTTGTTTGACATCAGCCGATTTACCGTTCTGTTACTTGCAACGTTTCGACGCCACTGCTACCATTGGATATGTGAAAGGATGTACAGCCCACCCAATGGATAATCCAAATTCAGTACTCGACCATGTCAGCACCAACACAATTGAAGGTCTAGGCCAACTGGCGTCCTACTTTGGCTTTAACAAAGTGATGGGGCAGTTGTATGGTGTTCTGATGCTCAGCCCAGAGCCTTTGAGCCTGGATGATCTGATGGACAAGCTTGGGATTTCCAAAGCCGGTGTCAGCACACATATGCGACAATTAGAGCATATGGGCATTGTGCGCGAAGTGTGGGTCAAGGATGACCGGCGTAAGTTTTACCGGGCCGAAACCGATCTGTGGCGGATTCTGAGCGGCGTTTTGAGCAGCCGCGAACTGCGCGACGTGAATCAGGCGCTGCGCGTGCTGGATGAGAATACCTCTCGGCTGCGAACAGCGCTGCCGACCATGACCGAGGTCGAGCAAACGCAGGCGCAGCATTATCTGACTCAGTTGGATCAACTTCAGGACTTTTTCCGGTTGGCGCAGCTTTTGCTAACCTCGCTGATTCAACAGGCGCAGGAGCAACCCGACATCAGCGATATTAAACGTATTGATTTTGAGTGAAATTGGCAGTCCGCGATAAATGATGTTATAATTCGTTTGAAAAGTTCTGAAAGACACAAATGGAGGCCGAATGGCGATTGACACCGCACTCCAGGCTGTAGATGAACTCCTTCAGTCTCTCGCCGTCAGCGATGTGTCGCTGTTACAGCAGACAAGCCAACATATTTTGGGGGCGGGCGGTAAGCGCCTGCGCCCGCGCTTAGTTTTACTGGCATCCGAGGCGGTGGGGGCGCACGACCTCAGTCCGGCGGTTCCATTAGCGGCGGCGGTTGAAATCATCCATACGGCTACACTGGTGCATGATGACATCAACGATCATGGGACGCTGCGGCGCGGGCGAGAAACCGTTAACGCCCGGTGGGGCGGGACATTTGCGCTGCTGACGGGTGATTATTTATTCACAAAAGCCTATCTGCTCATGGCTCCGTATGCGCCAGAACTGAACATGATCCTGGCGAAAGCGGCGATGGAACTGGTGGAAGGCGAAACGCAGCAGATTCAGGCGGCCAAAGCGGGTACCCTGGACCGGGCGTTATATTTCGAAATTATTGCTAAAAAAACTGCTTCGTTGTTTGTGGCGGCGACCTCACTGGGCGCGACGGTTGCTCATGCTCCCGAAGCCTGGATCAGCGCGCTCAACCAGTATGCTTATAATCTTGGATTGGCTTTTCAGATCACCGATGACATTTTGGATCTGGTGGGCGAAGCGGCGCAGATGGGCAAAAATGCGGGGATCGATGTCAGCCAGGGACGCGGATTGGCGGTTGCGATTGAAGGCGGCAATGGGAAGGCGGCCCCGGCACTAGAGGTACTTGAGACGGCCCCCGGCCCATTTAGAGAAAGCCTGCTGCGCGGGAATGATCTGGATATGGCTGTTGCCAAAGGGCGCGAAAAGGTACGCGAACTCGCGGCGCTCGCATCTGCCGGGCTGGACGTGCTGCCCCCTTCAGCGGCGCGCGATGAACTCTATGAACTGGTGCGGCTGGTAGCCGAGCGAGATCACTAATCTTTAGAGAAATTCGAGAGCGTGAGAAGCGCTCTCTTTTTTTCGCGTATTGACGCTCCTTCGTGCATGCGTTAGAGTCCGCGTTATGGCAACTTATGATGAAGCACGAATCTACGTACAAAGCGGGCGCGGGGGAGATGGTAGGGTCCACTTCCGCCGCGAAAAATATATGCCGCGCGGCGGTCCATCGGGGGGCGATGGCGGCGACGGCGGCAGTGTGTATTTGATTGTGAAACCCACGATGAACACCCTGATCGACTTTACGCGCGACAAAAAATTTAAAGCGGACAGTGGATCACCGGGCGGTGTCAGCGATAGAACCGGAAAAACAGGCGACGATTTGTATATCCCCGTTCCCCCCGGCACGATTGTTCGAGACGACAAAACGGGCGAGTTGATCGCCGATTTAACCGCGCCGGGTATGAAAGTGATGGTCGCCAAAGGTGGGCACGGTGGACGCGGGAATGCGCGTTTTGTCAGCAGCACCAACCAGGCCCCCCGGATTGCGGATCGAGGTGAACCTGCCGAAGAACGCTGGCTGAAGCTCGAACTCAAACTGCTGGCCGATATTGGGATCGTTGGGGTGCCTAATGCGGGAAAATCTACCCTGCTATCGGTGATCAGCAATGCCAAACCCAAAATTGCGAA